>NC_013407.1:698531-1047797 GCF_000024625.1 Methanocaldococcus vulcanius M7
TATAAACAATAAATAGATCACACAACTCCTCTAATCTTTTAATATTTTTTCCAATCTCAACACTATCCTTAGTTCCGCCCATTAAAAGTATGTTCATAACTTCACCATTAAAATGTTTTTCTTATTCCTCAATGTTTAAACTCTTATAACAATAAATAATTCCAAAACACATATTAATTTAAAAGATTTTTATATACTTCTTTTTTACTTATATCAAAATGGAAAATAAAAAAAAAGAAAAAAGTAAAGTTGTCAAATTTAAATAAATTTAAAAATCTATTTTCCCATTAGAGCCATCTTAGCCAATAAAGCACTTAACTGAATTCTTTCATTCCATAGGGCTCCGCCCTATTGGTATACCCGGGGATGCATTGCCTCGCTACGCTCGACAATACCTCTTAAATTACTTTCCCATTAAAGCCATCTTGGCAAGCAATGCACTCAACTGAATTCGCTCATTAGCTCCTTCAACTATTCTAAAGTCGGTCTCTCCAATAGCATCTGCTAACTCAACCTTCTTCCTTTCATCAATATCTAAATTATTTATCTCTCTAAACATCTGATTCAATATATCCTCTCCACTCATTCCCCATTCGACCATAAGCTTATACAATAAATCCCTTGCTTCAATAAACTTTCCATTTAAAGCTAATTCCATCATCTTTTTAACTTCCTCAGGTCTTGCCCTTGATGAGACCTTATAAACAATCTCATCATCTATAACATCACTCAAAGCTGCTGCTGTCTGCAAAACATTTATTGCCTTTCTCATATCTCCTTCAGAAACATAGATTATTGCATCTAAACCACTCTCAGTTAAATTCAAACCTTCTTTTTCAGCAATCTCTTTGAGCTTTTTGGCAATATCCTCCTTTTTTAATGGAGAAAACCTAAATATTGCACATCTTGATTGAATTGGAGGAATGATCTTGCTTGGATAGTTGCAACTCAAGATGAAACGAGCTACATCTGAATATTTCTCCATAGTTCTTCTTAAAGCGTTTTGTGCATCTGCTGTTAATGCATCACTCTCATCTAAGAATATAATTTTAAATGGAACATCCCCAATTGGCTTAGTTCTCGCAAAGTCCTTAACTTTTGTTCTAATTACATCTATCCCTCTTTCATCTGACGCGTTTAGTTCTAAAAAGTTGTCTCTCCAATTTTCTCCAAATAAGTCCCTTGCTAAACATAAAGCAGCGGTTGTATTATGCAGTATAGTTGGTAAATTCCCACCTATAAAGTTGTGATATTTTGGAACATGTAAGTCATAGATTGTGAATTCACCATTTAATTGTTCAATTTCAACAATTTCGTCCCAATATAGTTGATTTTCATGTAAGAATATAAGATATAATATTGCATCCCTTAACTTATCATCTATATTGCCATCTATTGACTCTAATTTGTAGAGAATTTCTTTTAAAACATCTCTACCTAAATCAACATCTAAATTTAATTTTTCTGATAAATAGTTTAATATATTTTCATTTATAATTAAACCTTTTCCTTTTAATTTTTCATCTTTAAAGACAAAACCATCTTTTTTATAAATAATATTACATGGAACTGCTAACTTATCTCCAACTTTTAAGTTCTCTACCTTTTCCCATTTTATTTCTCCATTTTTGTTGTTTATTAATAAAGGATGATAAGTAGTTACCTTCAACTCTCTACCCATTTTGGTTTTTATTTTTATCAAAGTGTTGGTTTTATCTTTATAAACATACTGCACATCGAACTCTCTGATTTTTCCATCTTCATCAATTCCTAAAACTTTTAAGTTGTTGGTTAAAGTTGCTCCAAATTTTCCATTGCTTATCTTTTCAACAACATCTCCAATCTCTCTAATTTTTCCATTCACAATAACCTTTGTATCTCCTGTTAGGCATTTTCCAACCCCTGGAGGTCCGCTAAATAATAAATGCGGCATGCTCTTTTTTTCAACATATTTCTTTAATCTCTTTACTATTTCATCCTGTCCAACAATATCATCCAATGTCTTTGGTCTATACTTCTCTACCCATGGTTTCTCCATTATTATCACCAAAAATTTTTATAGATCAATATAATCCCTAACTTTATTCTAATGCATAATCCAAAATCTCTCCAAATCTTGACTTAACAATGTCTCTCCATAGGGCTCCGCCCTATTGGGATACCCGGGATGCATTTACTTCTTAACGGAAGTAAATGCCTCTTAGATTACAGTGGGGCTGAACGAAGTGAAGCCCCACTCTGAGGTATAGTAATCGCCCATGGGCGAGTAATGAAATCCGTAGGATTTCATCTGATAGGAGCTTTGCTCCTATGCATGTATTGCCTCGCTAATGCTCGGCAGTGCCTCTTAACATATAATCCAAAATCTCTCCAAATCTTGACTTAACAATATCTCTTTTTCCTAAAACCTTTGCATGTGCATCTAATTCAACAATTGCATAATCATAAATTTCCTTTATTGGATGATAGGTTCTTGGTCCATCACTTATACCTATCTTTATTATATTTTTGTCTATTTTTTCAATTGGTAAAGCGTGAGGAACACCAGAGACAATAACTGCATCAACATCCAAATTTTTTAATATTTCAACTGCCTTCTCTCCAGTTATTGCATACTCATCTAAACCTCCGATAGTATAATCTACATTAAACCTTTTTAATATATTTTGTGCATCTTTCCTTATCTTTGGAAGTCCTTTATTTATATCCAAATTTGCAATATTTATACAGTTAAAATACTTATTTAATACAATTAGAGGATGAGCAAATAAATAGGCGGTCTCTTTCTTAGCATTCAACACACATGCTATTTTTCCATTTTTTTCTTTTAAATTTTTTAATACGTTGATTGCTTCATTTAAATCATCATCATAACTTGGCTTTATATATTCTTTCTTTGCCATTCCCCTCTTTTTTTCAACCTCTGTCGCTTTTTTTAATAAAAACTTCTGTCTCTCAAACTCTTTCTCATCAATAATGCCTAATTTTAAAGCTGACTCCATTGCCTTTATTGCCCCAACTGTGTTATCTCCACTACCGCTATGCACTTCAACTGGGATAATTGTTGCTCTATCATCATCTATAAATTCCCATAAATCCTCTCCAATAATCATGCTCGCACACGTTCCAACGATACCGATCATTGGCTGTTCTTTATTTAATTCTCTTTTTAAATATTCAATTGCATAATCCAGGGCTTTTTTTAAGTTTTCTGAAGCTCCAAAAACAATGGCATTTTCATCAATATTGCTTGTAAAAACCCTAACTCCATCTAACTCTAAAAGTCGTGCAGTTCTGAAACAACAACCACTTGGGCCATGTAAAATTATAGCATCAACACCTAAGTCCCTAAGTTGATACATTGCAGCAGCTATTGGTGAAGGTCTTGGATGGAATATCATTAAATTTCACCTTGTTGAACTATAAGTGCAGATTTTATTGTATAGTTTTGGTTTTTAGAATCTCATATTGAATATTGTATTTTAACGGAAGTAGGTTAAGTATTTTATTCATTATCATAGGTATAGTTTTTTGTTTAATGTTTAAGAATGAGTAGATATTTATTAGAAGGGGTATTGTAATAATAAGATAATTAGAGCATAGATTCGTTTATATTTATTTTATACGTGGGCTTTATATTTGTTTAATTTTTAATTTTTTAATTGTTTGATCTTGTTTCTTAGATTTTCGAATTTTAATTTTTTGATTTAATTGCTTAAAACCGCATATTATTTATTTCATTTTTAACCATTATTTGCTTGTTTATAACACATTAATAAGGTTGGTGAGAGATAATATGGCCAAAAAGATTGTTGGACTATTGGATGGAGATAGGGTGATAGTTTTTGATAAGAACGGTATTTCAAAGTTATCAGCGAAACATTATGGAAATTTAGAAGGTAATTTCTTATCCCTATCTTTGGTAGAGGCACTTTACTTGATGAATTTAGGGTGGATTGAAGTAAAAGATAAAAATAAAAAAATTATAAGTTTTGAAGAGTTATATGAGTATGCAAGAACTGTGGAAGAAAAACTATGTTTAAAATACTTAGTTTATAAAGATCTAAGAACAAGAGGTTATATTGTAAAAACCGGTTTAAAGTATGGAGCAGATTTTCGGCTTTATGAAAGAGGAGCAAACATTGAAAAAGAACATTCTGTCTACTTAGTAAAGGTATTTTCAGAAGATTGTTCTCTTTTACTAAGTGAACTAACAGGATTTGTTAGAGTGGCCCACTCTGTTAGAAAGAAATTATTAATTGCAATTGTTGATGCTGATGGAGATATTGTATACTACAACATGTCCTATGTAAAACCATAAATGTCTCTAAGTTGAATACAATTAGATATATGGATATGGAAATTTTAAGTGAAATACTAAAAAATATTAAAAATAATTAAATTATTAAGAATTATTAAAACATAATAAAACCTTATAAAAAATAAAAAGTTCAGTAAAGAGATATGATGGGAGGGATACGATGATCTTAACACCAGAAAGTGAAAAAAAACTAATAATTGACGTTTTAAAGAAATTTGATATTCCAGAAGAAGATGCAAAAATAACAGCAGAGGTTTTTGTTGACGCGGATTTGAAGGGTTTTACATCGCATGGAATCGGAAGATTTCCACAATATATAACTGCTTTAAAAGTTGGAAATATAAACCCAAAGCCAAACATAAAAGTTGTTAAAGAAAGTCCTGCAACAGCAGTGATAGATGGAGATCTTGGCTTGGGGCAAGTTATAGGGAAAAAAGCGATGGAATTAGCAATAAAAAAAGCAAAAAATGTTGGAGTTGGGGTTGTTGCTACAAGAAATGCCAATCATTTTGGTATCGCTGGCTATTATTCAGAATTAGCTATG
The DNA here is from genome assembly GCF_000024625.1 of Methanocaldococcus vulcanius M7. NCBI lineage: Archaea > Methanobacteriati > Methanobacteriota > Methanococci > Methanococcales > Methanocaldococcaceae > Methanocaldococcus > Methanocaldococcus vulcanius. The sequence continues at coordinate 703,397 of NC_013407.1, forward strand.
AATAACGATATGATCGGGATAACAATAACAAATACAGAACCAGCTATGGCTCCTTTTGGAGGTAAAGAGAAAATTTTAGGAACAAACCCCATAGCCATCGCTTTTAAAGGCAATAAATATAAGTTCTCCTTGGATATGGCCACTGCTTCAATTGCAAGAGGAAAGATTTTAGAAGCACTGAGAAAAAAATTAAATATTCCAGAAGGTTGTGCTGTGGATAAAGATGGAAAGCCAACGACAGATCCTGTCAAGGCATTGGAGGGCTGTATACTTCCGTTTGGAGGGCCTAAGGGATATGGTTTAGCGTTAGCCATTGAAATGTTATCTGCCATTGGAGGAGCTGAGGTAGGAACCAAAGTTAAAGGAACAGCAAATCCCGAGGAAAAATGCACCAAAGGGGATTTATTTATTGTTATAAATCCTGAATTTTTTATGGGAAAAGAGGAATTTAAAAGAAAGGTTGATGAATTGTTAGAAGAGATTAAAACATCAGAACCAGCAGAGGGCTTTGAAATATTGATCCCTGGAGAAATAGAGGAAAGAAATAAAATGAAAAGGAAAGATGGATTTGAAATTGATAAAAATCTATATGAGCAGTTAAAAGAAATATGTAATGAGTTGGGGCTTGATATTGACAATTATTTAATATACTAAAAATTAGAATAGTTAAATTGATGGAATAATTGATTACAAGTCAATAACTTAAATGATCAATTGCCAATAATCAGATTTAAAACTAAATCACAAATTTTAAAATTAATAATACACAATATTATTAGTTTAATAATTAAAAAATTAAAAATTTAATAATTAGTCCATTATGGTGATCTTTATGTTAGTAAAAGACGTTATGAAAAAACCAATAACAGTAAAGGATAATGATGACTTAACAGAGGTAATAAAACTATTTAGAGAAAAGAGAATAAGCGGGGCTCCTGTATTAAACGATGATGGAGAATTGGTTGGAATCATATCTGAAAGTGATATAATAAAAACACTTACGACCCATGACGAGGACTTGAATCTAATTCTCCCATCTCCTTTGGACTTGATAGAACTTCCACTTAAAACTGCTATAAAAATAGAAGAATTTAAAGAGGATCTAAAAAAAGCCCTAAAAACAAAAGTCAAAGATGTGATGACAAAAGATGTAGTGGTTGCAAAGCCAGACATGACTATAAACGACGCTGCAAAATTGATGGTTGAACATAAAATAAAAAGATTGCCAGTAGTTGATGAAGACGGGAAACTCATCGGAATAATAACAAGAGGAGATATAATAGAAGCATTAGTTTAATAACGAAAATCCATTAATTACTTTTCAAATTTAAATTAAAATTTAAATAATTTTTAATGTGTCCAATAAAATTATTTTTATTGAATTGTTTTTATTTAATTATATATTAAACATTAAGTTGTTAAAATACTGTTAAAATCATATCAATGTAGCCGATCACTTAAAATAGACAACGTTAAACAAAACAACTTTCTTTACGTCATATATTTAAAGTAAAATATTTTAATAATATTATATTATTTAATATTTTTAATAAAAACACGGTGAGATCATGAGAATTCAAACCCCTTCAAGAATTCACATGGGTTTAATTGATTTGAACGGATCTATTGGAAGAGTTGATGGAGGAATTGGTTTATCCTTGGAAGAACCGAATATAAAAATTAAAGGAAAAGAAAGTAATGATATATCTATTGAATTTGAAAAAAATTTGATTGAAAAATTTGGAGAAGAATACCTCTTATCCATAAAACAAAGAGCAAAAACGATTGCAGAAAGGATCTTAAATTTTATCAATGAAAATGGGGTGGACTTGAAAATAACGTCCTTATTTCCTGCCCATTCTGGTTTAGGTAGTGGCACCCAGTTAGCGTTAGGTATTGGGAAATTAATCTCAAAACTCTACAACAGAGACCTAAACGGATATGAAATTGCCAAGATTGCAGGTAGAGGAGGAACTTCAGGTATTGGAATAGGAGCTTTTGAGTATGGAGGATTTTTAATTGATGGAGGGCATAGTTTCGGTAAAGGTAAAGATAAAGAGGATTTTAAACCCTCTTCAGCTTCAAAAGGGGTTAAACCAGCACCAATAATATTTAGACATGAGTTTGATTGGGATGTTGTATTAATAATTCCAAAAGGAGAGCATGTTTATGGGAAAAAAGAAGTAGACATATTTAAAAAATACTGCCCAGTTCCTTTAAATGACGTTGAAAAAATCTGCCATTTAGTTTTAATGAAGATGATGCCGGCAGTTGTTGAAAAAAATTTGGATGATTTTGGAGAAGTTGTTAATAAACTTCAATATCTTGGATTTAAAAAAGTTGAGCTCTCTTTACAATCAGATATTGTTAAAAATTTAATTAACGAATTGCATAAAGATGTTTATGCAGGACTTTCAAGCTTTGGTCCAACAATTTATGCCTTTGGAGATAAAAAATTAATCATTGAAAAAGTTAATAATGTTTTTGATAAATATGGAGTTTATGGAGATATAATTATAACCAAGGTAAATAATATCGGATACAAGATTTTCTAATCGTTTAAATGGATTGTAAGTAAATGATACAATACACATAAAATATGGTGCATGTATAAAAAATAATTCTACCAAATCTTAAATTTTAATTTTATTTAGTATCATATTTAGGTGATTTTATGAATGTAGAAGAGACAATAAAAAAACTAAATTTAAAATTCAGAGATATAGATGGAGAGAGGTTAATTTTAGCAATAACTTGCGATGGAAATAAGAATGTATTAATGGTTGCGTTTATGAATGAAGAGGCATTAAAAAAGACGTTGGAGACAGGATATATGCATTACTATTCAACAAGTAGAAAAAAGTTATGGAGAAAAGGAGAGGAAAGTGGAAATGTCCAAAAATTAATAAAATTTTATAGGGACTGCGATGGAGATGCTTTATTATTTATAGTTGAGCAGAAGGGAGTTGCATGCCATGAAGGTTATTATTCTTGCTTCCATTATAAAATAGAAGATGATGATGGATTAAAAATAACTGAAGAATACTACTCCAAGGGATGAGATCATGGATTTAGAAAAATTTAAAGAGAGAGAAATATCAAAAAAAGAAGCATTAGAGTTATTTGAGGATGATGAATACATATTTGATCTATTCAAATTAGCAGACGAGTTAAGAAAAGAGAGTGTCGGAAAAATCATTACCTATGTGGTTAACAGAAATATAAACTTCACAAATATCTGCACTGGAAACTGCAAATTCTGTGCATTTAAAGCAAATGAAACTGATAAAAAGGCATATTTTTTAAATATCGATGAGATTGCTAAGAGGGCAGTTGAAGCAAAAAAACTCGGATGCACGGAGGTGTGTATTCAAGGGGGCTTACATCCAAAAATTGATACTTATTATCAAGCAGAGATTTTAAGGGCAGTTCATGAAGCAACGAAACCCTATGGGGATATACATATACACGCATTCTCTCCAATGGAAGTTTACTTCGGAGCTGAAAATGCTGGCTTAACTATAAAAGAAGCATTAAAGATATTGAAGGAGAATGGCTTAAACAGCATGCCAGGAACTGCGGCGGAGATTTTAGATGATGAAATTAGGAAAGAACTATGCCCTAATAAATTAAAAACAAGAGAATGGATTTATATAATTAAGGAGGCGCATAAATTAGGAATTCCTACAACTGCAACCATGATGTATGGACATATTGATGAATATAAGCACTGGGTTAATCATCTTTTTATAATTAAAGAAATTCAGCAAGAGACAAATGGCTTTACTGAATTCGTTCCTTTATCATTTATGCATAAATATGCCCCAATTTATAGAGAGGGAAGAGCAAGAGCTGGAGCTACAGGAATTGAGGACTTGAAAGTTTTTGCGATTAGTAGAATTATTTTTAATGGCATTTTAAGAAATATTCAAGCATCGTGGGTAAAGTTAGGAAAAAAGATGGTTCAAGTTGCTTTAAGATGTGGAGCCAACGATGTTGGTGGCACTTTAATAGAAGAGAATATCTCAAAAAGTGCAGGGGCAGAGCATGGGGTTTATATGAGTGTTGAGGAAATTAAAGACATGATCAGGAGAGTTGGGCTTATTCCTAAAGAGAGAACTACCTTGTATAAAATTCTGGACTAAGATTAGAAAATTAATAAAACAGAAAAAAGAAATTAAACAATCGAAAATTATTCAGTTTAGGTGATTAGATGGAAGGTTTAACAGTAGGGTTGTTTGGACATATTGAAGGCGTAGGAAAAGAATTAGGAAAAAAAGGAACTTCAACAGATATAACACTATACAACTACAAGCAGGGAGAAAAGGCAATCTGTTATGTTGAACCAACAAGGTATCCTGATAGAATAAATCCTTTAATATACTGTATAAATATGATGGACTACGCATTAGTTTTTATAAATGAGATAACAGGAGAATTGGGAGAGACACTTTTAGCATTGGATATGTTTGGAGTTGATAGAGGAAGTTTTGTTATTGGAGAGTATGTGGACTTGGAAATGTTAAAGAACATTATTTCTCAGACAACAATGAAAAATTTCGATATAATGGAGAAAGATTTTATAACCCTCAGAGAGAAGATGATAAATTTAGAAATTGAGAGAGATTACTCTGCTCCAATTAAAATACCAATTGATCACTACTTCACTGTAAGAAGTGTTGGGACAGTAGTGCTGGGAAAAGTGGAAACAGGAACAGTGAAGGTTCATGATGAGCTTAGGGTCTATCCGACAGACAATGTTGCAATGGTTAGAAGTATACAGATTCACGATAACGATTTTAAAGAAGCAAAAGCTGGAAATAGAGTAGGTTTGGCTTTGAAAGGAGTATCGACTGACGATTTGGATAGAGGAATGATCTTATCTAATGGAGAGTTAGGTGTTGCAGATGCTTTAACCTTGAATATGAACTGGAATCCTTTCATGCAAAAAAGCGTAAAAGAGGGAGAACACTATCAAATTATTGTAGGACTGCAAAGTGTTCCTTGCGTGGTTGAGAAAGTAGATGACAAAAAACTGGAAATTTCACTTCAAAAAAAGGTAGTTTACGATAAAGAGGACAAGTTCTGTTTAGTGGATGGAAGTGCTAAGATCAGAATACTGGGAATTGGTTCATTGGGTTAGATGTAAGTATTAGATAATGTGAATATATGATGTTTGTAGGGATAAAATAAATAAAAAATAGAAAAATAGAAAATAACATATCTGTAATATTAAAAATCTATAACTTACATACATAATCATAACAATGTTTATAATTATACTATTTACATAATAACTTTTATATAATTTTATATATTTTATTATTTATTATTTTTTATAGCAAAATTCAGCAAAATGTAAAGTAATGTGGTGATTATGTTCTTATTGGATCCGTTCTCGGGTATCAGCGGAGATATGTTTATATCTGCAATGATCGATTTTGTGGATAGGGAGGAGATGATCAAAACTATAAAAAAAGTTATAGATGTGGATATAGAAGTAAAAAAGGTAAAAAAATGCCATATATTAGCAAATAAGATAAATATCATTCCAAAAAAAGAAAGTTATAATATAAAAACCTATAAAGACATTAAAAACTTAATAAAAACTTCAGATATTCCCAAAAATGTAAAAATATCTTCATTGGAAATCCTAAAAATACTCGCTGGGGCTGAATCAAAAGTTCATGATGTCGATATTGAAAAAGTTCACTTTCATGAGGTTGGAAACTACGATACAGTTGTAGATGTTATAGGGGCATCTTACATTATAAACAAACTTCAACTAAAAGATAACTGCCTTTATAAACCAATTAACCTTGGAGGGGGCTTTGTAAAAACTAAACACGGTCTAATGCCAGTTCCCGCCCCAGCGACAGCTGAAATATTAAAAGATTTAAAGACGTTCTTCTCAGATGTAAATGAGGAGTTAACCACACCCACAGGTGCGTCGATTTTAAAATATATTAACCCAAAATTGGTTAATGGAAGATCTATGGTTATAAAAAATGTTTCCTATGGAGCAGGAGATAAAGATCTTGAAATACTAAATGCGTTAAGGGTTTTTAAAGTTGAAAAGATAGATTTAAAGAGGGTGTTTGTATTAGAGAGTAATGTAGATGACGTTCCTGGAGAGATACTTGGCCATCTGCAAGATAAGTTAAAAGGAAAAGTTAGAGATCTACACTTTATTCCAACGTATATGAAGAAGAATCGACCCGCATACACAATAAAAGCGATAGTCGATGAAGATAAAGTAAATGAAGTTGCCAAAAGTATAATGAGAGAAACTGGAAGTTTGGGGGTTAGAATCTATAATGTAGAGAGGATCGTTTCAGAGAGGAGTTTTGAAACCGTTAAATTATTTGGTGAGGATGTTAGAATAAAGATTGGAAAAGTTGATGGTGAAGTAATATCAAAAAAACCAGAATTTGAAGACCTAAAAAAAATATCGGAAAAATATTCTATCCCAATAAAGAAGTTGTATGAACTTGTCTTTTCAAAGGAGGATGAGATGGTTATTTAACTTAACTACATTTTTTATTTTTATATTTATTTTTATTAGTTAAATATTTTTTCTTGTTAATTTGATTTTTGGCTGATCTTAAATTAGATGGACTCAGTTCTTATCGCTTCTGAGATTTTGTAGGGAATAATTGCAAGAATGCCCAAGATCAAATATATCGTAATACCTTTTAAAAGATTCCACTCCTCAAAACCCAATAAAAACCCAATGCCATGAGAAATTAAAACCAAAAAAGCAACAATTCCAATTCCTAATCCTACAATAGAAGCAGTAAACAGATAAGAAACTGCTCTTATATCCCCATAAATCGCCTTTTTCATGCCTATAATATATGTTATCCCCACAGCTAAAAGTGCCAAACCCCCAAATACATCTCCTACAAATAATGGGAGAGAGATGTTAATCCCCAATATCTTACTAACTCCCAATGCCATCTCCACAAATCCTGAAATTATAAACGAACATCCAAAGATCAGAGATACTGATGCAACCATATTTCTTACTCTTCTCACATCCATATTAATCACCTTTTATCCAAACAAGAAATGCCCAATCACTGATATTAAGAGAGCAACTACATATGCAAGTATCATCTCATATGCAACTGCAAACAATGCCCATTTCCATCCAATTTCATTTTTGATGACTGCAAGTGTTGCTATACATGGGAGATAGATTAAGCAGAATGCCATAAAAGCATATGCCGATATTGGAGAAAATGCATGAGCAATAACATTTGAGAGGTTTTCTCCGGCTCCGTATAACATTGCCAAACTTCCAACAACCACTTCCTTTGCAATAATTCCAAAAACTAATGCAGAACAAGCCCTCCAATCCCATCCCATTGGAGCAAATAATGGAGTTAGCATTTTTCCTATAATTGCCACATACGAATGAGCGATCAGATTTGGGTTGTTAAATACCTCATCTCCCAAGTAGCCCGATGGGCCATAGACAGACAGGAACCAAACTAAAACTACTCCAAACACTATAACTGTCCCTGCTTTCTTTAAAAAGTCATAAACTCTCTCCCATGTATTTTTTAAGACCACGTTTAAATGTGGAATGTGATATTGTGGAAGTTCTACAATCAAATATGCCGGAGATGTTTTAAAAATCAATCTTCTAAACATCAAAGCAGTTAATAATGCTAAGATCACTCCAAGAGCATACATACTTAGGATTACAACTCCTTGATACTTAGAAAACAGTGCTCCTGCAAATAATGCATATATTGGAAGACGTGCAGAGCAGGAGAGGAGGGGGTTTATTAGTATGGTTAAAATTCTATCTTCTCTATTCTCGATAGTTCTCGTAGCCATTATTGCAGGAACATTACATCCAAAACCCATAACCATTGGAATAACTGCCTTTCCCGGAAGTCCGAATTTATTCATTACTCTGTCCATTATAAAAGGAATTCTTGCCATGTATCCGCTATCCTCTAAGAACGATATTGCAAAAAATAAAAATGCAAGTATTGGAAAGAACGTTAACACTGCCCCCACTCCTGAGATAACCCCATCTGCTAACAGTGAAGCGAGGAATTTGTTTGATATTGATGTTTTAATAAACGTTGATAAACTTGCAAATATATACTGTATTATCTCCGAAAAAGGTTTTGAAGCATCGAATGTAAATTTAAATAACATCCATAAAAATGGAATAATTAATAGAGTTCCAATTTTTTCGTCTGTTAATACATCATCGAGCATCTCTGTTGTCGTTAACTTTCCAGATGTCTTTTTTACAACGTCCTTAACAATCCTGTCTATAATTTTATATCTTTCTTCTACTACCGCTAATTCGGGCTCTCCATATTTTTTTGAAAGTTCTTTTTTTATATCATTTAATACTGGCTCCAAATCTTTCCAAATTTTGCTATTCTTTACCATTTCATTTATATATTCATCATTTTCGATTAGTTTTATTGCCAAATATCTCGGGTTGTATTTTTTTAATGCCTCATCCTTCTCTATAATTGAAGATAATCTTTTAATGTATGTTTCAAGATGTGGGTATTTTATAGAATATTTATCTTTTCTTTTTAAATTTTCTCCTTTTTTTCTTTTTTCTTCAACGGCTTCAACTATCGCTTTTTTTAAATCGTCAATACCTATTTTTTTGGATGCAGAGAGAGGAACTACTTTAATTCCTAAAATATCTTCTAATTTTTTTACATCTACACTTATGCCCAAGTTATTTGCTAAATCCATCTTATTTAATGCTAATAAAAGATCCGCTCCAATTTCCATAAGTTGAAGTGTTAAGTATAGATTTCTTTCCAAGGCAGTTGCATCTGCAATATTAACCACAAGATCTGGATTTTCGTTTATTAAGTAGTCCCTTGCAACAATTTCATCGATCGAGTTTGCTGTTAAGCTGTAAACTCCGGGGAGATCTACTATTTTAAATTTTTTTCCATCATATTCCATTTCTCCAACTTTTTTTTCAACTGTAACTCCTGCCCAGTTTCCAATGTATACATTTTCCCCAGTTAAAGCATTAAATATCGTTGATTTTCCAACATTTGGATTACCTATTAAAGCGATCTCGTATTCCATCCTCTCCCTCAAACATTGGATCAGCATTTTTCACACATGATCTTCATTGCTAAACCTCTTCCTATTGCAATATTGCTTCCTCTAACGGAAACGATCACTGGACCATTCTGATTCCTAACCACTTTTAATTTACTTCCAACATTTATCCCCATACTCGTCAATCTCTGCGTTGCTCCTGACCCTGCATCGATCTTTTTCACTACAACCTCTTCTCCTTCCTTTGTAAACGCAAGCGGATACATACTACCACAACATTTATATATGGTTAAATGATTTAATTATAGTTAAAACTTTTAATCGTAGTTAAATAATAACTTGCGGGGTATAAATACCTTTCGGTGGCATGATGTCTCAGAGTGTAGAAGATTACTTGGAAAGAATCTATCTATTCGTAAAAGAAAACAATAGACCAGTTAAAACTACGGAATTAGCAAAATTACTGAATATAAAGCCATCAGCAGTTACAAACATGGCAAAAAGATTACACAAATTAGGGTATGTCTATTATGAGCCATATATTGGAATAACTCTAACCGAAAAGGGAATGAAAAAAGCAGAAAAGATTTTTGAAAAACACAAAACAATAAAACTATTTTTAACAGAATTTTTAGGTCTTGACGAAGAGACCGCCTCAGAGGAAGCTTGTAAATTAGAACATGCTTTATCAGATGAAATATTAAAAAGATTAAAAGAGTTTATGGAAAATTTCAATAAAAATAAGTAATCTCAACAACTCTATAAGAAATACAAAAAAAGAAAAATAGATAATAATGTCCTTTTAATTTTCTAAATCTTTTAATCGTTTTCCAATTGTCTTTCCCAATGTAATTGCACTATCAAGATCATCGATCTCACAATTAATTTTTCCTGAGGCGTGTTTTAACTTCCCATTTAAAAAGACCGTAGCTTTTAATGTTAAAATTTTTTTATCTTCGTCATAAATAGACAATGCCCCAAATGGGACGCTACATCCTCCTCCAAATTCGTTTAAGGCAGTTCTCTCGCATAAACATTCTAAAAAAGTTTTTTTATGATTTATTCTTTCTAAAATTTTTTTTATTTTATTATCATCTCTCCTACATGCAACGGCAATAACTCCCTGAGCAGGAGAAGGTGTTATATCTAACCTTCTATAATTAAAATCAGAAAGATCTATATTCAATCTAATGATTCCCGCCTCTGAGAGAACTATCGCATCATACTGTCCTTCTTTTAACTTTTTTAAGCGTGTATCGACGTTTCCTCTTAATAATTTAAATTTTACATTTGGATACATTGCTTTTAAAAAAGATCTTCTCCTTATACTTGATGTTCCAACAGTTATTTCTTTATCTAATTCTAAATCTTTATTTTTATCCCAAATTATTAGATCATAATAACTATCTCTCTCTAAAACCGCCCCTATCATTAAATTTTCATTCCAAATAGTTGGAACATCTTTAAAGCTATGAACTGCAATATCAATCTCGTTATTCATTAATGCCAAGTCAAGTTCTTTTGTAAAAACACCTATTCCAATTTCAGATAGCTTTTTATTTAATATTTTATCCCCTGTGGTTTTTTTTATTATTATTTCCACTTCATACCCAAGATTTTTTAATAACTCGGCTACTTTATTTGCCTGATACAATGCTAATTTACTACCTCTTGTTCCAATTCTTAACATGGTCTCCCAATTTCTTGGTTTTATTTTTTATTTTTACTCTTTATCAACCAATTTTGCCTTTTTTATATGATAAACACCCCAGGTTTCATGCCACTCTATCTCCGCTTCTACAACTTCGATCCTCTTTTTAAACATGGGTGCATCAAAAACAAATGTTTCCGCTTCTCCACCTTCAAATGCTTTGTGTATCCCATATTTTTCACATATTCTTAGTAGTTCATCAATATTATTTTCATCTATTCTCTTTCCTAACCATTCTTTTCCCAAACCATAAGCATAAACTCCCACAATCCTAACATCGAAAAGTTCGCTAACAGTTCTTAAAATCCACTCTGGATCTTTATGCCATAATGGAGAGAAGGATTTTAAACCTAATTCTTCGCAAATTTTATCTATTCGTGATTTTTGATAAACACTTGCAACAGCCCCAGTTATAATTCCTTCAACGTCTAATTTTTTTAGCCCTTTTTTTAAATCCTCAACCTCTTTCTCTTTTTCTCCTTTTGTATATAGTTTTACTAACGGAATTTCAACGGCCTTTGAACTTAGTTCAGTTAAGTGCACATTTGGAATATGAAACATATAACTTTCTTTGTTTTCACTTTCAACATTTACTAAATATTTAACATCGAACCCCTGCTTTAATGCCCAATATAAAGCATAATTAGAGTCCTTACCTCCAGAATAAAGAACAGCAACTTCCATATTCTCCACCTCATCATTTACTCATTTCAATAAATTATTTATGAATACAGCATGGTGCAAATTATGATATAAATTATAAGATATATGGAAATATTTCCAAGCATAACAAAAACTTAAAAATCAATTACAAATCAACTATATACCTAACGATCCACCCATTATTATTTTTTTTAACTTCCATCTTATGGTAGGTAATGGCTTTTACCTCTTCTTTGACGTTATGCTTTTTTTTATCTATTTCTTCTCCATAAGCAACGCATTTTAACTTATATCCTCCCTTGTTGTCTTTTTTAATATCTATATCAAAATCTCCAAAAACCATATTCTCAACATCAGTGTAATACAGGAGTTCATTTAAAAAATTATAAAGTAGGGACTCTAAATCATCTCCCGAAACTTCAAATTCTATTTTGCCATTTTTTTCAATCTTATCAACATCGACCATTATATTATACAGCCCTCTTGCTCCTTCTTTAAATGCTTCTTCTAAACTTTTTCCTACTGCTTCAACTCCAATATCTGCTGTTGTTTCAAAATATTTGAACATGATCTTCACCAAAAAATTATTTTTATTATAGAGTCGTTAAATTGTTAATAGTTAAATACGCTTTCGGATATATCTTACAATTTCATCCCCCACCTCTACCGTTTTTAAATTTCCTCCTAAATCAGGTGTTGTTTTTTTATTGATTATACACTGTTTTACTGCCTCTCTAATTATATCTCCTTTTTCCTTTTCACCCATGTAATCAAATAGCATCGCAACGCTTAAAATAGATGCCATAGGGTTTGCTATTCCTTTTCCTGCAATATCTGGAGCTGAACCATGAACTGGTTCAAAAAGCGCTTTTTTGCCTCCAATATTAGCAGAGGGGGCTAAGCCAAGACCTCCAATTAATACAGATGCCTCATCTGAAAGAATATCTCCAAATAAGTTGGTAGTTACAATAACATCGAATTTTTCTGGGTATTTAATTAGATTCATAGCAGTTGAGTCGACTAAAAAATCATCCGCTTTTATATTGTTGTATTTTTCTTTAATTTCATTAAATATTTTTAAAAAGAGTCCATCAGACACTCTAAGAACATTTGCTTTATGGATGCAAGAAACCTTTTTTCTATTGTTTCTTTTTGCATATTCAAATGCAAATCTTATAATTCTCTCACTACCTTTTCTTGTTATTATTCTTTCAGAGATGGCAATATCATCTTCTAAAATTTTTTCTCTTCCAACATAAAGTCCTTCTGTATTTTCTCTGATTATTACTAAATCCACATCCTTAACCTTTAAAAATTCGTAGTTGTTTAATCTACCTATCAACTCTCCTACTCCAAAATTATTTATTGGTCTAACATTTGCGTAGAGATCAAACATTCTCCTTAACGTTATTATTGGGCTTTTATAGTTTTTTACTTCGTTTGGTTTAGGAGATGTGATTGCTCCGAATAAAATAACATCTGCTTCTTTTGCTTTTTCTATGGTTTCATCAGGTAGGGCAGTGCCATATTTTTTTAAACATTCCAAGCCAACATCTCCTTTTATTATCTCAAAGTCCCCGAGTTCTTTTAAAACCTTTAACGCCTCAGGAATAACTTCCTTTCCTATTCCATCTCCTTCCATAACACAAACTTTCCTCATGATCACACCAAAAACTTTTATAACTTAATTAATGTTAATCTTAGCAAGTATACAATGTAAATGATTTATCAATTGTTAGGTATAAACATTTAAAAATAAGATTAAATGAGATAGAAAGGCGTATAAAGTGTATATACGTGATAAGGGTTATTATAAATTTCGTAGTGATTGTTATTGTAAAAATTTTATAATTAAAAAAGATAATTAAAAAAGTTTTAAAAAATGAAAATGGAGGGATTGGTTATGAAATACTCTGACGTGCCAAAATTTATAAAAGAAATATCAAAAAAACAGCATGATTGGATGAGAAATAGCATAAAATTAATTGCAAGCGAAAATATAACAAGTTTGGCAGTTAGGGAAGCATGTGCAACTGATTTTATGCACAGATATGCTGAGGGTTTGCCAGGGAAAAGATTATATCAGGGTTGTAAATATATTGATGAAGTAGAAAATCTCTGTATAGATCTTGCTAAAAAATTATTCAACGCAGAGCATGCAAATGTTCAACCAACAAGTGGTGTTGTTGCTAACTTAGCTGTTTTCTTTGCAGAAACAAAGCCAGGAGATAAATTAATGGCTCTAAGTGTTCCAGATGGAGGGCATATAAGTCATTGGAAAGTTAGTGCCGCGGGAATTAGGGGGCTAAAAGTTATAAATCATCCATTTGATCCAGAGGAGATGAATATCGATGCAGATGCAATGGTAAAAAAGATATTAGAGGAGAAACCAAAGATGATTCTTTTTGGCGGTTCATTGTTTCCATTTCCTCATCCAGTAGCCGATGCTTATGAAGCTGCTCAGGAGGTTGGGGCTAAAATTGCTTATGATGGAGCCCATGTCCTTGGATTAATAGCTGGGAAGCAGTTCCAAGATCCTCTTAGAGAAGGAGCGGAGTATTTAATGGGAAGTACTCATAAAACTTTATTTGGCCCTCAAGGGGGTGTTATATTAACTACAAAAGAGAATGCTGAAAAGATCGACAACCATGTATTTCCTGGAGTTGTTAGTAATCATCACTTACATCACAAAGCAGGTTTGGCAATTGCATTAGCCGAGATGTTGGAATTTGGAGAGGACTATGCAAAACAGGTAATTAAAAATGCAAAAGCACTGGCTCAGGCGTTATATGAGAGGGGCTTTAACGTTTTATGCGAACATAAGGACTTTACAGAAAGTCATCAAGTAATTGTAGATATTGCAAGCTCTCCTGATATTGAATTTTCAGCAAGCGAATTGGCTAAGATGTATGAAGATGCAAACATCATTTTAAATAAAAATCTTCTACCGTGGGATGATGTAAACAACTCAGACAATCCAAGTGGTATTAGGTTAGGAACACAAGAATGCACAAGATTGGGTATGAAAGAAAAAGAGATGGACGAGATCGCTGAGTTTATGAAGAGAATTGCAATTGATAAAGAAAATCCTGAAAAGGTTAGAGAAGACGTTATAAACTTTGCTAAGGAGTATAGCGTAGTTCATTACAGTTTTGAAAAAGAGGATGGGTTTGTTTTACCATTTAGAGGGTTATAATTCGCAACAATAATTAAAAGCCAATAATAAAATCAAAATAAAAGTAAAAAATAATAAAAATATGAAATAAAAATATGAAAAATAAAGAAGGAAGGAATAGGTAATAAAAATGTAAAGGATTAAAAAATAACTAATTTAATCATGGGAATTTACTCCTTCATTAATTTTCTAACATCCTCTAAGAATTTTTCGTATCCAACTCTTTTCATAACTGCCGATAACCTTTCTCTTTGTGGTTTTTCAGCATATTTACCATAGACAACTAACACTTTATCAATAAAGTTTAGTATCTCCTCAACACTCATCAACTTCATTTTAATTCCTTTAACAACTTCTCTTCCTGTCTTACCTCCAACATAAACTAAATAGCCCTCTTCTTTAACTTCTCTTGCCTCATTTGGACAGTTTTTAATACACTTTCCACAACCAATACATACATTGTAGTTTGTGTAAGACATCTCTCCTCTTATATCTATCGCTTCAATCTTACAAACCTCAGCACATCTTCCACAACCGTTGCAGTTTTCCTCATTTACTTTCGGATATTTGACACCAACAATTCCTACATCGTGAATTTGAGGTCTAACACAGCAGTTTGGACATCCGCTAATTGCAATTTTAAACTTGTATGGAGCAGGTCTCTCTTTAAATTTATCTTCTATTAAATTAGCCAATTCCGTTGTGTTTATCAATCCACTACTACAATTTCCTCCTCCGGGACATGCCAACGTTGCTCTAACTAATGGCCCCTCCGAACCAGTTAATAATCCCTTCCCTCTCAATCTTAAAACAATATCTTCCGCATCGAATCCACTAATTCCATGAATTTCATATGCTCCTCTATCAGTTATTTTTATTTTTGCTCCGTATTCTTCTGCAATATTTAAAATTTCTTTTATTTCCTCTGGTTTATACCATCCTCCTGGCTTTGCTCTTATCCTTATAAAGTAGTTTCCATCAGCCCTCTTTCCGATCCCTCCATAATCTGCGATCCAGTAGAAGGATATATACTCTCCAGTTTCTTTTCTTCTTTCAACTTCTTTTTTAAATCTCTTTAATTTTTTATTCCTTAATTTATTAATTGCCTCTACATCAACACCTTCTTTTAATTCAATGGCATTTTTAATTTCTTCTCCCTTTTTAGTTCTTATTATGATTGTTGAATAACCATCTGGACTTCCAACACATCCAACTGAAACATCTGCCATTCCTGCATCAAAGTCCCTACATATATTACATCCAGAACAGACCTCAAATTCCTCTAATTTAATTTCTTTTTTATCATTTTCTAAGTAAACAATAAGTTTTCCTTTTTTAATGTCAAATTTTTTAACATCTTCAATTTTTATTCCATGTCTTTCCAAGACCTCTTTCATATTGTCATATTTGAATTTTTCCATACAGAATAATCCAATTAAATACTCTATCTTAGGTAGCTTTACGGGCTTTCCATCTCTTCCAAGTTCAAAATCATGTTTTGCCAAGTATGGGAAATACTGCAACTTCCTTAAACCGTTAATTTGACATGGCAAACCAACAACAGCAACTTTTTCTAACCCCATTTCTCCTGCTTTCCTCAAAGCATCTAACGTTGAGACAGCATATTTTGATTTTGTAGATTTTAATAAGTCATCTGCATTTTGGACAGCCATTGAGATTGGTTTCCAGCATTCATCCCCAACAACTATGGCTCCATCTATCTTCCCATTTTCTAAGAGGTATTTTAAAAAGGCAGTAACAACTCCACCATCCTGTCCTTCAATCTCACTCTTTCCATAATAGTATTTTTCAAAAAAGTTTTCTCTTATTTTTATTTGATATTTTCCAGATGAAACTCTCGGACAAACTTCAAAACACATCCCATTTCCTTTTCTCAAACACTCATCTTTTAATTTTGGTCTATCTTCAAATGTTAATAGGTTATTTGGACATACAACCGTGCAAGTTCCACATCTTGCACACATATTACCATCTACAATTTCGTTCAACTTCCATTCATACATTTTTTCACCACGTTAAAAGTGTGATTAAATTATTCACACTTTAATGTTCCTTGTCCAAAGTATATATATTTTATTATTTGATCGATAAGAATATTTTACCCATATGAGTATTTACTCCTTTCGATTTTTTTATTATCTAATTTATTAGATGCTGATTCATTATTTAATCTAAATTTAATCAATCTAAAATATTAAAAATATTAAATTAACCTAATTAGTTTCATCGCTAAACAACCTAATCTTTTATAACCTTTAACTGATTAAGTTCAATAATACTAAAAAGGTGAATGATATGGACTACATAACTCCATTTATAAAAAGCATTGAAACATCAGCATACTACACAATAAAAATATCTATAATTGTATTAATAACAATGTTTTTAGTAAGTTATTTTATGAATACAGGAGTTATGGCTAAAATAAGTTATCATCTCTCTCCAATAATGAAAAAATTAAAAATAAACCCAATCTCCGCCTCTTCAATTTTAGCGTGTTTTTTCAGTCCAACAGTAGGATATTCAATATTGGCTGAGGGTCTGAGAGAGAAGAAGATAACTGAGAAGGAATTAATAGGCACTTCTTTAGCAAATTCATTTCCCTCTGTTTTATCTCACATATTTACATTTTTTATTCCCGTTGTGATTCCAATATTGGGTCTTACAGGGGTTATATTCGTTTTAATAAGATTGGGTGTTGCATTCACAAAAACAATAATTGGCTTAGTATATTTATCACTACACTCTACAAGAGATTATTTTGAAACCCCACATATTGAGAACATGAATCGAAAAGAAAACATAAAAAAATCATTCAAAAGAACCTTAAAATTTGCAAAGCGATTAATCCCTACAATGTTTTTTATGATGGCGTTGGTAATTTATCTTTCCAAAATTGGAACTTTCGATTATATTGGGAAATTTGTTAAACCAATAACAGATCTACTACACTTAAATCCAAATGTTGGAATATTGGCTTTAACCGAAATAGTGAATGTTCAAGCAGCAATAGTTATGGCCGGGGGCTTATTAAAAGAGAATATATTAACCTCTAAGGAAGTAATAATCGGATTAATAATTGGAAATGTTTTAACATTTTCAACGAGATATGTTAAACACTCTCTTCCCCTACACATCTCACTGTTTGGATCAAGATTGGGAACAAAAATAGTTATGATAAACGCAATTTTTACGTTAATACTTGATATTTTTGTAATAATTGGCCTTTTATTGGTTTGATTTATAATTTATACATGGAATAAAAAATATAATATTTAATAGAAATAAACATTTAACCTATTTTATTACTCTTATGAAACTTTATAGAAATATTTCAAGTTATTATCTTCTCCAAATAACTCGGGATGGAGCATTTTGGCAAAGTCCAACATATAATTAGAAGGATCCCTTGCTTCCCATACATAGTAATCTGAATGTGATATATAAAACCGTCCTGTCTTAAATGCTTTTAACTCTGCAAACTCTGGACTTATATTAAGAAGTTGACTTTTGTTTGAGATATTTTCATTATAATACCACAACATTATTACAACATCCGCATTTCTTGCCTTTTCAAAGAACGTCTCCTTATCAACATATTGAAAATCACATTTACAATTTGAAAACACATTTTTTCCATTAAAATCTGCTATCATCCTGCTGTAATAGCTCTCATTTCCATATATTCCAGGCATGTTTCTATACTTTGACCAACTAAATATAACCACTGTTGGCTCTGTAGAGTTTTTTACCTTCTTTATAATATTTTCCCTAACAGAAACAACTCCATTAAACCATTTACATGCATTATCATACGCGTTTTTACCCCAAAATGCAGCTGCAAATTTTATCCACTCAACTCTTCCCATATATGTCGGCTCTTCGTAAGTATGGAATCTCGAAACAGGAATTCCTAACTCTTTTAATTTCTCTTCAACTTCATCTTCACTCTTCCAACCACTTAAAAATACCACATCTGGAGAGAGATTAGCAACCAACTCGTAGTTTATATTTCCAGGAGAGCCAATATCAACAACCTTTCCCTCTTTATACAATCTTTTAAGTGTAGGGGACTCTTCTATTGCATACTTTGGAGCACCAACTATTGTATTATGATAGGCATGTAATATATCAGCCGTTGAGATAATGGGGCAGTAAAAATCAGTAACTATCTTTTTTACAGGAACTTTTATCACTTTTGCTGAAATATTTGGGGTCTTATTATTTCCTTCAACTAATAAGAACTTGTTCCCTTCAGAATCGACAACTAAACAGTATCCTTCGTTCCAGTGGGGATAAAGTTCAAATTTCTCTGCGAATTTAACGGCAGATGTCTCATTTTTATAATGAGGAGTGTTATTGTTTTTAACACATCCTGAAAGTCCTACTAAAAGACAGACGACCATAAAAGATAAAAAAATATGGCTTTTCTTTGTCATAATCTCCCCAAAATTATTTTATATTTTTATATTGTTTATGACTTCTCATATTTGACTTCTGTATTTATTATTTATTATTTTTTATTTTACATTTTTTAATATTAAATTAATATCATTTCTGATAATGTAATACCACGTAAGATATTATCCCGAATAGATAATATAAAGTTTACTATCTACTTAAAAATATTTAAGAAAATATTTAAAATTTCTAAACAAAAATAAACTACAAATAAAAATAACTTTACTTAAAACTAAAAAATAAAAAGATAACACCATTGAGATGATTTTTATGTTAAAAGCAGAAAACCTATCAGTCGGATATGGAAACTATGTGGTGGTTGAAGGCATAAATTTAGAGATAAATAGAGGAGAGATTTTGTGCATTATAGGCCCTAATGGAGCAGGGAAATCAACACTCTTAAAAACAATTGCAACTTATTTAAAACCAAAAAAGGGAGTGGTTTATTTAAATGGAAAAAAGATTCATGATTTAAAGCCGAAGGATTTGGCAAAGGAGATGGCTGTTGTTTTAACAGAGAGGGTTAATCCGGGAAATATGACAGGTTTTGATGTTGTAGCAATTGGAAGACATCCATATACTGATCTATTTGGTAGATTGACAGAGAGGGATAAAGAGATTATAATCGAATCGGCAAGGGCAGTTAATGCAGAATATTTATTGGAGAAAAATTTCTTTGAGATGAGTGATGGAGAAAGGCAAAAGATAATGATAGCGAGAGCATTAGCTCAAGAACCAAAGGTTTTAATCTTGGATGAACCAACATCATTCTTAGATGCAAAGCATAAAATTGAATTAACCTTATTGTTGAGAAAGTTAGCAGATGAGAAAAATTTAGCCATAGTTGTTACTCTACACGATATCGAACTTGCTTTAAGAATTGCTGATAAGATGGCTTTAATAAAAAATCATAAAGTTATTGCCTATGGATATCCTGAAAATGTTATGAAAAGGGAGATAGTTAATGAACTCTATGATTTAAAAAATGCCAATTATAGTGAGGTCATTGGTTATTTTGAATTGAAAAGCAATCCAATAAAAAATAAAAAAATATTTGTTATATGTGGAGGAGGAACTGGGGCTAATGTTTTGAGATATTTAGTTAAAAATAGATATGAGGTTGTTGTTGGCATCTTACATAAAAATGATGCTGATTACTTTATAGCAGAGGCAATGGGAGTTAAGATAATTGAGGAAGAGGCATATAACAAAATATCAAAGGAGAAATTTGAAGAGGCGTTAAAAGAATTAAAAAATTCAGATGTTGTTGTTTATACTGATTTCCCTATAGGAGAGATGAATGAGCTAAATTTAAAGCTTATTGAAGAGGCAAAAAATTTAAAAAAGAGGATAATTTTTTATAGGGAGGATATTTCAGTTTTAAAGGGGGTTTAATAGTCAATCTTTATTTTCTTTTCTCCTTTATAGACCAAATACACAACCAACAATCCTCCTAATATATCCAAAACTGCTCCAATAGGAAGAGGAGAGGCAGGCCTATTTATTCCATAGATGTAATGAATTGGAAGATAATACTTCAATGAAAGGATATGGCAGGAAACCATTAAAATAACTCCCAAAAACATTGTTGCTGGAACTAAATATCTATGGTCAGAGGTTTTTATTAATGGTCTTGCTAAGTATGGAGCAATAATTCCAATAAATGCAATTAATCCAACATAGGGAATTATAGCCCCAGTTATAAACGAAGCGAAGAATAAAATTAAAATTCTTGTCTTTTTTATATCCAATCCAAAACTTTTCGCATACTGCTCTCCAAACAGTAGAGCGTTTAAGGACTTTATCAAAAACATAACTCCAATAATAAATACAATTGAGCAGATTGTCATTGGAATAATATCTCCCAAAGTTATCTTAGATAAAGAACCAACTGTAAATCCCCAATATTCTTGAATCTTCAACTCTTCAGCATTTGCAATTAAATAAGCTCTTAGACCCATAAAGAAATAACTCAGTAATAAAGCAACAATTATAACTCCATTTGCCTCTCTAACTCTCAAAGCAATGATAATCAGCAAGATCATTGAAAAAATTCCTCCACACCAGCCAGCAACTAAAATACTTTTCCCTCCAAAAATCTCAAATAAATGTGAAAGGGAATCAACAAATATAACCAGTGCAACAACCATTAAAACTCCAGAGGAGATTCCAGTTGTGTATGGGGAAGCTAATAAATTCCTAAATAGCGTTTGAAGCATTAACCCAGCTACTGACAACGTTAAACCTATAAGAACCGCTCCAATTATTGGGGGTAATCGAATATCTTTTATTATTATATCCTTAAACTTATCTCCTGTAGTTCCTGTTAATAGAAAATCTACTATATCTTTTAAAGTTATTAAATGAGTATCACCAGCCAGATATAGGGCAGTAAAGGGCAATATTAAAGATAAAACAAATAAAATTGATAAAATTCCAACTCTATTCATTTAAATCCCCATTTTTCTTATTTTTAAATATATAAGAATTGCTATTGGTGATCCAATTATTGAAAGAGGGCAGAGTAATGGAAGAACATTAGTCGATGATATTAAAACTCCTGGTCTTGTTAATATGTCTGCAACAACTAAAAACACCGCCCCTAAGAGCATAGTTGTAGGAATTACATAGATATGTTTGGAAGTTCCACAAATCATTCGTGCAAGTATTGGGCATGTTATTCCAATAAATGCAATAGGCCCAGTAAATGCTACAACCGTTGCAGTTAAAACGCAAGAGAGGATAATAAGCCACATCCTTAAAGATTTTATATCAACTCCTACACTGATTGCATACTTCTCCCCTAACAAATTTGCATCCAATTTTTTTGATAGAAAGATGTGGGTTAAAATTGAGAGTGGAATTATAATTAAAGCCATTATAACAACCATGTCCCATGTTAGATTATTTACTGAACCCATTTCCCACATCAAAAAGCTTGAAAGATTGCTGTTTTCCTCTCCAATATAATCCCCCAAATAAATAACAATAGTGGAAAATCCTGCAGCAATTGATCCGATCATTAAACCGCAAATTAACAAAGTTGAGACCTGCTTAACAACTCTTGCAATATTTATTACTATAAACATCGTTATAAACGCTCCAATGTATGCAGCTATTATAAATCCATAGATATTATGTGGAATTCCTAATTTGAAGAGCATGTAGGTAAAGATGTATAAAACAACTCCCAAAGATGCCCCACTTGCAACTCCCATTAAGTAGGGATCTGCTAACGGGTTTCTAAAATAGCCCTGCATTAAAATCCCTGCCAATGCAATAGCAATTCCAGCAACAACTGCCCCAATAGTTCTTGGTAATCTTAGATAAAATATGATTCTATCCTTTATTTGATTCCCAGTAGTTCCTTTAATAAAGTAATCCACCAATTCTTTATTTTTTATAGGGATAGTTCCTAATTTTATGCTATAAATAGAAGAAACTATTAAAAGCAAACTTAAAATTGAGATAATTACCAAATATCTTTTGATTTTCATAATTACACCTAAAACATCAAATCTTATTTTTTATAGCGGATGTGCTATTATTTTTCGTTTATTAAGAATTGTTCTATTTTTTTAATTTTTAATAATTCTTGATGGTTTTTATGATTATTTATTAACTTATAAATTATTAAACAATTATATTGTTTAATCTGTTAATTCATTTATTTATGTATTTGTTAATGGAATATCAACAATAGCAAAAGCACCAAAATAAAAATTTATATAGAACAACTATGTAAAGATAAATGAACAAAATATAAAGATCACTTTAAATTAAAATTTAATAAACCTAACGGAGGGAGTGAAATGAAAAAATTCCTTACCTTTTGCATACTGTTTGTAGTAGTTTTTATGAGTATGTTGTCAGGATGCGTAAATAGCGAGCATCCCAATATTACTAATTCATCATCCATATCCAATAATTTAACAAAAAATATGGCAAACTCCCAAATAAAAACACCTATTGTAGAATATGCAAAAAATTTTAAATTAATATATTATGATAAAAATGGGAATGAGGTTAATCCCTACACTAATGGAGATAAATGGGCATACAAAGTGTTAATTGATGCATTAGGTCAGAAATTCCTATTAAAAAATGCATCTGAACCAGTTCCAAGTTGGGCAAAAGAAAAGTTAGGGGGCAATTTTAAAGTTATAAATGTTCCATTAAAGAGAGTAGTGGTAATGAGTTCAACTGAAATTGCATTAATGGAGGCCATAAACAACGACGGTTCAGTTATAGGATCAGTTAAAGGAATAATGTGGGGAAAAGCATACAAGTGGTATTTTAATAACATAAAAGAAGGGCTGGAAAATGGATCAATAATTGATGTTGGTTCAACAAGTAATCCAAACTGGGATAAAATTATTGAACTCAAACCACAAGTTATATTTGTTTATCCTGGCTATGATGGAAATAAAGTTATATCGAAATGTAAAGAGTTAGGAATTACCTACGTTGCAGATGCAGAGTATTTAGAAAACGATCCACTTGGTAGATGTGAATGGGTTAAAATGTTTGCCGCCTTCTATAACAAAGAACCGGAAGCAAAAAGATACTTTGATAGAATAGTAAATAACTGTTTAATGGTTATGAATAAAACTAAAAACTGTCCAAAAGTTACAGTTGCATGGGGTTATAATTCACAATGGGGATGCTATGTTCCTGAAAACGACTCCTACGTTGCTAAGGAGATAACAATATACTGCAATGGA
Organism: Methanocaldococcus vulcanius M7; assembly: GCF_000024625.1. Taxonomy (NCBI): domain Archaea; kingdom Methanobacteriati; phylum Methanobacteriota; class Methanococci; order Methanococcales; family Methanocaldococcaceae; genus Methanocaldococcus; species Methanocaldococcus vulcanius. The sequence continues at coordinate 727,218 of NC_013407.1, forward strand.
GATTATATCTTTAAAGATCTAAATGGAACGGGTAGTGCGAAAATTGACTACGAAACATTTGCTGAGAGAGCAAGAAATGCAGATGTTTGGGTTATTCCTTCAAGTGTAAAATGGCTCACAACGTTTAAAAAAGACAACCCTGGTTATGAGACATTTAAAGCAGTCAAAAATGGAAGAGTATTTTGTGAAAGTGAAGATTATTGGCAACTCGGATTATTAAAAACGGATGAGGTTATAATGGATTTAGCAACAATAATGCATCCAGAAGCATTCAAAGGAAGAAAAACACACTTCTTCCTAAAATATAATATAGAAAATAATACTGCAACACCATTCATTGCTAAATAAACAATAATACAAAACACCAAACTTTGTATAATAATTCTTTTTTCAGTTAGGATCTTTTCCACATAGTAGCTTTGGAGAATTTTATTAACAATCACAATATATTATATAATATGTTTATCACAAAATCTTCCAATGGGAATATTAATAGGAGTTCTTATGGGAGTGGGTGGATTTGTTATCCTACGATTATTAATTAAAATCTTAAAAGTGTAAATAATATTAATGATTAAAAATTTTATTCAAAATAATTTTTCCTTACTTTATCTATTTTTGTTTATTATTTTTAGTCAATAATTTTTTATTAAATTTATAATTAAACCTTTATATAACCATGATTTAGAAATTAAGTTTTTATAAACAAAAAAGAAAATAAGAAAAATATGTTTTATAAATATAATACACTATTATTTAAAAAATCTTTCTTTATATTTCAATGGTATAGGAGATAGTTATGAAAAGAGTTGTAATTGCTGGAACATCGAGTGAAGTTGGAAAGACAGTTATATCTACTGGAATTATGAAGGCGTTATCAAAAAGATATAATGTTCAGGGCTATAAAGTTGGGCCTGATTATATAGACCCAACGTATCACACAATAGCAACAGGAAATAAATCAAGGAATTTAGATTCTTTTTTTATGAATAAAGAGCAGATAAAATATCTCTTTCAAAAACATTCAAAAGATAAGGATATAAGTGTTATTGAAGGAGTTAGAGGACTTTATGAGGGAATATCTGCAATAGATGATGTTGGAAGCACAGCAAGTGTTGCCAAGGCATTAAACAGCCCAATAATTCTGCTTGTAAATGCAAAAAGCTTGACAAGAAGTGCAATAGCAATAATAAAGGGATTTATGAGCTTTGACAATGTAAAAATTAGAGGAGTTATCTTTAATTTTGTTAGAAGTGAAAAACATATAAAGAAATTAAAAGAAGCGATGAGTTATTATCTTCCAGATGTTGAAATAGTTGGCTTCATCCCAAGGAATGAAGATTTTAAAGTTGAAGGAAGGCATCTTGGTTTAGTTCCAACACCAGAAAACTTGGAAGAAATAAAAAATAAGATAGAGTTGTGGGGAGAGTTGGTTGAAAAATATTTAGATTTAGATAAAATTGTAGAGATAGCTAATGAGGATTTTGAAGATATTGACGATATATTTTTATGGGAGGTTAATGAAAATTACAAAAAAATAGCTGTTGCCTATGATGAAGCATTTAATTTTTACTATTGGGATAATTTTGAGGCATTAAAAGAAAATAAAGCTAAGATAGAATTTTTCAGCCCATTAAAAGATAGTGAAGTCCCAGATGCAGATGTTTTATATATTGGGGGAGGATATCCAGAACTTTTTAAAGAGGAGTTGAGCAAAAACAAGGAGATGATTGAAAGCATTAGAGAGTTTGACGGCTATATTTATGGGGAGTGCGGGGGCTTGATGTATTTAACAAAATCGATTGACAATGTGCCAATGGTTGGCTTGCTAAACTGCTCATCAATTATGACTAAGCATGTTCAAGGGCTTAGTTATGTTAAGGCAGAGTTTTTAGAGGATTGTTTAATTGGAAGAAAAAACATGAGGTTTAAAGGGCATGAATTCCATTATTCAAAGCTTGTTAATATAAAAGAGGATAGATTTGCTTATAGAATAGAGAGAGGGATGGGAATTATCAATAACTTGGACGGAATTTTTAATGGTAAAGTTTTGGCTGGCTATTTGCACAATCATGCTGTTGCCAATCCTTACTTTGCCTCATCCATGGTTAATTTTGAGAATCGATAAAAAGGTTTTAAAAGATTAACAGCAAAATTTTAATGCTAAAACTAAAAAACGGAAGTTATGATTGGGACATAATAAAACTATTTAATTCTTCATCTCTCTATTTTCGTTATATTTTTATATACTCTAAATTGTTTATATCAAATTGCTTATTATAACAACTAATCAAGGTTGAGAGGTATGAAGGTTGGAATTGTTGGAGCTGGATTAGGTGGATTATTAATCGGAGCTTTGCTTTCTAAACACTGTAAGATAACTGTTTTTGAAAAACTTCCATTCATTGGGGGTAGATTTACCAATTTAAACTATGAAGGGTTTCAACTAACAACTGGGGCGCTACATATGATTCCCCACGGAAGTGATGGATACTTGGCATATGCATTAAAAAAAGCAGGAGCAGATGTTAAAATTGTAAATTCACAGCCAGATGGGACATTTCTCATAGGGGGAAGGGATTACTTGTATAAAGAGTTGTTCTCTCTTTTAGGAATTAAAGAAAAAGCAAAAGCGTTTAAATTAGCTACACAATTAAAATTAGGAAAAGTTGATAAAAATATATCGTTTGGAGAGTTTTTAGAAGATATTGATTTGGCTTACAAAATTGGAAATGCCTTTACTGGATGGGCATTGAGTTTAACGGCTTATGAAACACCAATGAGTGAAATAATCGAAATTGCAAATAACTATCATAAATTTGGAGGACCAGGGGTTCCAATAGGAGGATGCAAATCAGTAATTGATGCACTATCTAATATAATAAAAAGAAATGGAGGAGAAATAATAACAGAATATAATGTAAAAAATATAGAAATCGAAGAAAAAGCATATGTTGATGATAAGGAGTTTGATATTGTTATAAGTAATCTCTCTCCAAAAAAAACACAGGAAATGTGTAATATTAAATTTTTACCTAAGGATAAAGTAAAACCCTCAAGAGGGATAAAAATAAGTATAGCAACTAAAAAAGGAATTATTAACCATACAGGAGTTCTTTTTACACCCGAATGCGAGCGAATAAATGGTTTAAATCAACCTACAAACGTAGATAGATCATTAGCCCCTGAGGGATGGCATCTTGTAATGACTCATCAAACCCAAATAACAAACAATATAAAGAAAGAGATTGACCTTGGCTTAGAGGATATAGAAAACATATTTAAAGATGTGGATTATAAAATATTACATATTCAGTCATATAGAGATGATCTTCCTGTAAATCACGCCTCAAATGGAACTGATATAGATAATATCGTATGTGATAGGTTATTTTTGGTAGGAGATGGAGCAAAAGGAAGAGGAGGAATTGAAGTTGAAGGAATCGCAATGGGTGTTTTAAAAGTGTATGATTATATTGTCCGCAACATTATAAATAAGTCAAAATGATAAAAATTAAGGAAAAGAGGAATGAGATATGGAATTCCAAGAAGAAATAAATTTGGAGGAATTTAAGGACTATTTAATTGCATATTTAAGGAATACTCATCAAGAAGACATAGTTATGGACAGTGAAGTTGTAGTTGTTGACTTAAATAATCTCTACTATTATGGATTAATGGAATTTGTCGATTATTTAATTCATAATCCTCAAAAAGGTATAGATTTTATAAAAGAGTGCTATGAATCAGCATATTTTACGTTAAAAAATGAATATCCAAAAAATTTTATAATTTCAGTTAAAAACTTACCGAAAATATTTAAAACCAATAAAAATGGGAAGCTATTTACGGTTGAAGATATAAAAAGCAATACATTAGGTAAAATTGTAGAATTTGAGGGAATAATAGTCATGGCCTCAAAAATTAGACCGATTCTTAAAAAAGCTTACTATTTCTGTCCAAAATGTGGAAAATCAGTAATTAAAGAAGTTGATTTTTTGAAAATTGCAGAAGAAAAAGAATATTGCGAATGTAAATCAGAACTAAACTTAATAGAGGAAAAATCCACTTATACTGATTTTCAGGAAATAAAGGTTCAGCAACCATTGGATCTAATGGACAACCCTGAAGAACCCCCAAAGTATATAACAGTATTTTTAGAAAATAGCCCCGGAATCTATGCTGGTAGAGTAAAAATAACGGGAATTCCTGTAAAAATTAAAAAGAGCAAGAAACTTCCAATTTATGAAATATATGTTAAGGCATTGCATTGTGAGGTTTTAGATGGAGAAGTTAAGGTGAAGATAACAAGAGAAGATGTAAAAAATATTGAAAAGATTGCTAAAAGGAATGACGTTGTTGATATATTGGCAGATAGATTGATTCCAGAGATTAGGGGTCATTCTGCAATAAAAAAAGCTGTATTTTTACAACAAATAAAAGGAGTTAAAAAGCCCGGAAAGAGGGCAGATATTCACATACTCCTAATAACTGATCCTGGAATTGGAAAAACAGTGATTTTAAGAAAGATAGCTGAAATTCCCGGAAATTTATATGGCTCTGTAACAACAGCCACGGGTGTGGGATTAACAGCCGCTGTTGTTCGGGAAAAAACAGAGATCGGAGAAGATACGTGGGTTATTAAGCCGGGTTTGTTAGTTAAGGCACATAAAGGAACTGCCTGTATTGATGAATTAACTGTTAATAAAGATCTACAAAGTTATGTTTTGGAGGCAATGGAGAGTCAGACGATCCACATTAGTAAAGGAGGAATTAATGCAAAATTGCCAGCCGAATGTGCTATTTTAGCTGCTTGTAATCCAAGATGGGGTAGATTTAATCCAGAGGTTTCAGTAGCAGAACAAATAAACATTCCAGCCCCTTTATTAAGTAGATTTGATTTAATATTTCCAATTAGGGATGAATCAGATAGAGACAAGGATAAAGATATTGCAGAGTATATTATTGACTTGCATAGGGCTTATTTAGATGAAAAAATAAATAAAAAAATGGGTCTTGACTATTTGGAGATAGATGGTGTTAAGATAGATAAGGAGTTTATAATTAAATATATCCATTATGCAAGGCAAAAAAAGCCAATCATCAGTGAAAAAGCAAAGGAGTTGTTTGTAAAGTATTATGTAGAGATGAGAAAGAGGCATCAAATAACTGCAAGGCAGTTAGAAGCATCAATAAGGATCGCTGAGGCACATGCAAAAGCAAAATTAAAAGATGTTGTTGATGAAGAGGATGCAAAAGAAGCAATAAACATAATAACCGAATGTTTGAAAGAGATTGCTTATGATCCAGAGACAGGAACATTTGATGTTGATAAGATTTTAGGAGTTTCTAAAAAAGAGAGGGATAAGTTGACAACTGTTTATGAGATTATTAAAGAGTTGTCTGAGAAATCTGAACTTGTCGAGCATGAAGATATTGTCGAAGAGGCAAAAAATAAGGGAATCAAAGAGAATGAAGTGGAAAATATAATAAAGAAGTTGATCAAATATGGAGATATAGATGAACCAAAACCAGGAAGGTATAGATTGTTATAATAACAACTCATACTAAATTACATTTAAAAATTAAAATACGTGAAATAAATAAAAAGGGGATTGTAATGCTAATAAATGGACACTGGATAGATAGGAAGGATATTGACGTTATTAATCCTTACACATTAGAAGTTATCGAGAAAATTCCTTCTTTGAATAGAGAGGAAGTTAAAACAGCGATTGATATTGCAGAAGAGTGTAAAGACAGTATGAAAAATACTTCAATCTCTCAAAGATACAAGGTCTTGATTGGTATAGCAAACAAAATAAAAGAAAATAGTGAAAAATTGTCAAAAATATTGGCCATAGATGCTGGAAAACCGATAAAACAGGCAAGAATTGAAGTTAAAAGAAGTGTAGAAACGTTTTTATCAAGCGCCTTTTATGTAAAAGAACTTAGAGATGAGGTTATTCCCTCAGATAATCGCTTAATATTCACAAAAAGAGAGCCCGTTGGGATAGTTGGGGCAATAACCCCATTCAACTTTCCAATAAACTTATCCGCTCACAAAATAGCTCCTGCAATTGCAACGGGAAATGTAGTTGTTCATCATCCTTCATCCAAAGCACCACTCGCATGTATTGAACTGGCTAAGATTATAGAGGAAGAATTTAGGAAATATAACGTTCCTCTTGGATCTTATTCTCTGTTAACGGGTTTAGGAGAGATCGTAGGAGATGAGATAGTTAAAAATGATAAAGTAAACATGATCTCCTTCACAGGAAGTTCTAAGGTTGGAGAGGGGATAACAAAAAAAGCCGGTTTCAAAAAGATTGCATTAGAGTTGGGAGGTGTAAATCCAAATCTTGTGCTAAAAGATGCGGATCTAAAAAAAGCAGTTAACTCTTTAATTAGGGGCAGTTTTGTATATGCAGGGCAGATATGCATTTCAGTTGGAAAGATAGTTGTGGAAGAAAGTGTAGCAGATAAATTTATAAAAATGTTCGTAGAAAAAGCAAAATCGCTAAATGTAGGCGATCCGTTAGATGAAAACACAGATATGGGGCCTTTAATTACCTTAGATCATGCAAAATGGGCAGAGAACCTTGTCAAAAGATCGGTAGAAGAGGGATCTAAACTTCTATGTGGTGGAAAAAGAGATAAAACCTTATTTTATCCCACAGTGCTTGAAGTAGAACCAGATAATATAATCTGTAAAGTAGAGACCTTCGCTCCAATAGTTCCAATAATTAGAGCAAAAGAAGAGGAGATGATAGAGATAGCTAATGATACGCAGTATGGGCTTCATTCAGCAATATTTACAAAAAATTTAGAAAAAGCATTAAAATTTGCTGAAAATTTAGAATTTGGAGGTGTTATAATAAACGATTCCTCCCTATTTAGGCAGGATAATATGCCATTTGGAGGAGTTAAAAAAAGTGGGATTGGAAGGGAAGGTGTTAAATATGCAATGGAAGAGATGTCTAATATAAAGACAATAGTTATTACTCACTAAAAAATTAAAAATAAAATAAGAAATAATTTAATCTAAGAGTTGGAAAAATGTCTTGGTGATGTTTATGGCAAAGGTGATCGTTAACGGAAAAGAAAAAGTTGGAGAAACATTAAAAGATGTTTTAAAAGATGAATATTATGTGAATGGAACAAATATAGTCGTGATAAAGGGTGTTAAAAAGGAAGCGGAAAAAGTTCCAAAAAAGTTTTTAATTAAAACTACAAAAGGAAATATAACGATAGCAATAACCGAGAATAATGAGACAGCGAAATTTTTCACAGAAAATTATAAAAATTTTGTTAAAAAATTGAGATGGATCAGTGGAATAGATGTTGCATTTGGATCTACAAGGATCGACTTAGAGATCTCAACAGAAGAAAAAGAATTTAAAAAATGGGATGTTGTTTTGAGCATATCTGGCTTAGACAAGGATGAGGGGCATATCGTTTTTATAAAAAGAAAAACAGAAGGAGTTTATGGTCTAAAAGATCCAAAAATTGGAATTGTAGTAGGAGGTAAGTGGGTAATTGACAGATTAGAAGTAGGAGATAAGATAATAGATATTGAGCCGATTAGAGAAGAGAAAGAGGCCGTTGATTACATCGTAACAACTGATTTAAACTTAAAACTTGAAGACGGATGGAAGATATTTACTTACTTTACGGCAGAGTTCGATGGAACACCCTCAGCAGTTGAGCACTGTTTAGCTTTAATGGAGGATGGAATCTTTGAGATAACTGAGAATACAAACACATTTGTCGCAGATTGCAGATTACAAACATTGAAAATTGAAGAAGGAAATTTAATAGACAGAGAACGTGGATTTATAACTGTAAGAAACTATGGGGCGGGAGAAGGAAAAGTTTATATTTATAGGGAAAGTAGAAGTTCATCCCTATCCCACACAGTCGTTGGTAGAGTTAAAGAGGGAATGGAGTTAGTAGATTTTTCAGAATCTGGAATTCTATCAGTAAAAACCATCCCTGAGAGGTTGTGTGTTATTGGCTTAACGATGGAAGAGGCGGAAGATCTTTTGAAGAGATATGACATTGAAGTTGAAAAAGAAGGGGACTTAGAAAATGCAATCGTTGTCGATCAACAGCCAGAATTTACCTTAGATGTATTGAAAGAGAAAAAAGTCAAAATTAGAGGATTAAATAAGGATAAAATAGTGGTTGTTGAGTTATATGAGGATAAAGCCCCAATTACAGCGTGGTATTTCAGAAAAACAACTGGCTTAACCACCAAGAGGGTAGGAAAACTCCACGTATATTTCAAACACAATGACATAATAATGTTCAAAGGAAATCCCGAATATGCAAAAGGGCTTCTCCCAGAGAACGTTCCAACAGATAAAGTAGAGGCCTGTTCGATAGGAGTTACAAACATGGTCAGTAGATACAAAGGTATGATCGGTGTTAGGTTAAGTGAAAGCGATAAATTTGGACCTACTGGAGAGAGTTTTGAAAAAACCAACATTGTTGGAAAGATCGTTAAAAATGCCGAGTTTTTGAGAAAGGTTAAAACAGGAGATGATGTCTATATCCTTTTACAAAAATAAATAAAAATAAAACAGATCAATAGAACCATTAAAAAGTTATACAAAAGGATAAAAGATAACAACTCAATAACAAACCGAATATTTTAACTTTCTCACTCAATTTTTAATGATAATATCCAATAAATACAATTCGATTTATTTTTCGAATCGTAATTGAATTTAACAATAGATAGTTTATCATACTTTATCATGATATAAAATTTACTTAATTTAAACTTTTTTGGTGAGATCTATGGGAAAAGAAGCGAATCCATTTAAAAAAATGCCGACTATATTGATGCCTGATGAATTAATGGCTAAGGCACTGAGGAGAGGAGAAAAAGTGGCAGTTGAGATGAGACAGAAAGAGTTGCCATGGCTTTTAAAGGCAAGATTCGTTGAGGAGCATAAAGTAAGAACCATCTCTTCGGTTGTGGCAGATAACTTACAGAAGGTTATAGACAAAACCCCTCCAATAAGAAAATTACCTAAATTCTATCAAGAGATGGTAGAGGTTTTAGTAGGAATTGATGAATTTAAAAAATCGATGGGAGCGTTTAAATGGGCTTCTGAATTAGTTAGAAAATTAGGAAATGAGTATGCGAGAAAAATTAGGAAAGCAAGAACTCCACAACAGGCAGGAAAATTAAGAAAAGAATTTGTTGGTAGAGTTAAATCAATATTAGAGCAGATACATCCAGAAATGGCATTTATAGCAGTGGCAAGGGAGAAATTAAAAGAACTACCGACATTTAAGGATCTACCAACAGTAGTTATTGCTGGTTATCCAAACGTTGGTAAATCAACCCTTTTAAAAAAACTCACTGGAGCAGATGTTGAAATAAACAGCTATCCTTTTACAACTAAGGGAATAAATGTTGGTTATATGGGAGAGATTCAAATGGTGGACACCCCCGGATTGTTGGATAGGCCATTACATGAAAGAAATGATATTGAGTTGCAGGCAATTTTGGCATTAAATTACCTTGCAAACGTGGTCTTGTTTGTTATAGACGCGAGCGAATTTTGTGGTTATACGATAGAAGATCAGATCAACCTTCTCAGGGAGGTAAAGCAGTTATTTAACGTGCCGATTATTGTGGCCATAAATAAAATTGACTTAGCAAGTGAAGATAAGATCAAAGAGATAGAGGAGAAGTTGAAAAAGTTGGGTGTAGAGACAGTGTTAAAGATCTCTGCCAACAGTGAAATAAACTTGGATACATTAAAAGAAAAACTTAAAAAAATAGCAATAAGGGAATTTATGAGCAAATAATAACAATAAAGCTTCTTTGATTTTATGTATTTGTTTTTATTCGTTCTCTATTTCATTTATTAAGTTAAGTGATTCAGCATCACCATATTTGTTGGCAATGGCTTTCACTTTTTCCAAAACTTTTGGTTTTTTGTTTGTTAATTTTTTTAACTCTTTGCAATATTTTATAACATCTCTATATGCGACATCTAAAAATTTGTTTTTAAATCTTGAAAGTTCATAAGCGAGTAAACCTCTCAAAACGTCATCTGTTGAGAATAGAAAGACAGGATGTATCCATATAAGGATTTTTCCATCCTCCCTTTCAACAAAATTCTCTATTCTATTAACATCCATAAACACATCAATATAGACAGAAACATCTCCTTTAAATCCTACTTCATCTATTAACTCTTCCAAAATCTCATTTACGTTTGTGTCAAATTCGATAATCTTTTCATCCAACTCTTCATCTTCTAACTCCATCCATTTTAATATCCTTTCCTTGAACTCGATTGTTGTGTTGCTTGTAGGATAAATTATATTATAATTTCTTGCGTCAAATTTATATTCTTTACTTGTTCTTGAAGATAAAGTTATAATCATCAACCCTTCATCCAGATTTTTTAAATTTACACTTTTTAATGTGTATTTTCTTGCCTCAACATCAAAATCTTCTAAATGATCAATATCCTCTAAACATCTAATATATGCCTTCTCCCCATTTTTTCCTTTTAAATAAAATCCCTTAAATTCAATATCTGCTAAATCCCCTCTGATAACATCCTTAGAAAACTCATCTAAATTTCTGTAAATATCCAGAAGTATTTTTTTGGCTAAAACTTTTGAAGTTTCTGTTTTCATAATTTTCACCTTATAAATATTTAATCAGATCAGAAAGTAAATCAGTAAGACAATTAATAAAACGAAATAATCATAAACAAACTGATTATCCTCCTTCTCTCAAATACCATCCCTTATCTTTTATATTCTTTATCATCTTACCATCAAAAAATCCAATTCCTAAAAATTCTCTATTTTTGTTAAAAACTGCGATCCTTCCAGAGCCCTTTATTTCTAAGATCGAGTTTTTAAATACATCCCTTCCATACAGGAACAATTCCTCTGCTTTTTCATTCACAATTGCGTAATTATTCATTATTCCGTTAGAAATAATAGTAAACCCCTCCAAAGAAAGTTTAAAATCTTTTCTAATCTCCCCAAATATATTGCCAACTGAAAATATATTGTTAAAGTTTTTCAACACTTTTATAACGGATGGATTTGTGTAACAAACAGTTGTCCAATTTCCCTCCAAAGCAACTAATCTCTCATATTTAAAATTTTTTACTGCATTTGGGCTTAGATACCTCCCCAACTCTTTACTAATAAGATTTATTTCTCCTTTTAATAGTTTTCTCGCTTTCATTCTTCACCTCTCGAATTATATCCCACTCAACAAATCCAAAAACTTCTTTGTTTTCTCTTTTTTGACTTTTCCATACTTCTCCAATTTCTTAACATTAACATTTTTTTCTTTTAAAACTTCTTTTATTGGCTCTATCAATGCTATCTTTTTAAGCAGATCTTCAATCTCTTTTTTATCAAAGTTGAATCTCTCTACCGCATTCCAATCGTGAATTAAGTAAAGCGCAACTCCTCCAACATTTTTTAGAGGAATTTGGTATTTTGGCAATTCTTCTTCTAATTTAAATTTTAAATCCAACACATCAGTGCAATTAATCCCATCAACCTTCATCCAAGATAAGAATCCTTTTTGAGGTGTGATCATTATTGATGGAAATAGATTACTTCTTGCTCTTTCATCCGGGGTTTTGCAAAGGTAAAATTTAAACACATCTTCAGAAAACTTCTTAACAAGTATATCCTTAGAGACCTCTTTTGAGATTTCATTTCTAATTTGAAGAGCTTTTTTCAGGGGATCTATTGGTTCTCCATTTTTAAAAAGCCCTTCTCTTTCGAGCATCTCTTTTAATTCCAATTCTTTTAATTTTTTTTCTTCCATGCATCTAATATCCAAGATTCCTCCATTTACATCTGTTTCAGTTCTAAACATCATACATATGTCTAAATATTTGTTTAGATAGGATTTTTCTTCTTCGTTTAACAACTCATCGATCTTTTTCTTGATAGAGTTTTCAATCTCATCTTTATACGTCTTCAAATATCCAATTGCTAAGACCCTTCTAACATACTGATCGTCTATTATTTTATTTTTTGAAAAATTTCTTTTTATTGATGTAATTATAGCATTTCCAAACTTTTCTTTAATAAATTTCTCGTAATTTGGATCCTCCACCTTTACTCTTTTAAATTCTCTTTTTCCCTTATTTATGACGATAAGAGAGATCGTATAAGATGTTAAAACCCCCCTACCCTTCGGCTCTAAGATGTCTAAAAAAGTTTTATACGTTGATACAAGATAAGGAGGGAATTCAAACATCATCCTCTTGTAAGATCCATCCAGAGGAAGATTTGGAGGAAGTAGGATGTTTCCAATATCCTCAGTTAAGTGGGATAAAGCGATCTTATGGGCTACTAATGCATGCCTTACTCTCTCCAAGATCCCCTTTTTTTCGCTTGCTATTCTTCTTAGGTATGTGCTATAACTTGCTATCTCTTGTAGTCCTTCACTATCATAGCCCCCTTTCAATTTCCCAACATTTTTATAAGGAGAATCAAATTCTAAAAATTCCATCTTGGATTTTAAATCTTGTAAGATCTTTAAATTTTTTTCTAATGTGGAGATTATATCGGATAATTCATTTTTATCAATATTTTTGTTTTTTATTTTCTCAACTACTGTTTTTAATTTCTCATTTAACCCGCTTAGTGAATCCAGAAATTCATTTGCATTGTTAATTAAATTTCCAGTGTTATCCATAATTACCCTACTCTGAGGTCTTTTCAATATTTAAAACATCAAATAATTTACAAAACTGTATGCTACTAAAATGTAATGTAAAGAATATAAAACCAAAAGTTAGGAATAAGTTTTATCTAAATCTAACTCAATGATCTCTCCATTTTTTGGATTTACATGTTTGGGTATTGAAATATTTACAAATTTTCCGTTTATGATGTCTTTAAATAACTCAACCACATGAGAGTATTTTCGCTCAGCATATGCACATACTTTACAACCCTTTATAAAAACTTTATCATATTTTTTTAGGAAATTTTCAACCCTCTCCCTATCGAACACAGGTGGACCTTCTCTTAATATAACCTTTGGCAGTTTCTCAACTAAAAACTCCCAATACAAATAACAAAACTTATCATCTGCAAAACACTTACTACTCAAAATTACAAATTCATTTTTAGTTATTGCTTTATTTATACTTTTTTGAAGCTTTTCCATCTGCGGGTAGAGGATGTCATCTACAACATCTTCTCTTCGAATTTTTAATATCAATCTATAACCATGTGGTCTGTCTTCCAATTTTTCCTCAATTTTTTTTCCATAATCTTTAAAAAATTCTAATGATGGGTTTTTTAAAAATTCCCTTGCATAAAATATAAATTTGCAAAAGTTCTCTTTGCTTAGTGGAGATGCAACATTTCTATTTAAATCTACAGGATCATAAACTACAAGTGGATCATCAAACCTTTTTAGATTAATTTTTTCTCTACTGTATAATTCAAAAATATCTTTTAAAATTATTGTTTTTCCTAATTTCCAATTTTGAGCATCTTTTAGTAAATTTTCAAAGGATCCATAATGTAAAATCAACAATTCACATAGATAACCAGAAAAACCCTTAGTTTTAACATCAGATCCATAAAGTCCTAAACTTCTTAAAAATGCCTTTAACACTCTAACTTCATCACATAACTCCTCATTTAACCTATTACATAAAAATTTGTGATGAAGAGGCGTTCGATCGACAGCAGATATTATCCTCTCTCCAAATTCAATTTTATAACAAGGAACTATATCTACTTCATATCCGTCTATAATTCCATTGACGTATGGATGAGAGGCATAGTTTATTGAGTAGGTTCCATTTAGTTCACTTATTGTCTCAATTCCTATCTTTATCCCGATGTCTTCAAGCGTCTCCTCATTGACAGATCTGTCAAATAATAAAAAAATGTCAATATCGTAATCGTTCTTTAAATTTGTGTTTCGTGCAGAGGATCCAACCAACAAAACTTCCAAGACAGGAAAATTATTTCTTTTGATGATCTCCCATATTTTGCCTATTATTGCGTTAGATTTACGTTTAAGATTTTCCATTTCCTCTTTTGAAGGTTTTATCTCTTTTAGAACTTCCTCTTTTATATGTTCTATCAATTAGATCACCATAGAATAAGATTTATTTCTTAAACAAAAATAAAACCAACATTGATAAGACAATGATAAGACAATAATAAAATGATTGTATCAATATTATTTATTGTATTATGATTATTTTTATTATTAGAAAAACAATATTCAACAGTGAAAGTGAAAATTTAAAAAAATGTCTCTACCCTTGGAAAACCGATAAACCCTCATCGAAGCCCAATGGCTACTCAGGACGGCCGCCTTGTGGGTAGAGTGCCGAGGTGGTTTCATCCCAGAGAGGTCTCCACCTGATTGGCAGAATATACTTTTAAAGAAGAAGTGATATATAAACGTTTTTTATAGTGTTCTTTTATAAATGTAAATATTTCTATTTTAATTTATTTTAAATAATTCGAGCAATTAATAAAATGAATTTAACAGCAAATCATTTAACTTTGTTTATTTTAACCATCCAAAGTATTTTTCAATAATATACCACGCTCCCTGTGGCGGAATCAAGCCCACTTCCGTTATTATTGCATCAATATACTTAGACGGCGTTACATCAAAAGCAGGATTTCTGATCTTTATTCCCTTATACTTTCCTTCAAAAACTACAACCTCAGAAGGATCTCTTTCTTCAATTTCTATTAATTCCCCAACTATCGTTTTCGGATGGAATTTATACGTCTCAGCAGCTGTTAAAAAGGGAACTCTACTTTCATTTGCTACTAACGCTATTTGTGAGGTTCCAATTTTGTTCACAAGACATCCGTTTGCTGTTATAGCATCTGCTCCAACAACAACAATATCTATTTCTCTTATAAAGTATCTAACTGCTGAATCTACAATGAGAGTTGTATCTATACCATAATCATATAAGGTTTTAGCAGTTATATATCCCTGATTCCGTGGTCTTGTTTCGGTGCAAAACACTTTAATTTCTTTTCCTTCATCATAAGCAGTTTTTATAACACTTATTGCAGCTTCAGAGTTGCAGTGAGTTAATATTGTATCTCCATCTCTTATTCTATTAGCCCCAAATTTTCCTATATTTTCAATTGCCTTTAATGACGAATTTATAAACTCCTCTGCTCTTTTTACGACCCCAATTTTCGGATTCTCATCTTCTAAACCCTTTAAAACAAATTTTACTGCATTTGGTAAAGAAACTGCCGTTGGTCGTGCAGATACCAACAACTCTCCCGCCTTCTTCATTCTAATTTTAAATTCTTCATCATTTAAATCTTGTATTTTCAATGCATACGTTTTCAATGCATTAGCCGCAGCCCTACCAATCCTACCAGCCCCTCTAATCTCCATATTTTTAATTTTTTCAAACGTTTCTTTTATAACATCTATCTCACGTTCCATAAATCACACCTTTTAATATCACTACACTTAAAGTTTTAACCTAACTTTTATTTAAACATAACTATTTGTTTTCTTATTTATCTTGTTGTTTGTTTTTATTTTTTTGTGTTTTGAGTTTTTAGTTTAGATTTTTGTTTTTTATTTGTTTTTAGTTGGTTTCTAAGGGGTGGTTTGTTTTATTATTTTGTATATTTGGATGTATTTAATTATGGAGATTTTTTAGAGTTTTTAATTGTTTGTAGTTGTTTTTAAAAATCCATGGTTGATTAAGTGTGTTTTTTGTTTTTATGTTTTATTTATTGTTGTTTTTTAAATAAAAGTTCGAATTGTTTTGTTATAGGGTTTATAAAGAAGAGGGGTTATCTATGGGTAGAAGTTTTATAGTGTAGAAAAATATAAATATTAGTAAAAACATTATAATGAAATAAGAAAGATTGCCCTATTAAAATCAGCACGAGTCGTGATGGAAACTCTTTTTCATCTATCTCTTTATACTGTATTAATACTGACTCAATTAAAATCAGCACGAGTCGTGATGGAAACTGAGGAAATTAAAATACAGTTAGCTGTTCAGAATGATAACATAATTAAAATCAGCACGAGTCGTGATGGAAACGTTTATATCAAATACTGATGATACTGATACTGCTGGTATTAAAATCAGCACGAGTCGTGATGGAAACTATGTGTTAAGGTTTCCAAAGCAGTATGTTAAATACGGTATTAAAATCAGCACGAGTCGTGATGGAAACTGGTTTAGTAAAAATGGGAGAAGAAGGAATCGATTTCCCAAATTAAAATCAGCACGAGTCGTGATGGAAACCATTGACATCATGTTTGAGAGTAAATTCTGAGGGTATTAAAATCAGCACGAGTCGTGATGGAAACTATGCAAGATATTCTTTATTATTGATAAAAGATCATTAAAATCAGCACGAGTCGTGATGGAAACCTGGTTCATTTTTTTAAGGAATTTTTAAAAATTTAATTAAAATCAGCACGAGTCGTGATGGAAACATAAGCGTATTTGAGTTTTATGATGATGCTACAGCAATTAAAATCAGCACGAGTCGTGATGGAAACCTTTTATACCGTTTGCGAGTGAATACCTTTCGCATTAAAATCAGCACGAGTCGTGATGGAAACAGAGCCATTGCCCCGAATTTTTGTAGTGGAAGTATTAAAATCAGCACGAGTCGTGATGGAAACTAGATTAACAAGAAAATTAAGAAATATGGGATTGAATTAAAATCAGCACGAGTCGTGATGGAAACTGAAATAGCAATAGATTCACAAAACACAGTATTTATATATTAATTAAAATCAGCACGGATCGTGATGGAAACTGAGATCAGGGGCAAAACTATTTATCTTTTTTATATTAAAATCAGCACGGATCGTGATGGAAACTTGATTGCATCATTTCCATCGGATTCTGTGTTGTTTCAAATTAAAATCAGCACGGATCGTGATGGAAACACATCAAGATTAACTGAAGAGGAAGTTAATGTTGAAATTAAAATCAGCACGGATCGTGATGGAAACACATCAAGATTAACTGAAGAGGAAGTTAATGTTGAAATTAAAATCAGCACGGATCGTGATGGAAACACATCAGATATATACTTATTATACCACTGTGTTAATTAAAATCAGCACGGATCGTGATGGAAACTACCGTAATCTACTCCGAAGTATTTGCATAATTCACTGTATTAAAATCAGCACGGATCGTGATGGAAACACATCAGATATATACTTATTATACCACTGTGTTAATTAAAATCAGCACGGATCGTGATGGAAACTACCGTAATCTACTCCGAAGTATTTGCATAATTCACTGTATTAAAATCAGCACGGATCGTGATGGAAACACTTTTGAATTTACTTAATGATGGATGGAGATCTGCATTAAAATCAGCACGGATCGTGATGGAAACATTTTATTTAGTTCTTCAACAACTCTTACAAGTTCATCAACATTAAAATCAGCACGGATCGTGATGGAAACTTATGATAATTACCCTATAAATGCATTGTTAAAAATATTAAAATCAGCACGAGTCGTGATGGAAACCTTTGTTAGAGGAAAGTAAGTTATCAGCTTGTTATACATTAAAATCAGCACGGATCGTGATGGAAACAAGAATACTCCTGCACTGCTATAAACTTGTTTAGTCCAATTAAAATCAGCACGTCTTGTAATAAAAAAGATAAAAGAAATTTGATTAATCAACTCTAAAAGAGACAGATTGCCTAACGTTATGATATAGGAATTAGGACAGATCCTATGGAACTTAAACTTTTTAAAGGATGTTTCTCTCATTTATAATTCTTTTAATTATCAAAATCAGACCTTTTTATGAATGTTAATTCCTAAAAATTATATCAATTTTTATAAAAAATTAAGTTAAAATAGCCATCTTCAAAAAGTTTTAATTTTATTTAGAGTTGTTTTCTATAACTTTAAGAACTTCTAATCCGAATACTCTTGCGTAGTTAGGAGATTGTGCAGTTATTATATTTCCATCAACAACGACTCCTTTATCCTCATATATTGCTCCATATTTTTTTAATTCTTCTATTGCCTCGGGATCTGGGAAGACAGTTGCTTTTTTACCCTTTAGAATACCTGCTCTTGCTAAAACAACAGGAGATAAGCAAATAGCTGCAACAACTTTATGATCTTCATAAAATTTCTTAACTAAGGATAACAATTCAGTATTATTCCATAGATATTCTTTGGAGCCGATCCCTCCTGGTATAACTATTGCCACATATTCGTTAGGGTTTACTTCATTTATGGTTTTATTTACAGTTATTTTATTTCCAAGCATACCTATGCATGTGCCTTTTTTTGTAGAGACGACATCTACTTTTAATCCATTTGCTTCAAATACTGCCATTGGTTCAAATAACTCCTCATCTCGGAAGTCCTTTGGAGCAATAACCATTAAAACTTTTTTATTACTCATAATTTCCCTCTTTTCGTTTGGAGAGGATGTGCACATTGAAGAGAGTAGTGTAGTTATTATCAGCGCTATTAAGATCAATTTTAACTTTGCCATGCTCTCACAAATAGTTCAACAATAGTTTATATGCATTTAGATAATATTTTTTATTGAATGATATTTTATTATCATTATTGTCTTATATCTTAATCTTAAAAATTTTTATTTTATGTTATAACTTAAATTATATTAAAAATTATATTAATTATTATTTAGTTTATTTAGTATATTTAGTTTAGGGATTGACATGATTGCGGTTGTATTTGATAGTGCTGGAACTCTTGTAAAGATTATGAGGGCAATTAAGAATCTAAAAAAGAATAAGTTTATTTGTAATAGGCAGACGGTTGATATTGTAGATGAAAAGGAAGGTAGGGCGTTAGTGATAATTAAGGATGATCCTTTGGAGGTTGTAGATAAAGCAGATTCGGATATGTTAATATCCGATCTTTTAAAGAGTGCAAATATTGGAATATCATATTGCAATCCTCCAATAGATAAGGAGGGAATTTTTAAAGATGAAAAAACGAGAGTTAAAGAGTTGCAAGATCCTCTAAATATTTTAAAGAGGTATGATGTTGAAACCGGATATGGTAGTGCGTTGATCGTTGATACAAGGTCTGGAGAAGTTGAATATACGATTGCAACTGCGGGATGCCTATTTAAAGAAGTTCCTGAGACCATTAGAAAATTAAAAGATATGGGAGTTGAGGTTTTCATTGCCTCGGGAGATAGGAAAGGATTTTTAAAGAAATTAGCTAAGATAACAGGAGTTAAAGAGGATCATATTTTAGCCGAGGCACATCAAAAAAAGAAAAAAGATCTAATTAAAAAATTAAAGAGTAGAGGTTATTTTACAATAATGGTAGGAGATGGAGCTAATGATGTTCCTGCAATGTTAGAGAGCGATCTTTCTGTTGTAACTTTACAAAATGGAAATGTATCAAAAAAAGCTCTGGAAACTGCGGATGTAAAAATATATAACATAAGAGAGATCGTGGATATATGTAAAAAAATAAAAAATGAAAATAAAAAATGAAAGAGAAGATAAAAAAGGAAAATAAGTGGTTATGCTCCAAATTTCTCATTTCTTCCAGTTAGGTCTAATAAAATTTTCATAATATGTTCTCCTTTGATCCAGTGTAGGCCCCCCTTAGCACAAGAAAATTCGTTAAAGTTTTCAACATCATCAACTCTAACACTTTTTCCCCAGATAACTATCGGAATAGGATCAGCGGAGTGATCTTTCATCTCTATTGGAGTTGAGTGATCCCCTGTCAATACAAAGTAAACATCTTCTTTACTTATATGTTCAAAAACGTATGAAAGCATGTTATCTATCTTTTCTAAAACTTCTTTTTTAAGATCATAATTTCCGTCATGGCTTGCTTCATCTGCTCCCTTTACGTTAACTAAAACGAAATCATATTTCTTTAATGCATCAACTAATGCCTTTGCCTTACCCATAAAGTTTGTGTTTGGAGTTCCTGTGGCTCCTTCTACTTCTATTGGATCCAATCCGACCATTTTTGCAATACCTTTTATTAATCCAGTTCCACAAATACATGCTCCTTTCATTTTATATTTATCATAGAATTTCTCAATTTTTGATACTACTCCTGCTCCTCTTGGAAGGATAATATTAGCCGGAGGTAGTCCTTTTTTTCTTCTTTCTTCGTTTATCGGGTGGTTGTTTAATTTTTCATAAACTATTTTTAAGAGTTTATTTAAGATCTCTGCGGTTCTTTTTGCCTCTTTGGAATCATCGAGAGGTTTTATTTCATTAACTTTTACTCCTTCTTCGTGTGGATCTCCATCGCTTACTTTGCAAGATAGCCCTTCCCCTCTAAGAACTAAAACCCCCCTGTATCCTTTTGATGATTTGAATATAATTTTAACTCCATCTATTTCCAAACCATCAATAACTTTTTCTAACTGTTCGGCTTCCTCAGGGCTGATTCTTCCCGCCCTTCTATCCAAAACTACAAAGTTTTCATCAACAGTTGCAAAATTACATCTAAATGCTACATCTCCTTCTTTCAAATCTAAACCTACACCAAACGCTTCTAACGGCCCTCTTCCAGTGTAAACCTTGTAAGGATCATAGCCCAATATTGAAAGATGGGCTGTATCACTCCCGGGCCTTATTCCTATATCGATCGCGTTCATCAAACCACAGATTCCTTCCTTTGCTATTTTATCCATTGTTGGCGTTTTTGCATCCATTAGTGGAGTTTTTCCCTGCTCGTTTGGTCTATCTCCTAATCCATCTATTATAAATATTACGCATTTTTTTTCGTTCTTCATAGTCCTCCCTCATGCAATTATAAACTCATTATCGTATTTGTCATTTTCACTACCACTACGATTCTTTTTATCATTTTCTTTTTCATTATATATACTTTCCGCTTCTTCTAAGGAATTTAAATTTTTTTTCATTAAATCCTCTTTTTCTACTCGGTATAGCTCTACAGATCCATGCTCTTTTTTTCTTCTGTTAGATTTGATGTTTAGTAAGAGGGTTTTTATGTGATATTCGAAATCGTATAGGGTATTTAAATATGTTGCATATGCATCAAATGGAGTGTCAAAGTGGCTGAAATAGTTGTGAACGTTCATATCGCAAAGGCCTTTAATTGATTGATAGTAGAGATTATCGCTTGTTTGTAAAACTTTATAAATTTTATATATCTCCTTAAATTTCCCACACATTTTTAATTTTTCTTCATTCTTTTTTATAAATCTTCCAAGGGATTTTAATTTTTCAAAGGAAATTCTTTGCATTTCATTTCCAAGCCATGCACTCACATCCCTCTCAGTGTCAGCCCAAGATATTGTAGAGAACTCATGAACGTAGAGTTCTCCTCTTGGCTCTAATCTTTCTACAACTTCACTAACATTGACAACTTCTAAGTGTTCATATTTTCCAATCTCTGCAGGAAGATGTTTTAAAAACTCAAATATTCCGGTTTCTTTCCAATGGTGCTCTCCAAACGTTTCATAATCCATATAAATATTTATAACCTCTCCAGGAGTTGAAGCTAACCATGTAGCGTATTTATCTGCTGTTAATGGATACTGATCCCAATCTTTTGCTGAAAATCTAAATCCAATATCATCACTTAATCGATAATTTCTTAAAAGAACTTTCATTCCATCTGGAGAGTGGTATAAGTAGTTTGGAGATCTCCATCCAAGTATTTTTTCAATTCCTTCTGTAAATATTGCTTCAAATCCAACATCTTTTGCGATTTTAGCAATTCTATTATTGTATATTAATTCAGTATTTCTAAAAATTTTTGCTTTATAGTTAAATAGATCCTTATAAAGTTCTCTATGCATTTCAATATCTTCAATAAACTCCTCTTCATCCTCATATAAACTTGTTAGGGAGTGATGATACGTTTCTGCGATCAACTCAACATTTCCAGTTTTTACAAGATCTTTAAAAAGGTCTAATACATACTCATTAAACTCTAAGGCCTGTTCTATGAACACTCCTGTGATGGAATAGTTGACTTTAAAGTCATATTCATCTATCAAGTCCAATATAAGCTCATTTGTTGGAATGTAGCATTTTTCAGCTACTTTATTAAACACTTCCTTATTTAATCTCACGTCCACGTATTTTTCCCAAAGGTTTGTTTTTTCCTGATCAATATCTTTATTCAATCTATGGGGTTGATGCACTTCAAAGTTGAATGTTAGTAGCATATGTATCATCTCAAAATGATTTTTCTTCAATTATTTGGCTAAAACACGTAAAATATTTTTTAAAACATTTTTACGGAATGAATACATTGTCATTCTCATACACATAAATAAGGAACATTGCATTGCTCCATCCTAATGGAATTGCGGATATTGGCACGCCTAATTCTTTATGAATCTGTTCTGGAAACAGACCGTCAAAGCTGTATTTAACTGCCCAATCAAACAATTTTTTAGATTTTTCAATATATGGTTTCCTTTTATCTTTATCAACCCCTTTACTTTTTAAAACGTTATATAATCTTCTATAATATAAAGAAAGCCATAGTGTAGTTATTATCCAAGGATTTCCTCCAAAGTATGTATCTTCAGGGTATCTTCCAATCCCTCCAACTTTGTAGTTAAATGCCTTCTCGATGGATTCAGCTGTCTTTATCATTCTTTCATCATCAACTGCTATTAAGTTGAAAGGATAACTTAAACCCAAAATGCTTGTATCGATCTCTTTATTTAGAGGATTTATTGATTTTGCGAACCTTTCTTCATCTTCTAAGTAAAATCTCTTAGGGACCTCTTTTTTTAGATATTCTAAGGTTTTACCCCAATGTTTAACATCTTCTCTTTTATTTACCGCTTTGCTCATACTGTATGCACATTTCAATCCTGCATAGACCGCTCCGATTGTATATGCAAAGACACCAAATTTCTCCTCCCATAGATCAAAGCATGGGGTAAAGTTTAAAGCAACATTATTTAAATAATTTCCAGCTTTTTCTATATTTTCCCAATATCTTTCAACGAATTTTCTATTTCCAGTTAGCCGATAATGAACATCCATTGCCCAAAGTAGAGATCCAATCTGATCGTTCTGTATAGCAGTTAGCCGAGGTTTTCCATTTACATAATAGTTTTGTAGCCAAGAACCATCTGCATTCTGTATTTTTGACATAAATTCAAAGAATCTGTCTGAGACCCCTCGTATTCCAAATAGATCAAGGGCTATTGAGATATAGCTTCCATCTCTTCCCCAAACATATCTATAATCTGGATACAGGGAAGGAGCTGCGATTATTCCTCCTTCCTTATCACAAAGCATTAATAGGGCCATTAATGCTCTTTTTGTTATGGAGTATATTTTATAATTCTGTCTTAGTTCTGGATGTATTACCCTATTTATTTTTTCTATAATGTTTTTCCAATAGTTTAGTGATAGATTTTTTATATTTTCGCTATTGTTTTTTATAATTCTAAGTTGTTCAGTTATAATTGATAGATCTCCATCAAATTTTTGGGGGAGTATGTAGATGTTAAATGCCAATGTTCTATTTTTATCTATTTCAATATTCCAAGAAATTGCACTATCAGTTAAAATACCTGAGCTTTCTCTATGTTCTTTCAAGATACCATTTTCTATATCGATATATGCACTGGTTTTGCTATATCTGTTTCCACACTGAAATGAGTCGATTTTTTTATCACTTCCTATGCAAAAGATGTATTTTCCATTACACTTAACAATACAGTCCTCATCCTCGATATATTTGACTGTATTAACTTCAGGATTTTCTCCAATCCTTAAATTTTCATAAAAAAATAGTTTGAATCTTATTTTTTCATCAAGTTTGTTTTTTATATAGATACGTTTTATTAAAACGTTATGGGAGACAGGAACAAAGTCCTTTACAGTTAATATGATCTTTTCATCTTCTAAGATCGTCTTAAATATATTTGTTTCTCCAATATACTTTTGTGTTATGTTCCAGTCCTCATCCCAGTGCCACTTTACCTTATTATCGTATATTGCCAATGCAGAGTCAAAGAAGTGTGTCTCATAGCCAATGTGGGGATAGAACATATACTCAATTTCCCCATAATCTCCAATTTTCGTTAATAGGCAGTTATTTCCAACGATCCCTCCCATAAAAATCACGCTTTGTTGTTGATAATAAGAAATTTATTTCCCTTTATTTTAATTTTTATATATTTGCTCCATATCTGGTTTTCATTCTATAATGTTATTTTTCATGTTATTTCAATATTGATTCAATAAAAGAAACGGATCTAAATTTTGATATTGATTAATTATAAAATTAAAATAATAAATTATAAATTGAACTTATATAGTCGGTATTAACTATTTTATTTATTTTGATAATTTTATTTAATATCTAATAATACTAATATATAATTACTTTAATATTCCAATTTTGATTTAATTTTTTAATTTTATAGTCCATTTCTTTTCATCTTTTAAAACGCATATTTTATCCTCTCGAGCCAGCCATCCAATAGCCATTTTCACGATGTTAGAATTGTATCCCTCTTTTCTCAACGCTCTTTCAATTTGGGAGAGGGATTTTTCTCCATCTTCTAACAGATGATAAACCCTCCCTGCGGTTTCTCCAATTTTTGCCCAGAGATCCTCCATATTATCACCAAAAGTTTTAAAAACTCCTTTTATTCTTAATGATCACTGTTAGATTCGTCTATTTTTCTCGTTAATTATTCATCTTAATTATTTATATCAATGTTTAATAATTATATCAATTTTTCTATATACTTCCAAATCTTTAATATCACAATTTTTCAGTTAATTTGATCGCTCAACTTAATCATCCTTATCTATTTATACATCTTATATTGTGTTATTTCATCATATCTATCGCAATATTGTAAACATCCACAGTTTCTTTGGCAATATTGTCCCAACTGTATTTTTCATAAACATCCTTTTTTGCATTTTGAACTATATAGTTCCTCAAACCCCAATCCGACAAGACCCTATCAACTCCCCACGCAATAGAATTCGGGTCTTTTGGATAAACCCATATTCCATTAACTTCGTGCTGTATTATCTCCTTTAAACCTCCAACGGAACTAACTACAACAGGGGTTCCCGCAGCCATTGCCTCCAAAGCAACTATACCAAACGGCTCATACACAGAGGGTATTACAACAACATCCGCAGAGTTGTAAAGTTTTTTTAATGTTTCCCCATTTACAAACCCCAAAAATATAACCTTATGCCTTATTCCCAACTGATAACAAATATCTTCTAAATAGTCCCTCATATCTCCTGAACCAGCGATTACTAATTTTGCATTATGCTTCTCCAATATTTTTGGCATTGCTCTTATTAAATATTCTATTCCTTTTTGATATGTTAATCTTCCAACAAATAGAATCATCTTTTCATCATCTTGAACTCCTATACTTCTTCTAAAATTCATCTTTTCTTCCCAACTTAGATTAAGATCGAATTCCCACGGGTTTATTCCATTATAAATAACTTTAACCTTATCTTCTGGTGTATTGAAGGTAGAGCAGACCTCTTCTTTTAAAGATTTACTTACTGTTATAACCTGACAAGATTCATATGTGGAAAGATATTCTAATCCAAATATTGTTCGAGAATCGTCAGAGTATATTCCTCCACATCTTCCGATTTCAGTGCTGTGAATGGATTGGACGTAGGGCATTTTACAGATGTGCTTTAAATTTGCCCCAACAAAGTGTGTCATCCAATCGTGGCAGTGCACAACATCATATTTTCCTATTCCTAAAATTCCAAGCTTTTTTTCCATTTCCTCAGCCATTAGCATACTCCACGTTAAAAAGTGAGGATGAGATATGGGCTTTACTCTGTAAACGTTGACTCCATTAATATTTTCGTAGTCGGGCATGTCATATCCCACAGTTATTACATCTACCTCATGTCCATTTCTAACTAACCCTTCTGCTAATCCCTTGCAATGAATCGCAAGCCCTCCTACGATTCTTGGCGGATACTCCCAAGTTATCATAGCAATTTTCATAATACCATCATTTAGATTTTTAAATATGATGTAAATCTTAGAAAGGTATAAAAACTATCTAATAGATACTTTAAATTAGATGATATAAAAAGATTGTGATACGTTATACATTATTATATCTTACATTAAAAATTAAAAGCATAATTTCGCGTTTTCAAAGTGATAGCCATGAAAATTGTAGTTCTCGCCCCAACGATAACGCCCATTGTTTCTTATGGGGGATTGGGAGATGTAATGAGAGATCTTCCTAAATTTTTAGAGAAAGAAAATGAAGTCCTTGTTTTAACTTTAAACCATAATGGTAGGTATTTTAAATTACCCTACGAAAAAATTAAGACAATCAAGATAATGTATAAGGGGACGAAAATCGTTTTTGATGTTATAAGGACAAAGCATCCAACAACAGGCATTGAATTGATCGTTTTTAGCAATGAGAATGTGAACAACTTAGACGTGTGGGATCCTGTAAAGTATGAGATATTTGCCGATTTGGTAATTGCATATTTAGATGATGTTGATAAACTCGATGTTGTCTCTGGGCATGATTGGATGTGCGGTTTGGCAATAGCAAAATGTAGTGATATTTTAGATATTCCTACAACTCTTACAATACATAACGAGGCATTTAAAGGAGATGTCGTTGAATACAAAGGAGAGGTTATGACCTTCTTGGAATTGGGATTGAAGTATGCTGACGCAGTAAATACTGTAAGTCCAACCCATGCTGAGGAAATAAAAAATCTTCCACATATTAAAAGATATATAGAAAATAAACCATTTTGTGGTATATTAAATGGAATAGATATTGAAGAATACGATCCAGTTAAAATAATTGATAGAATGATCGCCCTATCCAACAACAAACTTGATCCAAGGAACTACGCTTATATTTCTCCTTACTCTGCCGAGGATGCATACGATATAAAACCGAAAATAAAGTATTCATGGTTTTACAAGGGAGGGATCTTTGAATACATAGAGGACTGGAATAAGATAGAGAAAGAGATCTCCGCAACTAACGTGGAGGTTCATGGAAATGTTCGAGGAGATATAGAAAATCCCATGATTGGATTTGTAGGTAGAGCAACGTATCAAAAAGGATTTAACACGATATTTGAAACAATTCCTGAAGTATTGAAAAAACATGATGATATAAGATTCGTATTTTTAACGAAAGGAGACAGAGATATTGAAAATAAGCTAAAAGATCTCGCAGATGAGTATGAAGATAATATATTGGCGTTGATCGGCTACTCTTTACCATTGTCATCATTGGTATTTGCAGGAAGTGATTGGATCATGATGCCTTCCTACTGGGAACCCTGTGGTTTGGTTCAGATGGAAGCAATGGCATACTGCACTCCTGTTATTGCCACGGAGACGGGAGGGTTGAAAGACACGATTATTCCTTTGGATCCAAATCCCTGTGAACATCCAAATTTTGACAAGGCAACAGGGGTTTTATTTAAAGTTCCAGATAAATTAGGTTTAATGTGGGGAATAGAGCATGCTTTAAATTGGACATTTTATAAATTAAATGAAATATGTATGTTTATGCAATATTTAAGATACGAATGTCCAAAATATCCATACGATAAAAATGCTCCACTCTCAATGATGATGAAAAATTGCTATCATCACGTATTTAGAAATTTAAGTTGGCAGAACTCTCCATCCATAAGGAGATACAAGGGTTTATTTGGAGGAGGAATTTACCAACACTGTTTAAAATAAAATAATTTTTAAAAATTTTAAAAACTTTTCAAATATATAATAATATATCAAATAATGGATGGAAATCAATAAAAAATAAAATAAATGAATTAAATGTAAGAAAATATATCAAAAATATAATTTAAGAGAAATTTAAAATAACGGTCTATCATCTCTAAAACCTTTAAAACCGGATAAAAATTTTGTAAATTAAAAATTACTAAAAATTTAAAATAAAACCAAAAAAAGAAAAATAACTAAAAATAATAAAAAGATACTTAGGGGAGAAAAGATGCTAAATTACTACTATGAAAATGCTTTAAAGGTTGGAGAGATAAAACTAAAAGACGTAGAAAATGTTAACTTCACGAATGCATATTCCAATCTAATGGAAAAATTGGAAAACGGAGACGTTGGATTTAGAGAAGTTATCTATGAAGAAGATATAGAAAAATACGAATCACTAAGAGGGTTTAAAAACGTTGTTGTTATAGGAATGGGAGGATCTATACTTGGAACTGTGGCAATATACAGGGCAATATCTCCATTTGAGAATGGTGCATACTTTATAGATAACAGCGACCCTGAAAAAACCCTCTCCCTACTTAAAAATTTAGATCTAAACGAATCAATAATATATGTGATCAGCAAGTCAGGAAATACTCTCGAAACGCTTGTAAACTACTACCTTATAAAAAAGAGGATTGAAAAAATAAATAACTTTAAAGGAAAAATCGTATTTATCACAAATGGAGGAAAATTAAAAAGAGAAGCTGAAAAAAATAATTATCCGATATATTCAATCCCCGAAAACGTTCCTGGGAGATTTTCGGTCTTTACATCTGTTGGATTAGCCCCACTCTATTCATTAGGAGTTAATATATCTGAAATATTGGAAGGAGCAAGAGAAATGGATAAAACATGCCAAAATGATGATATATTCGAAAATCCTGCACTTTTAAATGGTGTTATTCACTATCTCTACGATAACTTAGGAAAGGATATATCTGTGATTATGAGTTATGTGGAAAGTTTGAAATACTTTGGAGGGTGGTATAAACAACTTATTGGAGAAAGTTTAGGAAAAAACGGATATGGAATAACGCCTCTCCTATCAATAGGGGCAAAAGATCAACACTCTCTATTACAACTATACATCGACGGAAAAAAAGATAAAGTAATCACATTTATGATTGCTGAAAAATATAGATTGGACGAAAATATCGCTTTTGAAGATGTAAATGATGAAGAAATTGTTTGTAAATACTCAGATATAATAAAAAGCCAGCAAAAAGCTACGGAAATATCTTTAACCAACAATGGAGTCCCAAATGTTAGAATAACAATCGATGAGGTAAATGAGAAAACAATGGGGGCTCTTCTATATATGTATGAAATGCAAGTTGGATTTATGGGGGAACTTTATAATATAAATGCCTACAATCAACCAGCAGTTGAAGAAGAAAAAAGAATATGCTGGGATTTAATAAAAAGTAGTAAAAAGCAAATCTAATTTATAAAATTATCTTAATGAATAACTAACGATCTATTGATGATTTTTATCTAACTTTTAATTATATTCTTTCTTTTTATTTTTATTTAATTTAGTTTTAGAGGGGGATAGGATGAATATTGAGAAATTTCTAAAAACCATAAAAGAAACCAAGTTATTTACCGCTTATAACACAAACGTAGATGCTGTGAAATACTTAAAAGATGAAGATGTTCAAAGATTGGTAGATATGTTTGATCACAATGAAATAATAGAGAGAATGGAAAGTTATCCTCGAATAATTAAAGATCCGCTTGATTTCGTTGCAAGATTAGTTTATAGTATAAAGACCGGAAAACCGGCAGAGGTTCCAATGAAAGAAGATGAAAACCTTCAAAGATGGTTTGATAGCATAAAGTATGATGAGGAGAGAATGGGAGGGCAGGCAGGCATCGTATCTAACCTAATGGCAACACTTCAAATTAATAGAATAATAGTGTATACCCCTCTTTTATCAAAAAAACAGGCAGAAATGTTCGTTGATTATGATAATTTACTCTATCCTGTTGTAGAAGATGAAAAGTTAGTGTTAAAAAAGGTTAGAGAAGCATATAAAAACGATCCAACAAAAATAAACCGAATATTCGAATTTAAAAAGGGATTGAAATTTATATTAAACGGAGAGAAAATCGTGGCAAAGCAATCAACACGATTTATAGTTGCTTCAAGACCTGAAAATTTAAGAATAGAAATAAAAGACGATGTAAGAAAGTTCCTGCCTGATATTGGAGAGATGGTTGATTGTGCATTTTTATCAGGGTATCAGGCAATTAAAGAAAAATACAATGATGGAAAAACAGCAGAATATTACTTTAAAAAAGCCAGAGATGATATTAAATTATTAATAAAAAGGAATAAAAATATAAAAGTTCACTTGGAATTTGCGTCCATACCAAACATAAATATAAGAAAAATGGTTGTAGATTATATCCTAAGTAGTGTAGATAGCGTTGGAATGGACGAGACAGAGATAGCTAATGTATTACATATCTTAGGATTTGAGGAGATGAGCGAAAAGATATTAAAAAACAGTTTTGTGGAAGATGTTATAGAGGGAGCAAAAATTTTACTTGAAAAATTTAAAAATTTGGAAGTGGTTCAAATACATACAATATACTACATACTTTTTGTTTGTAGAGAAGATAATCCATTAAGTAATGAAGAATTAGAAGAATGCTTAGAATTTGCGACGATCTTAGCATCAAGCAGAGCAAAACTTGGAAATATAAGAAATATTGAAGATCTTAAAGAGGGTTTAACAGTTGATCATAACAAATATGGAGATCTATTGAAAAAAATAGCAAAAGAGCATAGTAATGGATATAAGGTAGTTTTATCTCCATCAAGATATGTAGAAACTCCAAAATCAACCGTTGGATTAGGGGATACAATTTCCAGCGGGGCATTTTTATATTACGTCTCTCTTCTCAATAAAAAAGAAAAGAAAAATGAGAGAGAGGATGGTAGAGATTAGATTATCCTCAGGGAAGATACTAAACAAAAAAGTCCATAAAATTGGTGTTATTGCTCTTGGATCCTTTTTAGAGAATCATGGGGCAGTTTTACCAATAGATACAGATATAAAAATCGCTTCTTACATAGCATTAAATGCATCGATCTTAACAGGAGCCAAATTTTTAGGCGTGGTTATTCCTTCAACTGAATATGAATATGTCAAACATGGAATACACAACAAAGTTGATGAGATTCTCGATTATCTAAGATTTATGATTAATTGGGGAAAGAAAATTGGCGTTGAAGAGATTATCATAGTTAACTGCCATGGAGGAAATGTTTTAATAGAGGAGCATTTAAAAAACTTGGAAAAAGAGTTAGATGTAAGTATTGAGATGATAAATATAACCTTTACCCATGCATCAACAGAAGAGGTCTCGGTTGGAGAAGTTATAGGGATTTCAGATGTTAAAAGGTTAGAAGAACATACAAATTTTGAGAAGTATCCAGAAGTTGGAATGGTTGGTTTAAAAGAAGCGAGAAGAAATAACCCAATTATTGATCAAGAAGCTAAGGAAGTTGAGACATCTGGTGTTAAAGTAGATAGAGAACTTGGAAGATCTATTTTAAAAAATGCCATAGAAAAGGTTGTAAAAAAGATTGAAGAAAAAATAGCCAAAAAATAGCAAATTTTATAAAAATAATTGAGGTGGTGGAGTTGGAATATCGGATAAAAAATATGAGAAAGAGTGATGTAAAAAAGTTAAAAGTTGGAGATGTAATTTATTTAAGTGGAAAAATATACACAGCCCGTGATGAAGCCCATTTAAAAATAATTGAAATGGTAAAAAATAATGAGGAATTACCATTTGATTTGAAAGAAGGAATAATATATCACGCAGGGCCAATAATGCGAAAATGTGGAGATAAATGGACTTGTGTTTCAATAGGACCAACAACATCTGCAAGAATGAACAACATTGAAGAGGAGTTTATTAAATTAACTGGTATCTCCGCGATAGTAGGTAAGGGAGGAATGAAATCAGAGTTATTAAAGACATTTAAAGAGTTTGATGTTGTTTATTTATCTGCTCCAGGAGGGTGTGCAGCTCTGCTCGCAAATTGTATAAAAGAAGTGGTTAATGTTTATTTTTTAGAGGAATTGGGAATGCCCGAGGCAGTTTGGGAATTGGAAGTTGAAAATTTTGGTCCACTAATCGTATCTATGGATGCTCATGGACGTAGTGTTTATGAAAATGTTAACAAAATAGTAATGGAAAATTTAAAACATATTCTTTCTGAAATTTAGATTTATTTGGTTTTTTCGAGTTCTTTTTTTAAGATTTCTTCAACATATCCTTTTTTTGCTCCTAAAATTAAAATTGTTTTTTGTGAACTTGTCTTTCCGAGTATTATTTCTACATCTTTTTTAAAGAGGTTTCCAAAAAATTTAATTATCTCTTTGTTAGCTTTTCCTTCAATTGCAGGAGCTTTTATTTTTACTGAAAGCCGTTTTCTCCATTCGTTTATGCCCGCTATTTCATTTCGTTTTGCATTTGCTTGGACATCAATATCTATTAAAATCCCATCCTTTCTCTCTTTAATAATCGTCTCTATCATCATCTCCTCCTATCCTGTGTATTTTTTTCCATTCCTCTAAAGGAATCGAAAACTTATCTTCAACCTCCTGCCTGTGAAGTGTGTTATAAGAGCAGAATGGAATTATCCTATTGTCAGGCGTTGCATAGTGAATACAACACCTTTGAACTCTCCTGACATCAAAGTTGTAAGGATCCATAAAGTGCATGCAACTTATCATCAACATATGGTAATGAAGTTCTGCAAGTGCATCGTAATCGCTCTTTAAAACACTTAATATCAGATCAATGATTTTTTTAATATTCACTGACTTTGGAGCTTTATTTAAGTCAATTAATGAAGGTAATTTTATCGCAATTTCTCCTAAAACTCTAACATCATGCATTTTTGATCTTCCGAGTTCCTCTATTTTTTCTTTTATCAACTCTAAAAATCCCTCAACATCAATAAATCTTGTTAATGGAATTAATTTTCCATCTTCATCAACAAAAACATAAGTTGATGTTCCGCAGTGTTGATGAGCACTTAACGTTGGTTTTTTCTCTCCAGTTAATTTTTCTACAAGAACAGAGATCGGAGCAACGGAAGGAACTGGATAAAAATCTTCTTCTGAAATATCCCCACCTGTCTGCTCTTCAACTAACTTTATAAAGTCAGGAATTGTTATTCTACCTTCTAAAAGCGTTTTTTCATCGACTCTTCCAGTAAAAGAAACAGGTTGGAAGTTTATTCCTCTAATAACATTTACATTCTCAGCAGCGTATCTTATAATGTCTCCAACCTCTCCATCATTAACTCCTCTAACAAGAGTAGGAACCAAAACAACACTATCAAACCCTACTTTCTTACAATTTTCAATAACTTTTTGTTTTATTGGAAGTAGATTTTTCCCCCTCGCAATTAAATACGGTCTCTCTGACAATCCATCAAACTGTAAATATATTGTAGATAACCCCGCTTCTTTTAGTTTTTTGAGATAATTTATATTTTTTAATTTTATACCGTTAGTTGCTAACTGGATATGTAAAAATCCCATTTCATTTGCTAATTTTATTAATTCAGGAAGATCTCCTCTAACCGTTGGTTCTCCTCCTGCAAACTGTATCGCAGGAGTTGGTGGAATTTCCCTTCTTAAATTTTCCATCATTCTTTTTATTTCTTCAAAAGATGGCTCATAAACTTTTCCTGATTTATTGGCATTTGCAAAGCATATGGGGCAGTTTAGATTACATCTGTTTGTTATATCTATATTTGCGAGTATGGTTGTTGATTTGTGATTAGGGCAAAGACCACAATCGAGAGGACATCCATTTTTTATTTTTGTGTTGGTTATTGAGATTTTTCCCACAAATTCGTATTTTTCAAATTTTTTGTATAGGTTTGCATCTCCCCAGTATATATCTTTAAACTCCCCATGCTCAGGACATGTTTTTTTAATTATTATCTTGCCATCTTCCTCCACTATTGTTGCGGGTATTCTTTTTAAACATGTGGGGCAAAGAGATAATGTTTTTTTCTCCATTTCATCACCATGTATGTTGTAATTTTTGCAACTCCGAAATGTTTAAATGTATTATTTTTAATTTTAATTTTTTAATTATTTTCATTGTCCAACTATTTATTAGATGTTGAGATAAAACCATTAATAGATTCGTTCTTTCCGCTAATTAATTAAATTTTTATAGTTTATGAGGTTATAAGGTGTTAATTATATTTTTTGTAAATTAAGTTAAGTTTTTACAATAATATGATATATTGGGAGAGATATATAAGACCTATGGAACTTTTTTTAATAATTAAATTTCATTTTTTATTATTCTTATTCTTTTTTATATAATATCCATAAATCATATTAATAATATACCCTAAATAATCTTATTAATATATTACACAAATATTTCATGAACTACGTATATTTAACATTGTATATTTAAACGTACTGGTGTAAAGGGGGTAGTAATGAAGTTTGGAATAATAACAACAGAGAGGGATGAAGTGGTTAACGATCTAATAAGATGCTGTGAAAATTTAAAGATCGACTATAAAATTATAAGTCCTTCAAGTATAGTGGCAGGTTTTGGTGTGGATTTTAAATTAAAATACTATAAATCATTCTTAGATGAGTTAAACTGCTATTTTGTAAGAAACCTTGGATGGGAAAGTTTCTTCAGATTTGATGTTTTAGAATACTTAAATAAATTTGTTCCAGTGATAAATCCTCCTGAGGGATTAAATAGGGCTTCAAATAAATTTTTAACATCTATGCTTCTTGAACTGCATAATATTCCTCAACCAAGAACAATAGCCACTGAAAATATAAACGAAGCAGTTATGTGGGTAGATAAATTCGAAGATGCGGTTTTAAAGCCAATATTTGGATGCAGGGGGGAGGGTATTGTAAGATTAAAAAAAGAAATGTCAATAGCTGTTAAATTAAAGACCTTAACTGAGTTTAAGGAAAAATACGGGGTTTTTTACATACAAGAGTTTATAGAACCGATTGGAAAAGATCATAGAGATATTAGAGCTTTTGTTGTAGATGATGAAGTTGTAGGGGCGATGTATCGAATAGGAGGAGAAAATTGGAAAAATAATGTTTCTCAGGGAGGAAAGATTGAGGTCTGTGAAATAACCGAGGAAATTGAAAAGATTGCTTTAAAAGCGAAAAATGCTCTTGGATTGTTCTATGCGGGTGTTGATATAATTGAATCAGAGGACGGTTTGAAGGTTCTTGAAGTGAACTCTACACCTTCGTGGATTGGTCTATCTAAGGTCTGTGAGACAAATATTGCTGAAAAATTAGTGGAAAAGATTATCCAAAAGATTTGAATGTAGGAATATATATTTTTATATTTAACTTCTAATTTTAATCTTTAAAATCGTTATGGATCAAAGATGGAACAACTGTTTTTTGATACTTATATTTTGAGGACTTTCTTTCAGAATAACCAACATTTGCAGGAGACAATAACTTACTAAAAATTAACTGCCCAATTCGCTGATCTTTATATAAAATAACTGGTTTGTCAAATGCAGCAATTTCTAATGTTATTTTCCCTTTAAATCCTGCATCGATCCATCCAGCGGTTTGATGGGATGTTAAAAAAACTCTTCCTAAACTACTCCTTCCCTGATACTGTGCAGAAATATCATTTGGTAGTTCTATATATTCATTTGTAGTTCCTAAAATTCCTCCTTTTACTACATGATCAACACCATATCTCTCTTTAAAATAATCGATCTTATCATCGCATAACTGAAAATTTAGAGGACAGACCAAAATAGAATGTTTTATTTTTATTTCTTCATAATTTAGTTCCTTTGATAAATCGTAAACCTCATCCCTATAAATAATAAATTCTCCTCCCAACGTAACATCATAACTACACGGCCCAACAAATTTTTCATTAAAAGGTTCTATAACAAGTTTTCCTAATTCTATATATTCCAATATATCTTTATCACTAAGAATCATCACTCTCACCACACACTTTCTAAACCCTACTTATTTTTATAGAATAATTTTTAAATTTTACCCCTTCCATAAATAAAAACCATATTAATTTAAAAACATTAATTATTTTATTTATCTTGTTGTTTGTTTTTATTTTTTTGATTTTTAGGTTTTTAATTTAGATTTTTGTTTTTTAGTTGGTTTTTGTTGGTTTCTGAGGGTTGGTTTGTTTTATTATTTTGTATATTTGGATGCTTTTATTTATGGAGTTTTTTTAGAGTTTTTAGTTATTTATAGTTGTTTTTAGAGATCCATGGTTGATTAATTATATTTTATGTTTTTGTTTTCTATTTATTGTTATTTTTTAAATAAAAGTTTGAATTGTTTTGTTAAAAGGTTTATAAAGAAAAGGGGTTATCTATGGGTAGAAATTTTATAGTGTAGAAAAATATAAATATCAGTAAAAATATTATAATGAAATAAGAAAAATTACCTTATTAAAATCAGCACGGATCGTGATGGAAACACATATTGTATTGGAAAAGATGAAATAGAAACAAATGCTGAATTAAAATCAGCACGGATCGTGATGGAAACATATATTGTCTAACTGTTTTATTCAACTTATCAATATCAATTAAAATCAGCACGGATCGTGATGGAAACTTTTTAACATATTTAGATACAGTAGCTAATATCCATTAAAATCAGCACGGATCGTGATGGAAACAAACTTTTTTGGCTTGTTTTATAACCAACTCCATTATTAAAATCAGCACGGATCGTGATGGAAACAAGTTCATTATATCTCTGAACTGCACTTTACTGGCTATTAAAATCAGCACGGATCGTGATGGAAACTACGGTTCTATCACATAATACATATTCAATGTTTGATAAAAATTAAAATCAGCACGGATCGTGATGGAAACATACATCACAGGAGTAGAATTTAGTAAAGCAGATAGATCATTAATTAAAATCAGCACGGATCGTGATGGAAACCACATTTTACACAAGTGTATGTTTTTCCTGCCCCTGCACTTCCTATTAAAATCAGCACGGATCGTGATGGAAACTTACATATACTTCGTTCAATCGGGGCTCGTGCCCCATCACAATGATTAAAATCAGCACGGATCGTGATGGAAACTCCCTACGAGGGCTGATTTTAACTAAAAAAAAATTAAAAATTAAAATCAGCACGGATCGTGATGGAAACACATAGAACAGATTAAAATAAGTGATTTAAAAAGGAAGATTAAAATCAGCACGGATCGTGATGGAAACACATAGAACAGATTAAAATAAGTGATTTAAAAAGGAAGATTAAAATCAGCACGGATCGTGATGGAAACACATAGAACAGATTAAAATAAGTGATTTAAAAAGGAAGATTAAAATCAGCACGGATCGTGATGGAAACACATAGAACAGATTAAAATAAGTGATTTAAAAAGGAAGATTAAAATCAGCACGGATCGTGATGGAAACAAGGGTTCCCCGTCAAAGTCGTTGGAGACAACAGCATTAAAATCAGCACGGATCGTGATGGAAACTTAAAATAAACGATCCATTTGGTTGGGGTTCGAATAAATTAAAATCAGCACAGGTTGTGATGGAAAGAATTTTACTGGTATAAACTCAACTTCTGTTTCAGAGGTAAAATAACCTACGTTTTGTGATAGAATCAGGAAAAAAGTTATAATTTTTAAATAT
Organism: Methanocaldococcus vulcanius M7; assembly: GCF_000024625.1. Lineage (NCBI taxonomy): Archaea > Methanobacteriati > Methanobacteriota > Methanococci > Methanococcales > Methanocaldococcaceae > Methanocaldococcus > Methanocaldococcus vulcanius. The sequence continues at coordinate 764,722 of NC_013407.1, forward strand.
TAAATTTTATACTTATTAAAATCAGATCTTGGATATTAATTTCTATCAAAAGAATAAAAAAACTAAAAAAATTAATCATTATCTGGCTTAGTGAAAAGGTGTGGATAAGGTTGTATCTGATTGAGAGTTATTATTAAAGAACTGTCCTTTAAGCATTGCAATAACAAATCTTGTCTCGGCCTTATCGAGTTCTTTTAATGAATTTCCTTCAATTATGAATGTGTTGTTTACTTTCTTAATCATTGCTGGAGTATTGGTTTTTATAAACTCAATGATCATGGTTTTGTTATTGTGTTTTAAATACTCACTTTCATTTAGTTTTAACACAGTTATTGCCTTTTTTCCGTTAGAGAAGATACTTTTAACAGTAATATTATCTCCTGATCTGTTTAACTCTACAACAATATTGTGAGGATAAAACTGATTAAACCATTCTAATTTAGTTATAAAATCGATTATAGATATACCTCCCTCTTCTGGTTTTAAACTCATGTTTCCACAAATATAAATCAAAATTTTAGAGTGATAATAGTTGTATATCTCCTGATCCGTTGTATTTATTAGTTTTACATTCTCAGCTTCTCCAAGAGTAGCTCTTAAGGGAACCTCAATTGGAGTATTATTAACTTCGATTAATATACTTTTTTTTAGGTTTATATCTTTTGGATTTGTATTTAAACACATTGTAGCTGAAACTACAAGTAATATAATCCCGAATATCATAAAAAATAATTTTCTCATTCTCTCCCTCCTTTTAAATAATAGTAGAGGTAGTATATTACGAATAGTAATATCACTAAATACCAATATTCTTTTAACCATAGGGATATATAGCCAATATATGGAATAACTAATGGATGGCCATCGATCACCACAACTCTCTGTTTTATCTGATTTACAGAAACAAGTTCTGGATCATGTATTGGGTTATTATCTCCTTTTATTATAAAGTATTTTTCGTTATTATAATTTACTTCATCAATAACTCTGTGAATTACAGGAGTTGTTGGACTTTTGGGTGCGAATATTTCTAAAAGTTTGTATGTTCCTGTTTTTGCTTTTAGATCTCCTAAAAACTTTACTGAGATGTCTTTAACACTGCCTTCATTAAATATACATAGTGTTTTGTAAGGGTTTAAATTGAATCGATAGTATATATCATTTAAAAGATATTGATAACTTGGCCAGTGAGCTTTATACACAACAATGTCTCCAACTTTAACGTCATTTGGGTTAAACTCAAAACCTGCATTCTCAACTACAACAAGATCTCCTCTTTCCATTAGAGGATACATACTGTTGGACACTACAACATTAACGTGGCTCCATATTAAAAACAAAACCACTAAGAAGATTGTCCACTCAACTATATCTCTTTTTTTAATTTTATTAAGATTTAGTTCGATAATTCCACCCCAAAAAGAATGAGTTTATTGATTATCTAAATTTTAACTACTAATTTAACTATTTACCAATTAATTTTAATGGTTTTATAGTAGGTAGTTTTATATTATAATCTTGTAATTTAGTATTTTTATCTTATTTTTATTTTTATCTTTAATTCAAAGGTTCCATTTTGTTTTTAATTTTTAATTTTTAATTCATTATTTTATTTAATCTTAATATAATGGTAGATTTTTCCCCATCCTGGGAATTAAAGCCATAATTACACTTTCCCTACAAAGATCTTTTCTTGTTATGTTTGCATCTGTTAAATATCCAATTAACCCAATATTTTTTCCAATATCTTTGATTTTAGATATTTTCTCAGCAATTATTCCTCCTTCTACTCCTTTTAGCACATTTTCATATACGATCTTTGGATATTCAAAACCTTGGGAGATCCCAACTGTATCTCTAACTCCATCATAAACTACACAAACGTGAACATCAACCCAATGATTACCTATCTTTACCATTCCTGCCTCTATACCAACAGAATATGTGCATTGAATAGTTTCAAAAGCATTTTTGGCTCTATTGTATGCTCCCAAATACGTCTCCTCCAAGCCGATGGGATGAGATGAGACACCACTCTCAACATCCACACCTACAACTTCAACAGTCCCTAACACTCTTTCGAATCCCTCTCGAACTGCTTCCAACTTAACTGGATTTTTAGAACCAACACTTACGATCCTTGATTTATGACGAGCCATGCTTAAACTTTTTGCTTTTTTAAAACAATCCTCATCATCACATAGAAATTTTCCGAATAAGAAAATTTTAGCATCTTTTCCACAAATCTCGCATTTTTTTCCATTTAAATCCATAATATCCCTTAAAAAATTATTCTTTTATCGGATCTGAAAGTTAAGTATTTTCATTTAGTTTGTATTAAATAAAGTATATATAAGTTAAGCATCAAATAAGAAACTCACAAGACAGTTTGATATATTAATTGTATTATTAAACAACTTTCTAATAGATCTTCTTTAAACGATTGTTCTTCTCCCTATTAAGAAATTAAATTTAAAAAGAATATGAGTAATAAACAAATTACTTCAGTATTTTTAGTAGTTATGATAATTAAAATCAGTTAAAAACCAAATAAAACATAAAAAACAAAAAAACAAATAAAAAAGGACATGGACCTTTAAAAATTGTAATAAACATTTGATTAAGTTATTAATAAGCTATGGAAAGATATAGAGGGATACTATGGCTAAAAAGAAAAATAAAACAAAAAAAGATGAAAAATCTCAAAATCTTAGATGTCCAATTGTTTGTGTGCTGGGACATGTAGATCATGGAAAGTGTTTAATACCAAGTGAAAGTGTGTTAACTGAATTTGGAAAAATAGCAATAAAAGATCTCTTTGATAAAGGAACAACAATAGTTAAAAAAGATGAGAATACTGAGGTAAAAGAACTAAATATTAAAGTTTTTGGAGTAGGAAAAGAGGGATTATCTCAAATAACCGCAACCCATGTGTGGAGATTGAAACATTGCGGAAAAATGATAAAAGTGTTATTAAATAACAATCTTGAGATAACAACAACTCCTGAACATCCTTTCCTGACAAACTTAGGATGGTTGCCTGCTGAGGAATTAAGAATCGGATTAAAAGTTGCAATACCCGATGTTAATAATAAAGAAATAAAAATAGAAGAGAATAAAGATTTAATAGTTGGGAAGTTATTACTTGGAATAGACGAGGATGAAATTCCAGATCTTAAAAATCTGAAATTTGTGGAGATTAAGAATATTGAAAAGATAAACTATGACGGTTATGTATACGATCTAACTACAACTACTCATAATTTTATCGCAAATGGCATTTTAGTCCATAACACCACACTGCTCGACAAGATAAGACAGACAAGAGTTGCAAAAAGAGAAGCAGGAGGGATAACCCAACATATTGGAGCGAGTGAGATTCCAATAGAAGTTATAAACCAACTTTGTGGAGATCTGCTAAAAACGTTAAAGGCAGATTTAAAAATCCCAGGACTTTTGGTTATAGATACTCCCGGGCATGAAGCATTCACCTCATTAAGAAAAAGAGGAGGATCTCTGGCAGATATTGCGATATTGGTTGTAGATATTAACGAGGGCTTTAAACCGCAAACAGTTGAGGCAGTTAATATATTAAAACAATGTAAAACACCGTTTGTCGTTGCAGCAAATAAAATCGACTTAATTCCTGGATGGAACTCTAAAAATGTTCCATTTATCCTAAACTTTAATGAAAAAAGCCAGCATCCAAATGCATTAACAGAATTTGAAATAAGATTGTATGAAAATATAATAAAACCATTAAATGAGCTTGGATTTGAAGCGGATCTCTATTCAAGAGTTCAAGACGTAACAAAAACCGTTTGTATAATTCCTGTTTCGGCAATTACTGGAGAGGGTATTCCTGATTTACTTATGATGGTTGCGGGTTTGGCTCAGAAATTTTTAGAGGAGAGGTTAAAACTTAATGTTGATGGTTATGCAAAAGGAACGATATTAGAAGTTAAAGAAGAAAAAGGTCTTGGAACGACAATTGATGCGATAATATATGACGGTATTGCAAGAAGAGGGGACTATTTAGTTGTAGGATTACCAAACGATGTTCTTATCACAAAGGTAAAAGCACTGCTAAAACCAAAACCGTTAGACGAAATGAGAGATCCAAGAGATAAATTTAAACCAGTGAATGAAATTGTCGCAGCTGCTGGAGTTAAGATAGCCGCTCCTGACTTAGATAAAGTTATTGCGGGCTGTCCAATAAGGATCGTGCCAAAAGAAAAGATAGAGGAAGCAAAAGAAGAGGTTGTAAAAGAAGTTGAAGAGGCAAAGATAGAGGTTGATGATGAAGGAATCCTAATAAAGGCAGATACTCTCGGATCTTTGGAAGCGTTGGCTAATGAGTTAAGAAAGGCAGGGGTTAAAATTAAGAAAGCAGAGGTTGGGGATATAACTAAAAAAGACGTGATTGAGGTTGCATCATACAAGCAAACAAATCCTTTAAATGGTGCAATAGTTGCATTCAACGTGAAAATACTGCCAGAGGCACAGAAAGAGATAGAAAAATATGGAATAAAGGTATTTTCAAACAATATACTATATAAGTTAGTTGAGGACTTTACAGAGTGGATTAAGAAAGAAGAGGAGAAGATGAAATATGAGGAATTTGAAAAATTAATTAAACCAGCGATTGTGAAAATCCTTCCAGAATGTATATTTAGGCAGAAAGATCCTGCAATCTGCGGAGTTGAAGTTCAATATGGGACTTTAAAAGTTGGCTACCCCCTAATGAGGGAGGATGGAATGCTGCTCGGGTATGTTAAAGAAATAAAAGATAAAGGAGAGAATGTAAAGGAAGCAAAAGCAGGAAAGGCAGTTTCTATCTCCATAGATGGAAAGGTTGTGTTAAAGAGGCATGTTGATGAAGGTGACTATATGTATGTGGCAGTTCCAGAGAGTCATGTTAGAGAACTCTATCACAAATACATGGATAAGTTGAGACCTGATGAAAAAGAGGCGTTGTTAACATATATGGAGTTAATGCAAAAATTAACAAATAATATCTTCTGGGGACGATAATGAAAAGGTCTCAATTATATATTTTTTAATTTAAGCTTTCTTTTTGATTTTCTTAATTCTTTTTTATAAATTTTCTAACGGATTTTAAATTTAAAATTAAATATGCTAAATAAACTAAAAAAAGACAAAAAATTTAACAAAACTTAAAAAATGAAATTTATTAAAATAAAATTTTATTGTTTGTTAATTAATGGTATTATCAATTAGATCAAGTGAGGATTGTTTTCTACAGAGATGTAGAGTTGCCCTTTTGGCTTGTTATGGACGTAATCTCCAATAAATTTATAGAACGTTCCCTCAATTGGGGTTCCTTCATCTTTTTTACTTAACTTTATAACTGGATTTTCAACTATTCCCTCATATTTAAATGATGGTAAGACCTCATCAACTTTTCCATAAACAACGATTGCTCCTGCCTTCATTTCTCCTCCAACTCTCACGTCAACGTCTCCATCAATAATAATTATTCCACCATTTTGGTGAATTCCAGCCATTATTCCAACATTCCCCTTTATATGAATGAGTCCTTTTCTCATAAACTCTCCAATCTCGTTTCCAGCATTTCCTTCAACTATGATCTTTCCACCACTCATTCCCCTCCAGTCCCCTCTGTATGCAGATCCGACATAATCTCTGGCACTTCCTTTTATTAAGAGTTCTCCCCCTTTCATATTTTGCCCGGCCCAACTATCTGCATTTCCATTGACGATTATTTTACCTCCCTTCATCTCAGCTCCAACATACATTCCTACATCTCCTTCAACTATAACTTCCCCTTTTGTCATCTTTGAACCTACATACTTTAATTTATTGTTGGAGTTTTTAATCACAACTCTTGGCTCTCCCTCTATCTCATTCAACTCCACATCAAAAAGATCTCCAACTTTAACTCTCTTTCTTCCTTGAACTAACTCTAAGTTTTTTATTTCCTCCAAACTTAAATTTTCTATAACATTTGGTATAACTTTGTCCATCTCCACAGGAACGATTATATCTTTTTGGAGAGTCAATATCAACTCTTTCATGCCATCACCATTATTTTTTTAATATTTTTTATGATAAGATTTTTTATTCTATATTTGGCTTTTATTAATACCTTTTAACGATAACTGCCGTTCCATATGCATAATATGTCAACTCCGGAACGGAATAATTTTCATTTGAGATCTCAGCAGTTAATTCATTCGATATTCTTATTCCAATAACAGCGTTTGCACCCATATTTTTGGCAATATCAATTAAATCTTCTAATGCATCCTCTGGATCGTCTCCATAGCCAATAATAACCCCTAAATACTCGACTATTTTAAATCCATCTAATGTATCTGTTGTAGATGTTATCATTCTCAATCACAACAATAATTTTGAAAGATATTTAAGGTCTAAGGAAGATTTAAAGGTAGTTTAAGGGGATAATCCAAAAAGTTAATAACGTTAGTTTTTCAGTTTTAATTGTCTTAATATTAAGTTTTTAATTTATATCTGTTGCATCGATCTTTATAACTCTCCAACTATTTGCATATTTATCAGAGACAGGATAGTTGTCAATATTGACAGAGTAGTATCTTCTAAACTTCTCTTCCACATCCTTTAATACTTCATTCATTAAATCCTCTCCAACTTGGACATCAACATATATTGTGTCTCCAAAGATCTGTTTAACAATATTTCCATCTTTAACTACCACATCTCCTCCTTTCAAGACATATTTTGCATATCTAAATGCTTTTTCAATTTTCTTACCATCTTTCTCTTCTGGATCTATTGCATATATTGCTATATCTGCCTCAGCTCCAACTCCCAAGTGTCCTTTTGTCTCACTTAATCCTAAAACCTTGGCTTGATTAGCCCTTGTTATTTTTGCGATTTCATATAGATCATATTCTTTATCTGCATCCGCTACATGACTTCTCTGCTGTGCCCACTTGTGAACTTTGTTGTATAACCACTCATCCCTATACTTTTTACTCATTAACCATGCAATAACTCTCGGGTATCTAATAAATGGCCCAGCATTTGGGTGATCTGTGGTTAATAAAACCTTATCTGTATTGGTGTGTAGGAAGAGTTCCAAACCAATTGCCCACTGAACTGCATAGACAGGTCCTTTTGGACTGTAAATGAAAGGAACAACTCCAGAACCTGTTTCAAGTTCAACATCACAGTTTGCCCACTTTAATCCATTAGTCATGTGTAGATCGTATTCCATTGGGCCATCAGCAGTCATTGTAGTGGTTTCATCTAATGTGATCTGCCCTACATCAATAACCACATGTTTTGATTTGTTTACATATTCTGCAATTTCTATTGCCTTACTTTCAAAGTCCTTCCATGAGGTTCCTCCATAGGAGTGGAATTGACAATGGGTGTTGTAGTAGGATGTTTCCCTCTCTCCAACTCTTGGTTTTGCCTCTATTCCCTCAACACACTTCATTGTCTCTAATGTTGTCTCCCAGTTTCCAGGATGTCCCAAGTTGTTTGGATGGACGTGGATTGAGTGAGGTAAACCAAGCATCTCGTTAACTTCTGCTAAACCTCTAACGATCTCTCTTGGTGTTATATCGAAGTATGGGACTGGATCATCTAAGCTGTGAACGTTTTTACCCCAACCCCATGCCTCTGTTCCTCCAGGGTTAACGATCTTTATTGCAAAACCTCTTGTTGCCTTTAACAGCCAAGCAACATATGCAGCACATGCCTTAATATCACCCTCTTTTAAATATTCCATAACCATCCAGTTATTTCCAAATAATGGCATTGCTGCTTTGTCTATCTGTGGGGTTTCTATAAACTCTTCGTGTGTGTGTCTTGCAATTAGTGGAGGCATTGCTGCCTCAACAACCATCGTATATCCCATTTCTGAATATTGATAACCTGTTTTGTATGTAGATGGAACTGAAAATCCAGTTCCAGTTCTTAATCCCTTTTTGGCATAGATGTCTTTTACACTATCTTCTGGTCTAAATATCCTTCCTACGTTAACTTTTGCTCCTGCAAGGTGGCTGTGAGAGTCAACTCCTCCGGGCATTACTACACAGTTGGAAGCATCAATAATCTTTGCGTTGTCAGAAACGCTCTCAACGATCTTTCCATCTTTAACACATATGTCCATTTTTTCTCCATTAACACCATTTAAAGGATCGTAGACGATTCCATTTTTAATAATGTATTCCATCCTATCACCGTTTTAATTTTAAACTATTTTAAATTAATTTAATATTATTAATAGGAATTGCTCAATTATTCTCCCGTTTCTATGTATTTTTTCCTCATTAAAGCCCTCATATCTAAAAGTTCTTCATCTGTTTTCTCTACTTCAACATAAAATCCAGGATAGCCCTTAAATGTTGGCATTCCAGTGCTGTGTGTATCTGGCTTAACAACACAGTTTGCCCAAGGTCCCATCGGGATATATATCATCCCTTCAGGCATTCTTTCTGTTGCTTTTTTCACATGAACCACAACTTCTCCGTATTCGGACTTAACTTTAACTTTATCTCCTTCTTCAACTCCAAGTTTTTCCATATCTTCTTCATTGATATAAACAACACCTGCTGCTTTTACATACATATCCAAGTTTTTTCCGGCCTCCATTGCCTCTCCTTGCCATATTGTCCTTCCAGTGTTTAAAAAGAACTTCATTTTATCACCGAACTATGATTTATTGTTAAATGACTCCTTTTTGTATTTTCATCCCTTTTTGTCATGTTTTTTATTAATTTTTTAAGTTTTTATTATTTGCTAATTATTTTCTTTTAAAAACGAGTTCTATTGCCCCTACTGGACATGCCTCTATGCACGCTCCACAACCACCACAAAGATCTTTGTTAATTATTGCAACAGCTCCATTTTCTACTCTAATAACAACATCATCACTGTAAGGACCCTTACCTCCCCATGTTTCTGGATTTTTAGCGTTTACTGGACAAGCTATTACGCAATTACCACATCCGTGGCACTTTTCTCGATAAACAACCAATTCATAAGCTTTCATTTCCTCACCTTCTAATGTTGATTATATTTAGTTTCATTATATTTTTATATTTTTATGTTTAGTTAAATTTATTTAATTTTGTTAGGTTATATTAAACCCATTTTACTTTTTTAAATGCTTATTTTAGCAGATTTTACTGATTCATAAGTTTTTTAAATGCTTCCTTCCATGCAATTGCTACCGGTTCTCTTTCGAAGTTTATTTCAGTTCTTTTAACTTTTATTGCGTTAATTGGGCATGCCTTACTACAAGCTCCACACAAAACACATAGATTTTGATTTATTATGAGTCGTGGCACTTTTTCTGCCTTGTCTTTTGGCATTGGGAATTCTAACGCACCACACGGACAGATAGCTACACAAGCTCCACAGGCGTTGCAGGCATCAACATCAATTATAACTTCTCCTTTGAATGGTTTTTCAACCTCTATCGCTTCTGCTGGGCAAATAAAGGCACACCATCCACAGGTTACGCAGGCATCCTTATCAACAACTGTTTTTCCGTTAATGTCTTTATATAATTCTGCTTTTGGTATTCTTTTCATCATTGGACATTTGTAGCAAATAACCTCTATTGCATTGTGCGGACAAACAAATTCACAAACTTTACAGTATACGCATTTATCTGAGTTAACTTCTATATCTGTTATTGGTTTTGGGTTTGATGGCGTTGGATAGCAGTATTTTAGGTCTATGGCATCAGCAGGACAGTAATCAGCACAGATTCCACACAAAACACATTTCTCCTTGTTTATGTTTACTTCTCCAATAACAAACTTACTTCTCTCAGCCAGTGTTTTTTCAACTTCTATTGCTGATTGTGGACAAACCATTTCACACTGCTCACACAAGACACACTTATCCTGTGAAATTTTAATATCTCTTTTTATCTTTGGGTATCTTTCATCTTCTTTTATTGATTTTCCATTTATTTTCAAATCCATTGCATTAAAAGGACATGCTGATGCACACATTCCACACAAAACACACTTTTCTTCATCAATATCCAATTTTGGGGCAATAATATCCCCTTTTGCAATAGCTCCAAGAGGACCCATTGCTATTGCTTCAACAGGACATATGTCTGCACATATTCCACAACCAACACATGGTTCATCATTCCATAAAAGTTCTCTTGTTTCTATCTTTCCATCTCTATATATCCTAAATCCGTTTTCGAATGTTTCTTTTACTTGCTCGATCATGGTTATTCCTCCTTAACAAATTTTAGCGAGTTAGTAGGACATTGAAGAGTGCATGAACCGCAGAGATAACAGGAGTTTTCATCTATCTTTAACTTAAAGTTATCCAGTGTGAGTGCTACACACACAAGACATGAACCGCAAGCGATACATGACTTTTCATTCCATATGAGTTTTACACCATATAATTCTTTTATTAAGTTTTTTGCAAGGTTTTTATCATCTGTTAATGAATGGATCAACTTTGATCCATAATTCGGAGGAAGATCTTCTATTGTTTTAGCAACATTTAAGATTTTCCTCTTTGGATACCTTCCAGAAAGATAATGAGAAACGATAGACCTATCGCTTTTAATAATCTTTGCTATTTCTCTTTGAATCATTCCTTTTCTTCTTAGTTTCATTGCAACTATTGCCTTTATCCCTGAAAGAATATGCTCTGGCATTGTCTCACATGACATTATTGATGTTATTTTACAATTATTATATATAGGGTATGTATAAAATCCAAGTAGAAACTAATATATATTGCTGTGAGCATTGCTCACTTTTTAATGACATTCTAAAAATAGGAATAAAAGTTCCTATTTTGGAAGACAACCTTTATATTGGTAAATTATATTAATATATCATTGACCATAAAAAATAAATATCACGATGATTTAGATTAGAAGAATTTACGGTGATCAGTATGAGAGAGATATTAATATCTGAATGTATAGAATTATTAAGGGCTCATAAGTTTATTGTTTCAAAACCACTGGGAAGAAGTTGTTTTGATATGGTTGCAAGTAAGGAAGATATTCGACTTATTTTAAAAATATTAAAAAATATAGACAGTTTAAGTAAAGATCAGTCAAAAGAATTAAAAAAGATCAGCAAGATACTTCATGGAACTCCTTTAATAATTGGAATAAGGACAAGAAACGCTCCAATGGAGCACGGAGTTGTTTATGATCGATATAATATAAAGGCAGTTACTTTTGAGACATTTAGGGATTATTTAGAGGGAAGTCCGCCCATGGTTTATGCAAATAGAGGAGGATTTTTTGTAAAGATAGATGGAAATGTATTAAAAGAGGTTAGAGAGTCGATGGGCATTTCGGTTGGGAAACTTGCAGAGGTTGCAGGTGTTTCAAGAAAGGCAATATACAAATATGAAACGCAGATGGCTAATCCATCAGTAGATGTAGCTATTAAAATAGAGGAATTTTTAGATGTCCCACTGGTTAGGGGCATAGATCTGTTTGAGCCCGTTGAAGACGAGGATGTTGAGAACAAATTAGAAAATTTAGAGGATTTTAAAAAGGAAGCAATAAATTTTTTAAATGACCTGGGATTTAAATCGTTCGTTGTTGAGAAAGCACCTTTCGATGCTGTGGCAGAAAAAGATACCGAAAAAGATATGAATATTCTACTAACCAACATAGAGGAAAAAAGTAGTGAGGAAGTAAAGAGAAAGGCACTTTTTGTTAGAGAACTTTCTAAAATGTTGGATGGATATTCTCTCCTAATATTAGAAGAAAAAGAAAAAGAATACAAAAATTTACCGGTTATTAGTTTAAATGAATTAAAAAAGATGGATGATGCTCTTGAATTGATAGAGCATATAAAGTCCATGTTAAAATCATTTTAAAATTTGATTCAGTTTTTTACTGTTCTTATTTTGACTTTTTATATTCTGTTATGTAATATTTTAATATTCCAGCGTTTAATAGCCAAGTATTTAAAATATCCGCAACTAATGCTAAAATTAGAACGGTAGCAATGTTTGCCAGTATCTCTGCTACTGGGATGAATAACTTCACTACAATCAGTAGGATAAGCATTGCAGTTATTGTTGTTAAAGTCATAGTTAATCCTGTCTTCATTGCTTCTTTTACTGTTTCATCAAAACTCTTTGTTAATCGTTTTAAAACTCTTGTAGTTAATAAAATGTCTGAATCTACACTGTATCCGATAACCATTAAAAGTGCTGCAATAGTTGCAGACGAAAGTTCTATTTTCAGTAAACTCATTCCTCCCAATGCCATTATTATATCCGAGAGAGCGGAGAGGATTATAGCCCCACTTGGTACTGGACTTCTGAAATATAGGTAGACAACAATAGCCATAAACAAAAATGCAAACCCAACGGCTTTAAATCCTTCTTCAAAAAACTTTTTACTTAAAGTTGCTCCGATAGTTTTTTCTGAGTAATCCAACTTACTTAAACTATCCACATGAAAGAACTCCATAACCTTCTGTTTTACAAAATCAACATATTCATTTTTACATCTGATTACAATGTAATAACCATCCGCTGATTTAAGTTTTTTCACGGTTGCTTTTCCATCGAGCATTTCTTTTAATGGAGTAATATCAATATCTTTATTTACTTTTATCGTTATTTCAGTTCCTCCTGTTATATCTATACTTTTTGGAATCCCATTAACACCGATCAACACGATGGAGAGGATTAAAAGGCATAAAGGGATAGCTATCGATACTCTATAATCCTTTATCATCGTTCCAACCTCTTACTCTTTACATTATTTAAATTTAATTTAATCGCAATCGTTTATTTAATTACTTTATTCAATAGATCTTATCTATTACATTCGTTTGAAAATTATGTTATTATCTTTTTTAACATTATATCTTTTTTCTCTTAATTAGCTATTATAATGTTGTAATTTTTATGTTTCAAATTTTTTAACATTAAGTTGTTAGAGAACTTTAAGATAAATTTTTATATAAAAACAGTTGTTATATAGATACAAATACTTTATGGTCAAGGTGATATTCATCAAACCAAGAGATGCGGTTATTTTTTTATTGTTATTGTTTGTAGCGATCAACGCATCTTCCTCGTATGTAATTAAAAATCTAAATATTGACTGCATTGTTAATCCTGATGATACAATAAATGAGACAATAAAATTTGTGGTATACAACAACGAGGACAGAAATCTTACTGAAATATCGTATACAATCCCTCAATCAATAAAAAATTTTACAATAACATCATCTAACGGGGTTAAAGGATACAGTGCACTATACAACGAAGGGGTTACAGAACTTGATATAGAGTTTAATAAACCATTGTCAAAAGGGGACTCAACAAATATAACAATAAATTGTATAGTTAGAGATGCAATATGGACTAAAAATGGAATTAAACAACTGATAATGAGCTTTCCAATATCATCAAACAAGGCAGAGATAAAGATCGTTCTTCCACCTGGAGCGGTTATTCTTTCTCCAGAGGGAAATCTACTCGTCACCCCTTCAGGATATAAAATAACAACAGATGGAAAGCATCAAATAATTATATGGGATCTTTCACTAAATAAAGAAATAACCTTTACAATAACGGTAAAATACACCTTCATATCCTACCCTACACATAACATTATAGAACATCCACTTGTTAATGAGAATTTGAAATATTTGTTGATAGTAGTTGTTATAGGGGCGGTTATATTTGCGGGATTGTTTATAAGGGAAAGAAAACTTAGAAAAAATAATATAAAAAAGTTAGATGATTTAAATAATGAGATAGCATCTTTAAAAAATACTCTAAGTGAAAAAGAAAACCAACTTAAAGAAAAAGAAATACAATTAAATGAAAAAATAGATGAAATCAGAAAATTAGTGAGTAAAATAAAAGATCTTGAAGAAAAACTCGCAAGTGCAAGTAAAAATCTACTAAGTAAGGATGAGATAATAAATATCCTAAATGAGAAGATCGTTGATTATGAAAGTAAAATTCAGAGGTTATTGGAAGAAAACTCAACATACAAGGAAAAAATAAACGCCTTAACTAAACAGATCGAAGACCTAACAAGAGAAAATCAACATCTCAAAGAAAAAATTATAAATCTAAGTAATATTGCTAAAAAATACGTAGAAGAGAAGAAAGGTGTCTTGTGGGACTTTTTAACTGAGGACGAAAAGATAATAATAGATCTAATAAAAAAGCATGGGCATATTACACAAAAGGAGATTGTTGAGATGACTGGTATGAGTAAACCTAAGGTATCGAGAATAGTTTCGGAATTAGAAGATAGGAAAATCATAAGAAAAGAAAAGATAGGAAGAATAAATAAATTGACACTTACTGATGAAAGTAAAAAACTTCTATAAAAATTTAAAAATAAAAATTATGAAAAGTAAAAATAAAAATATAAATAAAGAAATTAAAATTAAAAAATTAAATAGAGGGATAATTTAAAAATATGATTTAAAAAATATATTAAACATTTAATAAACAATAAATACCTAATAAATTATATAAAATAAATTTAATAAAAGTGAATCTCGGGTGAGATGATGAAAAAAATACTGATTTCTGTATGTGGGGAGGGTTTTGGACATACAACCCGATGTATTGCGGTTGGAGAGGCGTTAAAAGATGACTATGAAATAGCTTACATTGCATACGGAAAAAGTAAAGATTTTATTGCTAAATACAACTATCCCGTGTTTGAGACATTCCCCGAGATTAAACTTAAAGGAAAAGATGGAAAGTTCGATATAAAATCGAGTATATTTAATAAAGAGTATAGCCCTAAAAAAGCGGTTAAAAAAGAGTTAAAAATTATAAAAGAATACAACCCCGATTTAGTGATTTCTGATTGTAAATATAGTACTGTTGTTGCAGCAAAACTTTTAAAAAAACCAGTTATGTGTATAAGCAATCAAAACTATACTCGATATAAATTAAAAACTGATTTAATTGTTTATCCAACGATGAAAGCCCTAAATATGATAAATGAAAGATGTGAAAAATTTATCGTTCCTGATTTTCCACTACCCTATACAATATGTGAATATAACTTAAAAATTATAAAAAATATGGAGTTTATAGGGCCATTAATACGATACGATATTGATTATTCAGATAACAACCAAAATAATACAGAAAAAGGCCACAATAAAGATTACAATGTTGATAATGATTACATACTCAGTGTTATAGGTGGTTTTGAATACAGATATAAAATACTGGAAAAACTTGGAAATATTGCATTAAAAAATGATTTGAAAGTTAAACTTGTCTGTGGAAGTTATGATGTGGCTAAGCGATTAAAAAGAGACCTGCATTTAACTACATATAAAAATGAAAATATAGAAATAATTCCAATAACAACAGATATGAAAGAACTCATTAAAAATGCTGAGTTTGTAGTATCTCATGGAGGACATTCCACAATAATGGAATCCCTATCTTTTGGAAAACCATTAATTGTGATTCCTGATTTAGATCATCCAGAACAGGGGAACAATGCAAAAAAAGTAAATGATTTAGGATGTGGAATACATCTCTCCTACAAAAATCTTGAAAAATTAGAGGAAGCAATATTTGATATAAGAAATTTAAAATTCTATAAAAGAAATGCACTAAAAATGAAAGAACTTGCACAAAAATATAACGGAAAGAAAAATATAAAAAAGATTGTAGATGAATTTTTCGAAACGAGAAAAAATTTAAGAAAATACTACTTAACCAACAAACTTATCAACAAATTTAGACCCAACATAAAATCCTAAAAAACTACTGAAAACTTTTAACTTCTTTAACGGTGAGATCGTGATTACAGTTCTATCCGGAGGAACAGGGACGCCAAAACTCTTGCAAGGGTTAAAAAGAGTAGTAGACAGTAAAAATCTTTCTATAATAGTTAATACTGGCGAAGATACTTGGATAGGAGATCTTTATCTTTCCCCTGATGTAGATACTGTTTTATATACACTTTCAGATTTAATAAATGAAGAAACATGGTATGGAGTAAAGGAGGATACTTTCTATACCTACAATCAATTAAAAATGCTTGGATTTGATGAGATTCTAAAAATAGGAGATAAAGACAGAGCATTAAAAATGCACAAAACATACTATTTGAGAAGAGGATACAAACTTTCAGAAGTTGTGGAAATGGAAAGGAAAGCATTAAATATCGATGCAAAAGTAATTCCAATGACAGATGATAAAGTTGAGACAAAAATACTTTCAAAAATTGAAGGAAAAGCCGATTTATTAAAATTTCACGACTTTTGGGTAAAAAGAAAAGGTGAAGTTGAAGTTTTAGATGTAATATATGAGAACTCGATATATGCGAAACCTTGCAGTGAAGCGATAAACGCAATAAAAAATAGTGAATTCGTTATAATTGGTCCCTCTAATCCAATAACATCAATAGGCCCAATTTTAAGTTTAGATGGAATAAAGGAAGAATTAAAACACAAAAAAGTTATTGTTGTATCTCCGATAGTAGGAAACTCAGCTGTTTCTGGACCTGCAGGAAAATTGATGAAAGTTAAAGGTTATGATGTTTCAGTTAAAGGGGTATATGAATATTACAAGGACATAATAGATGTTTTAGTTATTGACTCCAAAGATAAAGATATTTCAGGAGAAATTCCCTGTGAGGTTTTAATAACAAACACCATTATGAAAACAATAGACGATAAAATAAGATTAGCAAAAAATATAATAGAATTTTGTGGTTCTTTATGAGGCCGGTAGCATTGATCACCACAAAACCGGGATTCGAGCCAGAACTTAAAAAAGAAATTGAATCCCTTAAAATAAAGAAAAAGGTTGTATGGACACCATTTAGAGGATTACTAAAAGTATTATCTTACGATCCTAACAAATTTTTAAGAGAAGTAGAGTATAATAAGGAAGAACTTAAATTTTTATTTCGAGTAATTCCATTAGAAAAAGAGTGTGAGACAAATATAGAAAGCATAAAGAGGGCAGTTTTTTCTTTAATTGAAAAGAAAAAAGATAAAATAATTGGTAAATCTTTTGTTGTAAGATGCAACAGAAGAGGATCGCATTCATTTAAAAGTGAGGATATAGAAAGAGAAATTGGAAAATACATCTTAGATAAATTTAATAATTTAAATTTAAAAGTAAATTTAAAAAACTGGGATTTTAAAGTAAATATTGAAATCTTACAAGATGAATCTTACGTTTCAGTATTTACTGAGAGTTTTAAAGATATTTCAATACATAAAAACATACAAAACTTAGAAAAGTTAAAAAAGTATGAAGCGAGACCATTGAATAGATCAGAGAGAAAAATGCAGGAGTTAATAGAAAAGTTTCCAGAGTTGTTTATCGATCTTAATTGTGTGGTAGATATAGGCGCATCTCCAGGAGGTTGGGCTAAACTCTTATCTAAATTAGCAAAAAAGGTTTATGCGATAGATACCGGAGAATTAAAAGTTAAAAATGACAATATCATTCATATAAAAAAGAGGGCAGAATCTGTAAATTTTAAAGAGGATATTAACGAAGATATTGACCTAATAACTAATGATACTAATTTATATCCTATTGAATCGATTTTGTTAACACTAAGATTTGTAAACTATTTGAAATCAGGAGGTTATATTATCCACACAGTAAAAGCTGAGGACTATTCTAAAAAGAAATCCTCTTTGAGTGAAATTTTAGAGATATTGAACCGTAGATCAGATATTCACATATATAAGATAATTAATTTAAAGGCAAATACTAAAAATGAACTCACATTGATACTCAAAAAAGTGTAGCAAAAATATTATGGAATATTTCCGAAAAATATATATACTGCAAAATAGAAAATTGAAAATGTAAATTTCTGAGGTGATATTATGGCTGAGCTTCCAGTTGCACCATGCGTAAGGATATTGAAAAAGGCGGGAGCAGAGAGAGTTAGTGAAGAGGCAGGAAAATACTTTGCTGAGGTATTAGAAGAAATTGCATTAGAGATCGCTAAGAAATCTGTCGAATTGGCTAAGCATGCGAAGAGAAAGACCGTTAAAGTTGAAGATGTAAAGATGGCTTTGAATGGATAGAGCCACCCTTACATAATAATTATTAATATGCAACACCTTTTTATTTTTTGTGGATATTAATCTTTATATTTTAATACTCGAATTTATATTGAATTAAAATTAAATACTCCCTTTTTAATACTTTGAATGACTCTTTTAGACGGATCATGATAAAAGGTGAAAAAGAATGAGGATCGTTTTTGACTTGGGCGGATCGGTTGTGATGCCAAAAGAAGGAGCAGATCCAGAAAAAATTAAAAAATATGCAAATACTTTTAAGGAAATTAAAGATGAAGGGCATGAAGTTGCGATAGTAGTTGGAGGAGGTAAAACTGCAAGGGAGTATATTGAAATAGGTAGAAAACTCGGAGCAAATGAAAGTTTTTGTGATGAGCTTGGGATAATGGCTACGAGAATGAATGCAATGATACTAATAACCGCCTTAGGAAATTATAGTATAAAAAAAGTCCCTACATCATTTGAAGAGGCAGAGTTTATTTTAAATTTGGGAAAAATTCCTGTTATGGGAGGAACACATCCTGCACATACAACGGATGCGGTAGCTGCTTCATTAGCAGAGTTCATAAACGCAGATCTATTAGTTATAGGAACGAATGTCGATGGTGTTTATGATAAAGACCCAAATAAATATTCAGATGCAAAAAAACATGAAAAGATGAGTGTAAAAGAACTTGTGGAATTGTCATTATCCTCTTCATTAAAAGCTGGATCTTCCTCAGTAGTTGATCCCCTTGCAGCGAAAATTATTGAGAGGGCTAAATTAAAAGTAGCAGTAGTCAAGGGAACTCCAGAAGAACTCCTAAATGTCAGTAGAGGAGTCATAAACGGAACAATAATAGAGGGATAGATATGGAAATACCAAAACATAGACATTGTTTAAACTGTGGGATTTCTATTCCACCAGATCAAGTATTCTGCTCAGAAAAATGCAGATTAGAGTATATGCAAAGAAGAAAGAGAATGTTAAGGACACAATACATGTTTTTAGCAATTGCAGGGCTTATCATTCTCTACTACATAATTACAATTGCATTCAAAGTTTAACCAAAAACTATTTAAAACATATTCTCCTCAATAAATACTGCCCTACATTCTCTCTATTGTCCTGACCTCAGGTTGGGACTCGTTGATGATCCAGTTGAGTTCCGTTCCTTTTCCCCAAAGGAACGAAAAAACGATGAAACTGGGGAGGCGGAGGGCGATTCTAACAAGACAATCTCAACATTAAAATATTGAAAAACAAGACGTTTTTATTAACAGAAATTAAAATTTAAACAAACATTCAAAAATAAAAAATAAAAAGAAACAAAGAGGGATACTAATGCCAACAGCTAAATTCGTTGTTGCAGATCCAAAAAACGGAAAATGTTATCAAATTGAAGCAGACAACACCCCATTAGTAGGGAAGAAGATCGGAGAAATATTCGATGGTAAAATAATCGGATTAGAGGGGTATAAATTACAAATAAGAGGAGGAACCGATTCAAGCGGTTTTCCAATGAGACCAGACATACATGGCAGTAGGAAAGTTAGAGTATTGTTAAGCGCTCCTCCTGGATTTAAACCAAGGAAAAAAGGAGAAAGAAGAAGAAAGACAGTAAGAGGAAACACGATAGCTTCAGATATTGTCCAAATAAATGTCAAAGTTGTTGAATACGGCGAAAAAACCATTCCAGAATTATTGGGTCTTGAAGGAGGAAGCGAAGAACAATAAATAATTAAAAATAATTAAAATAATTAATCTAAAATAATTAAAGGACGTGTAAATAACTCTTACCATTAATCAACAACTTTTTTTATTTTTGGAGTATAATGCAAGATTCAATGTCTCTATTTTAAATACGTAGTTTATAAAGAATTTTAAGTTAGGGATAATGAAGAATAAGAAAAAATTTTAAAACTTCTATAAAAAGTTATAAATATAAATTCGTAATAACCCCAATTAATAAGGATTATTTAGTAATCACAAAGATAAATATAAAATTGTAGGATTCAACTAAACAAAAAATAAAATTAAAATAAAAAATTAAACAAAATAGATTAAATTATATTAAAAATTATAAACTAATTAAACAATAAAGGTCAAAAATAATTAAAGGGGATAGATATGACAAAGAAAAAACAGACAAAACAGGCAGAAGTTAACATAGGTATGGTAGGACACGTTGATCATGGAAAAACGAGTTTAACTAAGGCCTTAACAGGAGTTTGGACTGACAGACATAGCGAAGAGTTAAGGAGAGGAATATCTATTAGATTAGGTTATGCCGACTGTGAGATAAGAAAATGCCCACAGTGTGGAACTTACACTACAAAACCAAGATGCCCCAACTGCTTAGCAGAAACAAAATTCTTGAGAAGGGTTTCTTTTGTTGATTCTCCGGGACATGAGACGTTAATGGCTACAATGCTTTCCGGAGCTTCTTTAATGGATGGAGCAATTTTGGTTATAGCCGCTAATGAACCCTGCCCTCAACCTCAAACAAAAGAACACTTAATGGCTTTGGAGATTTTAGGAATTGATAAAATCATAATTGTGCAGAATAAAATTGATTTAGTTGATGAGAAACAGGCAGAAGAGAACTATGAACAGATAAAAGAATTTGTTAAAGGAACCATAGCTGAAAACGCTCCAATAATTCCGATCTCAGCTCATCATGAGGCAAATATTGATGTTTTGTTAAAGGCAATACAGGACTTTATTCCAACACCTGAAAGAGACCCTAATGCCACGCCAAGAATGTATGTTGCAAGAAGTTTTGATATAAACAAACCAGGAACGGAAATTAAAGATCTTAAAGGAGGAGTATTAGGAGGAGCAATAGTTCAGGGTGTCTTTAAAGTAGGAGATGAGATCGAAATCAGGCCGGGAATAAAAGTAACAGAAGAAAATAAAACATTCTGGAAACCATTAACAACCAAGATCGTTTCATTAGCCGCTGGAAACACCACACTTAGAAAAGCACATCCTGGAGGTTTAATCGGAGTTGGAACAACATTAGATCCTTATTTAACAAAATCAGATGCTTTAACTGGAAGCGTTGTTGGATTACCAGGAACTCTACCTCCAATAAGAGAAAAAATAACAATAAGAGCTAATTTATTAGATAGAGTTGTAGGAACGAAGGAGGAGTTAAAAATAGAGCCATTGAGAACTGGAGAAGTTTTAATGCTTAACATTGGAACCGCAACAACTGCAGGGGTTATAACATCAGCAAGAGGAGATGTTGCAGATATAAAATTAAAACTTCCAATCTGTGCAGATGTTGGAGATAGAGTGGCTATAAGCAGAAGAGTTGGATCAAGATGGAGATTAATTGGTTATGGGACAATTGAGGGCTAAAATTTTCATTATAACAAGTAAAATATCAAAATGAAGAATATTTAGAAATTATAAATAGTTATGATAGAAAAATTACCAAAACGTTTAATGATTTTTTAGGATATTTTTCCTTTTTTATCAAATTTTTATCTATTGTTTAGTTTTTAATGTTAATTAATCAGAAGGGGATCGTTTATGATAGAATATCTTCTAAAAAATAGAGATCAGATAATTAAAAAAATGGAAAAAATTAATGACATTGATAAAAAAGAAGTTGAAGAACATTGGATTTTAAACGATTTTGACGATCCTGTGGACTTAAACTTCGCAGGAGGAGATGGAAGTTGTAATAAAATAGATTACATCTCTTTTTCATTCTATGGTGTTGGAGCAGTTAGTTTTATGCATAGAAACGGAGAAAAAATAAGGCAAGTTGGTGAGGAATATATTTTTGACATTGCACATCCCTTAGAGATTGAAGATAGAATTAGGAGATTTATGCAAATACTTGAATTAAAAACAGCAATGTATGTTTTGAAAAATTATAATGTAGATTACTACCTCTTCGATGGCTCTTTATTCTCACTATTGATCTCTACAAAGAAAGGGATGGAGGCGTATGAGGAACAACTAAAAAATGTATTTCTTGAATATAAAAAGGAATTTAGTAAAAAAATTGATGAAGAAATAGAAACTGGAGAAATTGGGGTCATATCAAAAGATCTCGAATATAATTTAAATGAAAAAATATTGATAGAACATGTAGAATATATTATAACCCTGACAAAATTGATTAATGAATTTAAGGATAAATTAATAGGAATCTCAAAAACATCAAAAATAAATATCTACTTCGACAGAAACATGCCAGACATTGCAATATTTACAAAATATACTGATAAAGCAGGATATTCAAAACCCATCGATTTTCTTGGGAAAATAGGTGATGAAAAAAAAGAAAAACATAAACAACTGAGCAGTATAGTGAAAGGGATCCATTTTATAGAAAAACACCCATTTAATGCAAAAATTGGAACAGCATATATCCAATTTATACGATTAGAAGACAACTGTGGGGTTGTGGGCTTAACAAGCTTTAATAAAGTTGATGAAGGAGTAATCTCATCAATAAAAGAAATATCAATAAATGGCTACCCTTATATTTTAAAAAAAGCACATAATACAGTAGAACTAACTACAAAAAAGCTTGAAACCATTGCAAAGATGTTGAATATAGATGATCCAATTGCGAGACATATATTAGGTAAAAGAAAAAAATAAAAATAAACTTAAAAAATAAAACAATTAAAATTTAAAAGTTAAATGATAAAAATAGCATAAAAATATTTGAGGGATAAACATGCGATACCTAATAACCACCGCCTTAGCATACACAAACGGCCCCTTACATTTAGGACATGCAAGAAGCACCTACATCCCAGCAGATATTATGTATAAATACTTAAAGTTAAGAGGAGAGGATGTTATACACGTTGGAGGGACAGACAACCATGGAGTTCCCATAACATTAACTGCTGAAAAAGAAGGAAAAAGCCCAGAGGAGATCGTTGAAAAATATCACAATGAGATTAAAGAGGACTTAGACCTGTTAAATGTTGAGTTTGATGCCTTTGGAAAGACACACAGCCAAATACATATAGAGACAGCTCAGGAGTTTTATTTAAAGTTGAAAGAGAATGGTTATATTTATGAGAAGGAGATAGAGCAATTTTACTGTCCAAAATGTAAAAAATTCTTACCAGATAGATACGTTGAAGGAATCTGTCCCTACTGTGGAGGAGAAGCAAGAGGAGATCACTGCGAAGTTTGTGGAAGACACTTAGAGCCATTTGAGTTAAAAAACCCATACTGTGTAATTTGTAAAGGAACACCAGAAATTAGAAAAACAAAACACTACTTTTTCAAGTTGAGTGCTTTAAAAAATGAGTTAGAGGAATATATTAAAAATGCAGAGGAGATGCCAGAACATGTTAAAAACATGGCCTTGAATTGGATTAAAGAGTTGCATGATTGGGACATTTCAAGAGACATAAGTTGGGGAGTTCCAATTCCTGGAACTAATCAAGTAATGTATGTTTGGTTAGAAGCCCCTATTGGATATATCTCATTTTCAAAGATGTTAGGAGATATTTGGAAGAAATATTGGTTAGAAAAAGGCACAAAGATTTATCACTTCATTGGGAAAGATATAACGGTTCATCATGCTGTCTTCTGGCCGGGGATGTTAATTGCTCATAAGGGATTTAATTTACCAGCAGCAGTGGTTAGTGGTGGTTATTTAACCTTAGAAGGACGAAAGATGAGCACAAGTAAAAAATGGGTTGTTTGGGTTAAGGACTTTGTTAAAAACTTTGATGCTGATTATTTAAGATATTATTTGATAATGTCAGCTCCTCTCTTTAAAGATTGTGATTTCTCATTTGATGATTTTAAAAATAAAATAAATAATGAACTAATTAACATTATTGGTAATTTTACACATAGGGTTTTAACGTTCACACATAGAAAGTTTAAGAAAGTTCCAATCGTTGATGAAAACAGATTGAAAGAAGAGGATAAAGCGTTATTAAAAAAGTGTGAAGAGACGATTAAGGCAGTAGATAAAAATATAAGAAGTTTTAAATTTAGAGATGCGTTAGTTAATATACTACATCTTGCTATTGATGGAAACGCTTACTTCCAAAAGATGGAGCCATGGGCAGTTAAAGATGAGGAAAGATTAAAGGAAATATTATATACCTGTTGTAAGACAGTTAAAACTCTCATCTATTTGTTGTATCCTTACATGCCCAAAAAAGCACTTGCACTGTTGGAGTTGATGAACGAAGAACTCGATCTGAATTTAAGAGGAAATGAGTTAAAAAAACCAAAGATAATATTTAAAAAGGTAGAAGACAGAAAGATAGAGGAAATGAAGAAAAAACTATATAAAAATGATAAAAATGAAAACAACAATAAAACTGCAGAGGGAGAAAAAATGGAGCAGATAGACATAACATATTTAGAAAAGATCGATTTGAGAGTTGGAGAAGTTGTAGAGGCAGAGGATATACCAAAGTCCAAAAAGTTATTAAAACTTATAGTTGATTTAGGAGATGAAAAGAGACAGATCGTCTCTGGAATTAAAGATTACTACAAACCAGAGGAGTTGGTTGGTAAAAAAGTTATAGTCGTTTGTAATTTAAAACCTGCTAAGTTGTGTGGTGTTTTATCTGAAGGAATGATCTTGGCAGCTGAGGATGATAAAGGAAATGTTGTTTTATTAACAGTAGATAAGGATATAAAAGCAGGAAGCAAAGTTAGGTAAAATTAAAACAGGAAAATAAACATAAACTTTAACTTAAATATTTAAAAACGAAAATATAAACTTTGGGGACACAAATGAAGGAAACAAAAGTAGATTTACATGTTCACTCCATAGTGAGCAAGTGTTCTTTAAATCCAATTTTTTTACTTAAAAAGATCTGCAAAAAAAAGAATATACTCCCTGCCGTTTGTGATCACAATAAACTCACAAAATTGGACTTTGCAATTCCTGGGGAAGAGATAGCAACTAAAACAGGAGAGTTTATTGGGTTATTTTTAAATGAGGAGGTTCCTTCAAACTTGGATATTTATGAGGCATTGGATAGGGTTAATGAGCAGGGTGGGTTGGTATATTTACCTCATCCTTTCGATCTACATAGGAGAAGAAGTTTGGCTAAATTTGGAATTTTAGAAGATAAGGAGTTTTTAAAACAGGTAGATATTGTTGAAGTTTTTAATAGTAGATGTAGGGACATTACTGCAAACTTAAAGGCCTTTGAGTATGCTGAGAAGTATGGTTTTGCAATGGGATTCGGAAGTGATGCTCACTTCATTTGGGAGATTGAAAACGCCTATGTTGTATTTAATGAGTTAGATTTCGAAAAACCAGCAGATTTATCTCCAAAAGAGTTCTTAAAATTTCTAAAAATAAAAAATGATGAATTAATAAGATCAAAATCCTCTTTACTAAAAAATCCCTGGAAAACTCAATACCACTATGGTTCATTAGGGAGTAAATATAATATAACCCTTTATAGCAAGGTTCTAAAAAAGATTAGAAGAAAATTTGACATTTAAAGATATTTAATCATTAACATACATCTATGGCTTTCTTTTAAGTCGATAACCGCAATAAGGACAAATTATCCACTCTGGTTGAATAGGACGCTTACAATTTGGACATCTTAATACTGCCTCTTCCTCTTCTTTTAATTTTGCTCCACAGTGAGCACAATGTTTCCAAGAGTCGGAGATGTAGTTGTTGCAGTTTGGACACTTTGCAATCTCTTCTTCAAATTTCATGCTTTTGATTTCTGCACCACAATTTGTGCAAAAATTCCATCCCAAATCGATCGGTGAGTTGCAGGACGTACAAAGAGGAACAAATGTAGAAAATTTCGTTCCCAATGCTTTTTTGACTTTCTCAAGAGTTATCATTGCTTCTCTTCTAAGAATTTCATCAGGATCGTATTCTATAATTTGATTTAGCAAAGTAATAATTTCATTTAATGTTACTTTATCATAAGTATCTAAGTAGATAAGTGCCTCTGGTCTGACTTCTGCAATTTCTTGTAGTTTTCTTAACGTTACGAGTTTTGTAGCAGGAACTGAACTTCTCAATCCTGAGACAATACTCATCTTTTCTTCATCAGTTAAAGGAACTACTCTAACCATACGCTACCCCTCCCCTTTTAATTTTTTATTTATGATTATTTCTATCATTATTATTACGCATATTATTACAAATAATTTACTTTCAAAGCAATTACTTAACAGTTAGATGCTTATTAACCCAAAGGTCTCCTAAGGACAGTAACTTATCCATACAGTATAACGTAGCGGAAGGAAGCTCATTTTCAGAAACATTTAACAATCCTGAGAGTTCCGCATCCCTTCTATCTATTTTAAATTTATAGTATGGCTGAATTCCTCCATTTCCAGCATAATAACAGATTATTTGGACTTCATCTACGTCAGTATTTTTAAACACGTAGTATGTTATTATTGCAATATCTTTTCTGCTTTGTGCATCTAACCCATAAGGTGAAGTTCTATCTCCAATTTTAGTTTTTACCTGATAAACTATGGCAGTTTTTACCCCATTTATTGTTCTATTCTCTATCTTTATTACATCATGTTCTTTATATAACACGTCAGGATATTTTTTTGGGAATATTACAACACATCCACACAGTATCACAACTGCAAGAACCACAACTCCCCCAATAATTTTAAATTTATGCATAACCCCTCTCCCCACAAGATGTTCTTTAAAATTGGTTATATAACTAAGAACTATTTGCAGAATTTATATAAATACTATTTCTTTTCACTCTCTATTTATATGTTTATCCCTCGTATTTATTATATTTCATTTAACAATATATAATCTTCATAGCAAAAACTTGTATAACCCAAATAAAAAACAAAATAAATAGTTAAATAGATTAGATTAAAATTAAAAAACAACACAATTAAGGGGAAGAGTTATGAATGTTTTATCCTATGATTTAAATAAAATTGCTGAAAAGCTTAACATTTCATTAAAGGATTTAAACAAAGCATTTAAAAAGAGAATTTTAAGAGAGAATGAGTATAAAGATGTAAAAACACTCATATTTAAAAAAGATTTTAGGGGGATAGAGAAAGGAACAGTAATATTTTTAAATAAAAATCTTGATGTAGTTAGAGGTTATCCTAAAACTTATCGAGCAATAACTCTATATCCTACAATAAAAAAGCATTTTGTTGATAAGGTTGTTGTTGAAGAAAAGTTAAATGGATACAACATAAGAATTGTAAAGATAGAGGGAGAAGTATATGCGTTAACAAGAGGTGGGCATATATGCCCATTTACCACAAAAAAAGTAAAAAAATTTTTAGATTTAAGTATATTAGATGAATTTAATAACTATATGTTATGCGGGGAGATGATTGGAAAAAACAATCCCTACACTCCTTACTACTACGAAGAAGTAGAAAGGGGCTATGAAAATTTAGGTTTTTATATATTTGATATAAAAGAGAGGGATTCCAATAGATCCCTTCCAATAAATGAAAGAATAGCCCTCTGTAAAAAATATAACTTACCATACGTAAAACCACTGGCTATCCTTGATAAAGATACTGCCCACTTACATATAAAAGAGATAATAAATGATTTAAACAGAAGAAAGAGAGAAGGAGTTGTTATGAAAGACCCTGAAATGATAGTTCCTCCAATAAAATACACTACCCACTATACTCAATGTGAAGACCTAAGATCTGCGTTTACGTTTTTCTTTGACTTAGGTGTGGATTTTTTATTTAGTAGGGTTGTAAGAGAGGGCTTTATGAGTTATGAGTTTAAAGATAGTGAAGAGGATTTAAAAAAGAGAGCAGAAGATTTAGGAGAGGCAATATTGGTTCCGATGGTTGAGACAATACGAAAAATTTCAAATGGAGAAAGGGTCTCTGAGGATTTTGAATTGATATTTGATAGTGAGGATGATGTTGATGAATTTATATATTTTATGAGAAAGATGAAAATGTTAATTGTTATAAAGGATATTAAAAAGATCGATACCAATGAGGGAGTTAAAATAAAGGTTTTAATTGGAAAAATTTATAATAAAACCAATGATAAAGTTATAAGCTATTTAAATGGGACGCTCTGGGAATAACAAACTTTAAATACTCCTTACTCTTTTAAAATTTTATTATTTTATTAATTGTTGAACTACCAATTTTGGTTAATTGAGGTTATTTACCACCCAAGTAGTGTTAACTAAATCAATATTAAATTTAATAGCAGGGTATTAATAATAAACACAATTATAATATCCAAGATTATGGGTAAAATTTATCGGAATTGAAAATAATTAGATTAGAAAGGGGATAGGTGTGAAAATAAATGAAAAAGAATTGGCTCTAAAACTCGCCCTTCCAGTTATTGCAGTTATAGTATGGGAATTGTTAGCAATATATATAAACAATCCAGTTATTCTTCCAAGAGTTGAAGCAGTTGTAAATGTTTTAATACATCCAAATCAGGGGATATTAGGGACAGGAAACTTAATAGAGAATACACTAATCAGTATAAAAAGGGTTTTAAGCGGATTTTTCTTAGCTTCTGCTGTTGCAATTCCACTGGGAATATTAATGGGACATTATAAAACAGTCAACAACTTATTTGATACAATAATTGAACTGTTAAGGCCAATTCCTCCTCTGGCCTGGGTTCCATTATCTCTGGCATGGTTTGGATTAGGAGAGATGTCAATGATCTTTATAATATTTATTGGAGCGTTTTTTCCAATATTGATAAATACAATCTCAGGAGTTAAGAGTGTTCCAACACCGTTAATAGAAGCAGCACTAACATTGGGAGCTAAGGGAAGGGATATTCTTCTAAAAGTAGTTATTCCTGCATCATCTCCAAGTATTTTAACAGGTTTGAGGGTTGGGGCAGGGATTGCATGGATGTGTGTTGTAGCTGCCGAAATGCTACCTTCAAGTAATGCAGGTTTAGGTTATCTAATAATGTATGCCTACTCTATCAGTAGGATGGATGTAGTTATTGCGTGTATGATAATTATTGGAATAATTGGTTTGATATTAGATAGAGGTTTGAGATATATTGAGGATAAATATTTTGTGTGGAGAAAGATGATGAAATAAAACATCCAGAACATAAAAAACTAAAAAACTAAAAATCTAATTGTTAAAAATCTAATTGGATGAACAAATAATAATATTAATAATAACTAAGTAATAACTAAGAATAATAATTAAATTAAGGGATAAAATGAACGTAAAACTAAAAGTTGAAAATTTATCAAAGATCTTTGAGTTTAATGGAAATAGGGTTAAGGCCTTAGAAAACATCAACTTAGAAGTTTACGAAAATGAGTTTTTAACAGTAATGGGACCGAGCGGATGTGGAAAGACCACTCTCTTAAGAATAATAGCTGGCTTGGACACTCCAACTGAGGGGAGAGTTTTACTTGATGGAAGAGAAGTTAAAGGGCCAGGAGCGGATAGAGGGGTTGTTTTTCAACAATATACTCTAATGCCCTGGAGAACCGTGTTAAAGAACGTTACATTTGGATTAGAACTGAGGGGAGTTCCAAAAGATGAAAGGATTAAAATAGCAAAAAAATTTATTAAAATGGTTGGTTTAGAAGGATTTGAAGATGCGTATCCTTATCAACTAAGTGGAGGAATGCAACAGAGGGTAGCAATAGCAAGAACTTTGGCAAATAATCCAGAAATTGTCTTGATGGACGAGCCATTTGCAGCGTTAGATGCTCAAACAAGAAACATACTGCAAAATGAGTTATTAAAAATATGGCAAAAAGATAGAAAAACAGTATTCTTTGTTACTCACAGTATAGACGAGGCAATATATCTCTCAGATAGAGTAGTTGTTTTAACTGCAAGACCTGGAAGAATTAAAGAGATCGTTGAAATAAAATTAGAAAGGCCAAGAGATAGAACAAGTATAGAGTTCCTTGAATACAGAAAACTACTTTTAGAAATATTAAAAGAAGAAGTATTAAAAACAATAAAAAGAGGGGAGTAATAAAACCCTTAAAAAGTGAGATAAAAATATAAAAATTAAATAAAATGAAATTAAAGGGATTAGTATGCTAACAAAGAGAATTATTCCATGTTTGGATATTAAAGATGGAAGAGTTGTTAAAGGCACAAAATTTTTAAATCTTAGAGATGCAGGAGATCCTGTTGAATTAGCACAGTATTATGATGATGAAGGAGCAGATGAACTTGTGTTTTTAGATATAACTGCATCAGCAGAGAAAAGGAGCATATTAATAGATGTTGTAGAAAGAACTGCGGAAAAGGTTTTTATACCTCTAACTGTTGGAGGCGGAATAAAATCCATAGAGGATTTTAGGATGATCCTGAGAGCAGGGGCTGATAAGATCTCTATAAACACATCTGCGGTAAAGAATCCCATGTTAGTAAAAGAAGCAAGTGAGATCTTTGGTTCTCAGTGTGTTGTTGTTGCTATCGACGCAAAAAGGCATTATGTAAAAGAAGATGAAATTGAGAGTATTAAAGAAGATGGGAAAAATATATTCAAAGTTGAGGATGGCTATTGTTGGTTTGAAGTTTACATTTATGGAGGAAGAAAGGAAACAGGAATTGATGCTGTGAACTGGGCTAAGAAGGTTGAAGAATTAGGAGCAGGAGAGATCTTACTAACAAGTATGGACAAGGATGGAACTAAAAGCGGATATGATATAATTTTAACAAGAGAAATATCAAAAAGCGTTAAATTGCCAGTTATTGCCTCTGGTGGAGCAGGAAAACCAGAACATGTTTATGAAGCTTTTGTTGAAGGAAAGGCAGATGCTTCACTAATGGCAGGCATTTTACATTACAAAGAATACACTATAAAAGAAATAAAAGAATATTGTGCTGAAAGAGGTATTCCTATGCGTCTTTAATAATTAAATAAACCAAAAAACTAAAAAACAAAACTAAAAAACTAAAAAATAAATGAGAAATAGAGAAAAATAATATTGAAGAAAGATCGATGTGAGAACTTAAAACTCATCAAGATCGCTTTTTTCTTCCTCAGTTATTCCCGATATTGCCTTTGCTAATTTTAAAGCCCTTAAAGATGCAAGATCTTTTTCTAAGTAGATACTTGCTAACTCATTAGCAAGAGAGAGCAACTCCTTTGTAAACTTTGTTTTTTTGAGTTTAACTATTGGACTACTCTCTACCCACTGCCTCTCAATGTTTTGATCATAGGGCAATATTCCGATAACATCATCTATTATCTCACTAATATCTGTCAAACCCCTATACTTGTTTACGATTATTCCTGTTAATCCAATACCTAAATCCTTTAAGAGCTCCATAGTTTTCAAAGAATTTACAATGGATGGAATGCTATCTTCCCCAACAACTATAACCTTATTTATTAGTTCTAATTCTCCAACGTATCCCAATATTGGGTTATCTTCTGTTATATTTGGAGGAAAGTCATAGACGATTATATCATATTCCTCTTCAAGGGTTTGAATCAGCGTTTCAAATCTGTCAAGTTCTGGTTTATATCCAAAAACATCTGAGGAAACATCTGTATGTATAATATCTAAGTCGTCATGTTTTGAGATAATATCCTCTATTGTAGAGTGTCCAGCGAGATATGTATTTAGGTTATGTTCTCTTCCCTCTAATCCGAAGAGTATCGCAGACGTTCCCCCATATATATCACAATCAATAAGTATTGTTTTTGCTGAATGGCTTAAAATATAGGCAAAATTCGCAGCGATCGTTGTTTTTCCTGTTCCTCCTTGAATATTATAAAATCCAATTTTCATCATCTCACCAGAATGAAATTAAATTATTACTGGCATTTTTATTTTTGCATGTTTTTATATATTTTTATTTGGGTTTTTATTTTTATTCTAATTTTATATTTTTATTTTTTTATTTTCAATTTTATGTTAATCTAAGATAACGATCTTTGGTGGGTTAACAATAACATATTTACACTCTTCTCTGTTAAATTCTTCATATTTATATTTCCCATTGAAATCTTTCTTAAATACTGTTATTTTTATTCCAGTATTGTTTTTTATTAGCAGGAATTTACCTTTATAGTGGATACTGTTCTTATTGTAATTGTATAACCAATTTGCTAAGTTTCTGAAAGATACAATATCTGTTGCATTTTCTTTTAATTGCATTATTAAAGATGGGCTGTAATTTCTAATATCCGATATGTATATCCCGAAATCCTCCTCCTTTGGTGGAATATAGGTTGTTTTAACAACATTTACTCCATAAACATCTCTTAACGGATTTGGAACCCTGATAACAGGAATTCCATTTATCACCTCAAAGCCCTTCTCTCCAGGAACAACTGCATAATTTACTTTATCTTTTATATCCAATCTCCAACTTAGATTTTCGTTTTCAATACCAAAGATGGCATCTACCAAATACTTATCAGAACTCTCTAAGAAGAGTCCATCGCAACCGCTTGCAAGAGCATAAGCATAATTTTTGACAAACCAGTGGTTGAAGTATTCATACTTCTCCCACATTTTACTTTCATTTTCAGGAGATACAGGTTTTCCTTCGTAATACCATGTTGAGGGCTCGTTTGCCTTTCCATTCCAGTATGGCTCTCCCTGATCTACGTGGTAGTATTCAACTTCACTTTTAGCCCCCTCTTCCCAGTATCCATAATCTCCCGTTCCTTTATAACTTATCACTTTTGGATAGTAGTTTCCTATTGGATCGTTTCTAAATGTTTCTGGGGCTTTGTCAGTATAGATGAGTGGGTAATAACTTAATGCTAAGAGATCATATGATCCATTTAAATATTTTAGATTGCTTTCTTCGGTGTAGGGGTTGAAGTATATGTGTGTGTAGTTTGTCCATGGCTTTTTAAACCAGTAATCGTAATAAAGATCTCTAAGTTCATCTAAATTGACATTTTCTTTCTCTACCAAGGTTATTCCTTCACTACCTGTTATAATATAGCTAACATTTATACCGAATGCCTTTAATGCTTTTATTTGTTTTAATTTTGAATTCAATATATTTTCGTTTAAAACATCTACTTTTATCTTTCTACCTGCAACATCTACTGCGTAGGATCCGTCTTCATCCGGGATTATTTTATCTACTGCAACCCCTGTGGCAAGAATATGCTTATAGTATGGAGGAACTTTGTTTATATATGCAAAGACCCCTCCATTTTTTGCTATATAACTTCCAATAATATCTAAGGTGGATTTATCATTTAATGACGTTGGATACAAGATTAAAAGTTTGTTCTTTTTTATTTCATAGACACCATCTCCTATTCTTTTGTAGTTGAGTTTATAAACGGGTGGGGAAGAAACATCTACTGGAGGTTTAAATATCAAGACCCCATCTTTATCTTGATATACATATTTTTTTGGATAAATTAAAAAGACATCGTTTTTATCTACAAATATGTAGTCGTAATAGTTTGGAATACAGTTTTCATGTGGTGTGTACGTATATTTGTAATAGTAGTCGTTTGATTCGTTTTTTGGAGGATTGAAGTATATTTCTCCATTCTTTCCGACTGTGATATACTTTTTAGGATACAGTATAAATGTCGAGTTTTGAATCAACACATAGCCGTCATAGTTTGGGATTTCAGTGTTATTTGGAATTTTTATCTTATACGGTTTAACAAACTCATATTTGCTATTATTTTCATATTTTGGAGGGTTGTAGATTAAGGTTCCATCTTTTTCTCTGTAAACATAGTATTTTGGATAAACAAATATGATTCCATCCTTAGTTATATAAGTGTAGTTACCATAGTCAGGAATTTTTGATGGGGAGTATTTTTTAATCCCAAGTTTTAACATTACCTTTTCATCTATATTGTCGCTATCTACACAAAATACAACAAGAGCATTAGAGTTCAACAGTCGATCGATTTCTTTGGCATTTGCATCTGAAAGTTTTACAAAGGTTATGGGAATTGAGCTTGTGTATTTGTAGTTCAAGGCATCAGAGAAAGATAATCCCGCAACGAGGATCATTAATGTTAAGATTACAATTTTTTTCATTCAATCCACCTCGAAACGTCAACTCATTCTATCATCATCTATATTTTATAATATTCCTATTTATAATATTTTTCCTTGGTATTTAT
Organism: Methanocaldococcus vulcanius M7; assembly: GCF_000024625.1. NCBI lineage: Archaea > Methanobacteriati > Methanobacteriota > Methanococci > Methanococcales > Methanocaldococcaceae > Methanocaldococcus > Methanocaldococcus vulcanius. The sequence goes on from NC_013407.1 coordinate 798,818, forward strand.
TCAATAATCTATTTGAATGGTTCATCAGTGTGTAGTAGTTAATCACACGTAATTTGATATAAAATTTTTATGTAAATTTTTAATAATAAGATTTACTAATTTTTATAGTCAAGTTTTAGTGAGAGATTTCCTCAAAACTCTCAACATACATTAGTGGATAGTCAATATCCTCAATATATTTTAATTTTAAATTAGCAATAGTTTTATTTATCTTTATTTTTAAATGAACATTTAGCATTTTTCCATCTAACGAAACATACTTTTCTCCAACACCCTTAATCTCTACCTTTATATCATATACACATGGCTGATTTTTCATTGCTTCCTCTATTGCTTTTTCTAAAATGTCCTTATTTTTAGCACTTACAGGGGTTCCAACAAATTGATGAAACAAAGCTCCAAGCGTTATTCCTCCTTCAAAGACAGCCCTCTCTCTTTCAGATAGATTTTCAAAATATTTTTTGAATATTGGATTTTCTTCTAACTTCATTATTATCCCCGTTAACGAATTAATTGTTTTTTATTTTATTTTCATTTTACTTCAAGCATTTTTTCAATAGCAATTTTTGCTTTTTTAATAACTTCTTTATCTAATTTAATCTCGTATTTTTCTTCCAATAGGCATTTCTCTAACTTCTCCAAAGTTATTTTTTTCATTTCATTACATATGGCATCTTTTCTTAATGGAATTAATTTTTTCTTTTTTCCAATCTTTTCGAGTTCAATCTCAAGACGATTTATCATTCCAACTTCCGTTCCAATTATAAATTCCTCATCCTCTGAATTTAAAACGATTTTTAATATTCCGCTTGTGCTTGCAATATGATCGGCATGATCTTGTAATTCAGGATTACATTCTGGATGAATCAGCACTTTTGCGTTTGGGTATTTTCTTTTTAGTTTTTTTAAATCGTCTAACGTAAATTTTTTATGAACATAGCATCCTCCTCCTTCTGGGATGGCAATAACCTTTTTTTCAGTTCTTTTTTTTACAAAATAAGCTAAGTTATTGTCTGGCCCAAAGAGAACTAAATCTTCTTTTAGAGAGTTTACGATCTTATCTGCATTTGCGGAGGTGCATGTTATATCTGCCAGTGCTTTTGTTTCTGCGGTTGTATTTACATAAACAACCAGTGGAGCTTCTGGATAAAGTTTCCTATATTGTTTTATAATTTCAGGAGGTAGTTGATGAGCCATTGGACACTGGGTTCCTTCAATTTCTGGGATTAAAACCTTTTTTTCAGGATTTAGTATTTTTGCCGACTCTCCCATAAAATCGACGCCACAAAAAACGATAATATCTGCATCTGTTTCTTTTGCTTTAATGCAAAGTTCAAGTGAATCCCCTAAAAAATCAGCTATTTTTTGGATCTCTTTTGGTTGGTAGTTGTGGGCCAATATTACTGCATTTTTTTCTTCTTTTAATTTTTTTATTCTTTCTTCAATCTTCATAATTATCCCTCATTAATCGTCCCAATAGATCATAATAAATAATCCAATTAAGTTTATTTTCGTGTTTTGATTGCAATACTCTTACATTATATTCTTAGTTTATTAAGTTATTTTGTTATTTTTAAGTTATTTATGCTTTTTAATTATTTTTTAATTTTAATTAATTTAGTTTTATTTAATTTTTGTTAATTTTGTTAAATTTGTTTTATGTATCTTATATCTTATATCCTGCTCTTTCTAATCGTTCAATAACTTTGCTCCACGTTGGAAGATTTGTTTGACAACCTTTCGCTTCAACTACATAAGAAGCAGTAGCAGAACCAATTAATCCACATTTTTCTAAATCGTAACCTTTTACATAGGCAGTTAAGAACCCTGCCCTATAACTATCTCCTGCTCCCGTTGGATCTGCTGGATTTTCAACTTTGATACAAGGAATTTCAATTTTTTTATCTTTTGTATAAATAATACTTCCTTCACATCCTCTTGTTATTACCAAAACATCTACCCTATCTAAATAATCCCTAATATCAAATTTTAAAAGGTTTGAAGCCCTTTCAAATTCATGCTGATTCATAAATAAAAAGTTTGTATTTTCTATAACGTCTTTCAATAAATTTCTTGAATATTGGGGAAGATCTTGCCCAGGATCAAACGAAACAAGATTATTCCCATAGGAATTTTCTGCACATCTTGCATTAAACTCTGGATCTCCAGTAGCTATGTGAACTATTTCAGTATTAAAATTTGGAGGATTTAACTCTTTGTAGTGCTTTGCCGCACCCCATAAAAAGAAAGTTATCTGATCGTTATTTTTATCTGTAAAGATCCACGCCTTTGGTGTTTCTTCTTCTTCCGAATAGTAAAGTTTTGAGATATTTATATCTAAATTTTTTAGATACCTCTCATAACCGCTGTTCTTAAAATCATAGCCAACACAGGAGAGGAGTTCAGAATCAACTCCAAGTTTTTTTATACCAACCGCAGTATTTGCAGCAGCTCCACCGTAGTATTTCCTTGCAGATGGTATTTGAATCGAAGTATTTACTTCTGGAAACTTTTCTATATTGAATATATAATCAAGGGCAGTGTGCCCTACACATGCAATTTTTTTCATAACTACCACCTTTGTCTTTGGAATGGGGTATTTTTGATAAATTTCGTAAATAGAATAAAATATTAAAACGAAATAAATAAAAGAAATGATGAAAAATTGTTTATATATGATAAACTTAAAGATTAATTATTGAACTATTACTTAAAGATTTTTAGGTGGAACATATGATAGTCCTATCTGAGAATTCCGAAGCAAAGGATCTGATTCCAATAGCAAAATCAGTCCATTTTTTAGTTAACAAGCTTCCTGTTGCTATGAGAAGTAAAAACAAGCCAGGAGTAAGGTTGGAAAAAGGAGAAGTTGTTGATACGAATTATGATGGATACGTATTAAAAATAGCAATAGAAACAGGAGATATAGTTAAAGCCACTCCAATTGTTGGGCCATATGCTGGCCTTCCTGTTATCGTAACTCCAATAAAAGAAGATGACAAAGTTATTGGAGCGATAGGGGTTGTAGATATTACTGCTGGAATATTTGAGGATATACTGGCAATAGCAAGGAGACCTGAGCTGTATAAGTTCTTACCTGACGATGTATTTCCAAGATAATTCTTTTAAAGGGATCAAAAATAAAAATAAAAATTGGAAATAGTTAATAGTTAATCACAATAAAAAATAATAAAAAATAACCACAAAAAATAAAAATAAAAAAATTAATAGAAAATGAAAAATAAGAATTTAACGTGCAAAAAATAACATAAACAATTAAACAAATGAGAGTATATAAAATAGATAAAATCAATTGTAAAGGTGAAAATTGTGAAGAAGATATTTATCTACCCTCCAAACAGTTTAATTTTAACGGATTTAGTCGAGAGATTTGGCCATAAGCCCTTAAACTTAAATATTGTTATTGGAAAGCTTGTTAGAACTCCAGAAATTGACAGTCCGCCAATGAACATAACTGATGAGGAGCCAAAAAAAGGTTTGAAATATGCTGCTGTTGAAGTTCCTTCAGGTGTTAGGGGAAGAATGGCATTAATAGGGCCCTTAATTGATGAAGCAGAGGCAGCAATAATAATGGATGAAGCCCCGCTTGCCTTTGGATGTATTGGTTGCCAAAGAACAAATGAATTAACATTATATTTAGTAAAAAGGAAAAATATTCCTACTTTGAAAGTAAAATATCCCTCTAATGAAGAAGAAGCAGAGCTTTTAGTAAATAAAATAGCAAACTTCTTAAAAAGCTTAGAAGAAGGAAATCAATAACTCAAAATCGATATTTCCAATTTTAAGGTAGCCATGTGCTTTCGTCTTTTATTTTTTCTGGAAGATAGGTATTAACTACATACTTTAACCCATACTTTGCTAATGACTGCTGTTCTGCCCTGACACCCATATCTAACATCTGTTTTAATGCCTTCTGCCACTCAGGGAAACTTCTAACGAAATCATCATTTTTTAACCCATCTTTTATTCTCTTAATATCCTGTTCTTTTAGTGGATGTGTTGGTAGATCGTAATCGACTATATCTTGAGGAGTTACCCCAATCAACCTCGCAGAGGGAATGGAAAGTTTATCAGCCAGATGTATTGCTTTTCCACTTCCGACCTTCAATGTTCTATAAATGTTCAGATACCCGTAAGGGTCTCCATCCGTAAAAACCAAAACAGGAATATCATACTCCTCATGTAATCTTTTTATAAACCTCCTTGTAGCTCTTGCAGGAACTCCTTTTAAAGATACCAATATACAGTTATGTTTATCCCAAAATCTCTCTGCATTTAACCTTGCAAACATACCTGATGTTTCTATTGCCAGTATAAAATCAGCATTTGTTTCAAGATTAAGTTTTGTTATGTCGTTTGGAATGTTATATGCTCCAGTTCCTAATTTAGAACAATCAACGACGAGTTCTCCTTCCGGTGTTTCCTCTATTATTTTTAATGGCCCTACTACTGAGGAACCATCCTCCTCTGGAATAAACCCTAAATGTTCTCTCAAAACTCCGAGTGCTGCTTCCAAGTCCTCAATAACGTTGTTTGATGCCTGCTGTTCGTCAAATCTCGCTTCTCCCCAGTTTTTTGAGACATAATATGCTTCCCTTAATGTTGAGAAATCATCTGTTTCTAATAACTGTTTTGCAAATTCCATCATTTTAGTGGTTTGAGCAAAAATCTTTGCCTGATTTACAGTTAGAGTTCTTGCTTTTTCTTTACCAACCAGTGTAAATGAACCCTTTTCTCTATCAAACATTGCATTGGATAAACTTCTAATTGGCATCGTTATTTTCGGTCTTTTTCCTTTCATTAAATCATTATACATCTTTTTAGCCAAATCGATAATTTTCTGTCTCGCAATTTCTCTCGGCTTTTTTGATAGCGTAGGAATCTTAACCATTCTACCTCACCAGATAATTTTTTAAACTAAATGTATTACATATTATCGTTATTGTTAATTTAAGATATGAACAACCAATAGATTTTTATACCTCATCTTAAAATTGAATAATAATGATATATTACAGTGATCTTGCAGGGGAATACTATATAAATATACATATATAATCATTTGGTCAACCCTCCCCTTTCTTTCATTTATTAATTTAAAAATTTATATGGAGGTTATAGCGTGAAGTTTTTAAAAAGTGTATTAGAGGAAGGAAAGAACCTTGACGAGTTTGATGAGTTGGATTTAACTCCTGAAGATAAAGAGTTGTTAGAATATCTCCAACAAACAAAGGCAAAAATCACTGTTGTTGGATGCGGTGGAGCAGGAAACAACACGATAACAAGGTTAAAAATGGAAGGGATAGAAGGGGCTAAAACCGTTGCCATCAATACAGATGCTCAACAACTAATCAGGACAAAAGCAGATAAAAAGATCTTAATCGGAAAAAAATTAACCAGAGGTTTGGGAGCTGGAGGTAATCCAAAAATTGGAGAAGAAGCAGCAAAAGAAAGTGCGGAAGAGATTAAAGCTGCGGTTCAAGATTCGGACATGGTATTTATTACATGCGGTTTAGGAGGAGGAACAGGGACAGGATCATCTCCAGTAGTGGCTGAGATCTCTAAGAAGGTAGGGGCTTTGACAGTTGCAGTAGTCACCCTCCCCTTTGTAATGGAAGGAAAAGTTAGAATGAGAAATGCAATGGAGGGTTTGGAGAGGTTAAAACAACATACCGACACATTAGTAGTAATTCCAAACGAGAAATTATTTGAAATCGTTCCAAACATGCCTTTAAAACTTGCATTCAAAGTGGCTGATGAAGTTTTAATTAATGCAGTTAAAGGATTAGTTGAGCTTATCACAAAAGATGGACTAATAAATGTTGATTTTGCTGATGTTAAGGCAGTTATGAGCAATGGCGGTTTAGCGATGATTGGAATTGGAGAGAGCGATAGTGAGAAAAGAGCAAAAGAAGCTGTAAATATGGCATTAAACTCACCTTTGCTTGATGTAGATATAGATGGAGCTACTGGAGCGTTAATCCACGTTATGGGTCCAGAAGATCTTACCTTAGAGGAAGCAAGAGAAGTTGTGGCAACAGTATCTTCAAGATTGGATCCAAATGCTACAATCATCTGGGGAGCTACAATAGATGAGAACTTAGAAAATACTGTAAGAGTTTTACTTGTAATCACAGGAGTTCAGTCAAGAGTTGAATTCGGAGAAACGGGACTTAAAAGGAAAAAATTAGAATTAACAGGAATTCCAAAAATTTAAGGGGAGAGTATGAGAGATCTAAACAAAAAAATTGAAGAACTCAAAGAGTTCTTAGAAGAATGTAAAAGGGTCTGGTTAGTTTTGAAAAAACCTACAAGAGATGAGTTTTTAGCGGTTGCAAAAGTAACTGCAATGGGAATTTCCTTGCTTGGAATATTGGGTTATATAATCCACGTTCCAGCCACATACATAAAAGGCATTTTAAAAGCAAAGCCATAAATTTTTAACTGGTTTTATTTACATACTTCAATATAATTATTTTTGTAAAGTAAAGTTAAATAGACAAGAATATAAATTATTATTCGAATTACTATTTTAGTATTAGTTTTTAACTAAAATTTAAAAGTTTGGCAACTTTTATGTTAATTATCAAATGAAAATAATAAACTTAACAAACAAATTTTTTAAATGATAAACAATAATAATTGAGGTTAAGTTATGTTAATAGTTGATGTAAATCATGGGGGCTTGATTCTTGCAGAGGAGTATCTAAAACTTGGATATGATGTAGAGATCTTTGACATATACAAAAAATTGAAAAAATCAGCAGAGGCACTGGCAAAATATAAAAAACTAAAAGAGACGTATGGAGATAAGATAAAAGTAATCTTTACTACTCCAAATTTCGATAAATATAATAAAATAATTGCTCCAATTCATTGTCCAATAGATTGCGATTTTTTACCATTTAACGATGCAGTATCTTTCCTAATCGAAAAAAAATATGGAAAGTTGTATAGAAAAATAATAAACATAACAGGAGTAAAAGGAAAAACCACAACAACATCGTTAATAGCCCATATTTTAAAAGATCAATACAACATTTTTCTCCATAACTCTAACTCTGGCTCTATCTCTCCTCCCGCAGTGTTGGCTGTGCTAAATAAATTGAATAATATATCTCACATTGATGATTATGATTATTTTATTTTTGAAACATCATTAGGCCTTGTTAAGTGCAAATTTGGAGCCATAACCAATATTTTAGAAAACTACAAAATCGCAGGGGGAAGAAGATCTGCGTTAATTGCAAAATTTGGAAGTTTAAAAAATGCCGATTATTGTTTTGTAAATAAAAAAGATGTAGAAAAATATCATCTAACCAATTTAAATTTTAAAAAAGACATCTCAATTTTGGACATTGAAAAATCAGAAATTATACAGAAGTATCCTTTAAAATTTAAATATAATGGCATAAACTTTGAGTTTAATGAAAAAGTATTTGGAAATCATTTTGTAGAGAATACCATATTTTCATTTGAGATCTGTAAGTTTTTAGTCGATGTTGACCATATTTTGGATAGGTTAAAATCGTTTAATCTAAAAAATCGTATGGAGATTAAAAAAGTTGAAGATAAAGTTATTGTTAAAAATGTAAACCCTGGATTAGATATAAAAGCGATAAAATACGCGATTAAAGATTTTTTAGAGGTTTTCAATGGAGACATTTATATAGGTGGGGACTTTGGAATTGTCTGCGAAGAGATAGATGTTAAAAAACTTGCAGATGTATTAAAACAGTTTAATTGTAAATATTACCTTGTGGGGGATATTGGAAAAGAGTTAAGAAAGTATATTGATGGAGAGATTGTAGATGAAATTAAAGAGCATGACTTCAATAAAGGCGTGTTATTGATCCTTAGAAAAAAACTATCGTAAATTTAGATTTTTTAATTTTTTGTTTTTATAATTTAGTTCATAAAATATGAATTTTAATTCAAAATAGAAAACTTTATATACCATTGTGTAGCTTACACTTTTATCGTAAAACCTTGAAAGGTGATGATGTGAAAAAAATATTGGCAATAGCACTGGGGTTGTGCTTAATAATCCCAATAATCTCACTTGCAGGATGTGTCAGCAGTGAAAAATCTTCCTCATCAACAATAATAATCAGAACTACTGGGGCTACATTTCCAAAATATCAAATCCAAAAATGGATCGAGGACTATCAGAAAACTCACCCAAATGTAAGGATTGAATATGAAGGCGGAGGTAGTGGATACGGACAAGAGGTATTTGCAAAAGGTTTAACAGATATTGGAAGAACAGACCCTCCTGTTAAGGAAGATATGTGGAAGAAATTCTTATCAACTGGAGATCAGCCATTGCAATTCCCTGAAATTGTTGGAGCAGTTGTTATAACCTACAACATCCCAGAAATAGGAAATAAAACCCTAAAATTAAGTAGAGATGTTTTAGCAGATATATTCTTAGGAAAGATCACATACTGGGACGATGAAAGAATTAAAAAAATAAACCCAGAAATTGCTGATAAACTTCCACATAAAAAGATTATCGTTGTTCATAGAAGTGATGCAAGTGGAACAACTGCTATATTTACAACATATTTAAGCTTAATTAGTAAGGACTGGGCTGAAAAGGTTGGAGCTGGAAAAACTGTTAATTGGCCAGTTGATAATATGGGAAGAGGAGTTGCTGGAAAAGGGAACCCAGGAGTTGTGGCAATAGTTAAATCAACACCTTACACAATCGCTTACACTGAACTTTCATACGCTATTGAAGATAATCTTCCAGTTGCAGCACTTGAAAATAAAAATGGAAACTTCGTTAAACCAACAGATAGTACAATAAAAGCAGCTGTTTCAGCAGTTAAAGCAAACATTCCAAGTCCAACAGAGGGATACAAAGAGGACTTAAAACAGATGTTAGATGCTCCAGGAGATAACGCTTACCCAATAGTTGCATTCACACACCTACTTGTCTGGGAAAACAAAGAAATGAAAAATGGCAAGCACCACTATACACCAGAGAAGGCAAAGGCAATAAAAGATTTCTTAACCTGGGTTTTAACAGAAGGGCAGAAGCCAGAGCATTTAGCTCCCGGCTATGTAGGATTACCTCAAGATGTTGCTAAAATAGGATTAAATGCTGTAAATATGATAAAAGAGCAATAACGTTAAATTAAAACATATCCCAATTTAATTAATTTGATTTTATAAGTTTAATAATTTTTTGATTTTTATAATTAATTTTTATATACTGCTTTTATAATTTAAAGATCATCATAAACAGTGAACAATCAACAAATCAATCATATATAAACAAATAATATTAGAAATTAATATTAAAATGACAGAATGAAAACAAAAATATATAAAAGTAAATCTGCTTAATAAACCAATCACAACCCAAGATAATGGAATACTCAATTTTTGTCATCTTTTAAAAAAACCTTAAACAGATTAAAAAGGGTTGAAAGCTATGAAGATCTTAAAAAAATTAGATAAATTTAAACTAACAACATTACCAGCAATATTTATCGTGTTTGTATTATTTGTGCTTATGTTAGGATTTTATTTTATCAATGCTCTTCCAGCCATTGAGAAGTATGGTATAAATTTATTTATAACAAATATCTGGCAAGCAGCAGAGGATCCTGCAAAAGAGGTTTATGGATTAGCAGCCCCAATATGGGGAAGCATATATACTGCAACAATCGCTATTCTTATAGCTCTACCCTTATCTCTATGTTATGCAATATTTGTTAATGACTACGCTCCTAAAAAATTAAAACATCCTTTGATTATAATATCTGATATTATGGCAGGTCTTCCAACAATAATTTACGGAATCTGGGGAGCGTTTATATTAGTTCCTTTACTCAGGGACTATATTATGAAATTTTTATACAATCATCTTTCATTTATTCCATTATTTAATTATCCTCCACTTTCGGGCTACTGTTATCTATCCGCAGGAATTTTGCTTGGAATAATGGTTACTCCATTTGCAGCAGCCATTATAAGAGAGGCATATGCAATGATCCCATCTGTTTATAAAGAGGGTTTAGTTGCGTTAGGAGCAACGAGATATGAGACAACAAAGGTTTTAATAAAATATATAAAACCAGCCATTATCTCTGGGCTTATATTAGCTTTTGGTAGGGCTTTGGGAGAGACAGTTGCTGTTTCGTTGGTAATAGGAAACTCCTTTAACTTAACATACAAACTCTTTGCTCCAGGATATACAATATCATCATTAATAGCGAATCAGTTTGGAAATGCAATCCTCTATAAGTACATGACATCTGTTCTCTACTCCGCCGGTTTAGTTCTATTCATAATCGGTTTAGTAGTAAATATCTTAGGCCTGTATTACTTGAAGAGGTGGAGAGAATATGTCTCACATTAAACACAAAACTATTAGAATGATTAAAGATAAGATTTTTTTAATTGTAGTTGGAACTTTGACTTTACTTGCAATTCTTCCTCTATTTCATATAATCATATCAATCTTTGAAAAAGGATTACCAATAGTTATGGAGAGAGGATTAACCTTTATAACTGGAACACTTAGTGAAGGAGGAATAGGGCCTGCAATAGTTGGGACTTTAATGTTAACTTTTATGGCAACTTTAATCGGTCTTCCACTTGCCTTCTTAGCAGGAGCTTATGCATATGAATTTCCAGATAGTTTTATTGGAAGAGGAACTAAGATGCTATTACAAATAATGTTAGAGTTTCCGACGATCTTGGTAGGGACTTTTATTATGGGGCTATTAGTTATTCCAATGGGAAGCTTTTCTGCCTTAGCAGGAGCGTTATCTTTGGCTTTAATATTAACCCCTTATGTTGCTGTCTATACAGAAGAGGCAATGGCAGAGGTTCCAAGGATCTATAAAGAAGGTGGATATGCGTTAGGATGCACAAGAGCCCAAGTTATATTTAAAGTCATTACAAAGATGGCTAAAAAAGGAATTTTGACAGGAATTTTAATAGGAATGGCAAAGGTTGCAGGAGAAACAGCCCCTCTACTATTTACCGCTGGAGGACTATACGAGGTCTATCCAACAGATCCCCTACAACCTATTGGGGCAATTCCCCTCCTCATCTACACCTTAGTCCAAAGTCCATCTCCACAAGATCATCAAATGGCGTGGGGAGCGGCTTTAATCATGCTTCTAATATTCTTATCAATATTTGTCCCAATAAGATATGCCTTAAAAGATGATATTAAATTGTAGGTTAAGTTTAAGTTAAATATAACATTATTTTTTTAACGTTAATATAAAAAATAAAACAGAAATCAACACTAATCCTCTATTAATCGATGAAGTCGATAAAGATAAAAAATGAAATGAAAATAAAGAATAGGACGTGGAAACTCTTTAAAAAATTTAAAAACTTCAAAAGGGATGAAAATGGCCAGTGTAAAAATGGAAACAAAAAATCTAAATTTGTGGTACGGGGAAAAGCAGGCATTATTTGATATAAATCTTCCAATATATGAGAAAAAAATAACCGCCCTAATAGGACCAAGTGGATGCGGTAAATCAACATTCTTAAGATGCTTAAATCGTCTAAATGATTTAATAGCAAATGTTAGAATAGAAGGAGAGGTTTTATTGGATGGAAAAAATATCTATGATAAAGATGTCGATGTTTATGAGTTGAGAAAGAGGGTTGGAATGGTGTTTCAAAAGCCCAACCCTTTTGCTATGAGTATATATGATAATGTTGCATTTGGCCCAAGAATCCACGGAATTAAGGATAAAAAAGAATTGGATAAGATTGTTGAGTGGGCATTAAAAAAAGCTGCATTGTGGGATGAGGTTAAAGATGAATTGCATAAAAACGCTTTATCTCTCTCTGGGGGGCAGCAGCAGAGATTATGTATCGCGAGAGCGATAGCAGTTAAGCCAGAGGTTTTATTGATGGATGAACCAACTTCTGCATTAGATCCTATATCTACCTTAAAAATAGAAGAGTTAATGGTTGAGTTAGCCAAGGATTATACGATCGTTGTTGTTACCCACAACATGCAACAGGCAAGTAGGGTTTCTGATTACACTGCCTTTTTCTTAATGGGGAAATTAATTGAGTTTGGAGAGACGGAGCAGATATTCCTAAATCCACAGAAGAAGGAGACAGATGATTACATCAGTGGTAGGTTTGGTTAAATGCACAATCAAAATTTTTTAATTAATCACAAAATATGAACTTTTATACTTGTTAGGGGATGTTTATGCCAAAAAAATTTAGTGACATAGTGAATGAGATGGATAGAAAAATAGAGCTATTAGGAGAAGAAATAATAAAAAATCTAAATCTTAGTGTTGAAGGATACTACACAAACAAAAAAGACATCTGTAATTTGGTAATTTATAAAAACAATAACATAATCAAAAATTTAGAATCATTGGAAATGTATGCAGTAAAGTCCCTATGCTTGTATAGACCCGTCTCAAAAGATTTAAGAAAATTGCTAACAATTATAAAATTGTGTTCAATGTTGGAAAAAATCGAAGAATGTGCTGTAAAGATAAGTTCTGTTCTGATAAATTCAAAATTTAACTTTGATAGAAACGATAAGTATATAAACAGAATGTCCTCTTTAACTGAGGAGATAATTTTATTGAGTATCTCATCATACATAAACGAAAATATAAATAAAATTGATGAAATATATAAACTACACAGAGAGATTGAAGAGATATTTTATGAAGAGTTTCAAAGATACTTAGCAAGAAAGATTTTTGAAGACATATTTAATGTTGCTATTGTAAATGAACTAACCAATATAGGAAAATACTTAGAAAGATGCGAAAATTCTGCAAATGATTTTAGAAAAGACATATATTTTTTAATTACCGGCAAAAAAATGATAGAGGGAAATTATGCCAAAAAAGTTTGAAGAGATTATAAAAGAAGTTGAAAACGACTTAATAGAGATGGCTGAACTTTGTGCAGACCAGACAGAAAATGCAGTAAAGGCGTTTATTGAAAGTGATAGAGAGTTGGCTAAACAGGTTAGAAAGAGAGATACTGCCATTGATTTAATGGAGATGAAAATAGAGGAAAAGTGTATTAAAGCAATTGCTTTGTATCAACCGGTTTCAGGGGACTTGAGGGAGTTAATGACTGCCATTAAAATTTCTTCAAAATTGGAAAAAGTTGGAGACAATGCATCAAAGATTTGCAAAATTTTGTTAAAATCAGATGTTGAGGGAAATAGAAAGAATGAACTTCTTATTGTTATGAAGGATTACTTAATAACCATGCTAAAAAATGCAATGGTTGCATTTAGGGCAAGAGATGAGAGTTTAGCAAGAGATGTGTATCATATGGATAAAAGGTTGGATGATTTGTATGAGCAACTATACAGAAGTATGATCAGTAAGATTATTGAAAATCCTAAAAATCTAACTCTCTACACTGAAATAATATTTGCAGGAAAATATTTAGAAAGAAGTGGAAATATCGTTGCTTCAATAGGAGATAGGATCGTTTATATGATTACTGGAGAGAGAATAAAAGAGGAGGAGATAGAAGAAGAATTAAAAAGAGAAGAAACAAGTGAGAACCCATAATTCTTTATTTGGGGGAAACGATGAGAATTGCAATAACTGGAACCCCAGGAGTTGGTAAAACCACAGTATCAAAAATTTTAGAAAAAAAACTTGGGGTAAGGGTAATAAATATTACCGAAGTCGTCAAAAAATACAAATTATACAAGGAGAAAGATGAAGATATGGATTCTTATGTAATTGATTTTGAAAAACTGGAAGAATTTATTAAGAATATTGAAACAAAAGAAGGTGTTGTAATCCTCGACGGGCATGTTTCACATCTTTTAAATCCCGACTATACAGTAGTGCTAAGATGCGATCCTGAAATTGTAAAAGAAAGATTGGAAAAAAGGAAATATGATAGAAAAAAAGTTTTAGAAAACGTTCAGGCAGAAATATTGGACGTGTGTTTGTGCGAAAGTAAAGGTAAAGTTTACGAGATAGATACGACAGGAAGGGATGTAGAAGATATAGTCGAGGAAATAATGACTGCCATTAAATTTAAAAAAGAAAGAAAAGGGGTTGCTGATTGGATGGAAAAATATTTTAACTATCTTTCTGAAAACATATAATTACCGTAAATTTGAACCTTATTTTTAATATTTCCGTAATTTTTTCATATATGGTTGTGGGTGAAATTATGGATCTATTTAACATATTGAGGGGAATAATTAAAGACAAAGATACTATAACTCCAAAGGAAATGGCAATAATAGATGAAAATGCCGAATATCTCGGAATTAAAAAAATACTACTAATGGAAAATGCAGGAAAATCCGTTTATGAAGAAATTAAAGATATTTATGCAGAAAATTATATAATATTTTGTGGAACTGGAAATAACGGTGGGGATGGGTTTGTAGTTGCGAGACATATAGGAAATGCAGAAGTAATACTAATAGGAAGAGAGCAGGATATAAAAACCCATGAAGCGAGAGAAAACTTCAAAATATTAAAAACTCTATCTGAATTTGGAGATATTAAAATAAGACAAATTTTAAGAGTTGAGGAGGTTGAAGGTATATTTAAGCAATTAGAAAATGAAAATAAAAAAACTATAATCATTGATGCGATGATAGGAACAGGGGTTAAAGGAGACCTTAGAGAACCATATAAAAGTATTGTTGAAAAAATCAATACTTTAAAGAAAAGGAATAAAAATATATTTGTCGTAAGTGTAGATGTTGAGACAGGAAATTTAGATAGTGATTTAACAATAACATTTCACAAGAGGAAGACAATAAACAGGAAAAATGCAATTGTTAAAGAGATAGGAATTCCAAAAGAAGCGGAATACATAGTTGGGTGGGGAGATTTAAAGGCACTAAAAAAAAGAGAAAAAGATAGCCATAAAGGCCAAAATGGAAAAGTTCTAATTATTGGCGGAAGTAGGGAGTTTTATGGGGCTCCAATATTAACAGGGCTTTCGTCTTTAAAGATTGCAGATTTAGTTGCGGTATTTTCAGTAAATAAAGTTATAAATAAAATAAATCATCCAGAATTCATACTCTATGGTGTTGAAGGAGATTATTTAAGTTCACAACACGTTGATTATGCGTTAAAAGTTTCTGAAAAATACGATGTTGTAGTTTTAGGTAATGGATTGTCAGTTAATAGCAAGACAAGAGCATTTGTAAATGAATTTTTATCAAGATGTGAGAAAAAGGTAGTTATTGATGCTGATGCAATAAAACTTATAGATTATGCTGAATTCGAGTTTTTGGAGAGCTATATCTTTACACCACATATAGGAGAGTTTAAACGTATGAATTTAGAGTTAGACAATCCTAAAAGTATTAAAAATTTAAAATCAACAATAGTTTTAAAGGGAGAGAAGGATATTATATTTAATAATGAAATGGTAAAAATAAACAAAACCGGAAATGCTGGTTTAACAAAAGGAGGAACTGGAGATATTTTGGCAGGGATAATTGGGGCACTATTTTCAAATAATGAAGCATTTTTATCTGGATGTTGCGGAGCTTTTATTAACGGCTATGCAGGAGATCTTCTATTAAAAGAAAAAGGGTTTTATTACACTCCAATGGATGTAATAGATAAAATCCCACACGTATTAAAGATCTTTGAAATTTAACACTAATGCAAAACAGATTATATTAAATTATATTAAAATTATCATATAGGATATTTGAGTAAATCTATTGAATGGCATTATAAATAATTAAGGAGGGAATATGAAAGCGGATCTGCACATTCATACAAAATACTCGGGTATTGGAAGATTTTGGAAACTTAAATTTCCTGATTCAGTGGAAGAGCCAAAATGTATTTTAAAAATGGCTAAGAAAAGAGGAATAGACATTGTGGCAATAACTGATCATAACACCATACGAGGCGGAATAGAAGCGAAAAAAATAGAAAAGGAGTTTGGTGTTGAAGTTATAATTGGAAGCGAAATAATGACATCTCAGGGGGAGATCATAGGACTATTTTTAAATGAGGATGTTCCAAAAGGTCTAACTCCTGAAGAAACGATAGAGAAAATTAAAGAGCAAGGAGGGTTAGCAGTAGCTCCTCATCCTTATAGTCCAATATGTAAAGCCCTTGGAGATAAAATATTTGAGCTGGAGCTTGATGGAGTTGAAGTTTTTAACGCATATCATCGTGATGGAATTGTAAACAACATCGCACTAAATAGAGTAATAAAAAACTACCATAAAAAGCCATTTGCGTTTATAGGGGGGAGTGATGCCCATATAGCCAAAATGGTTGGGAATGCCTATACATTATTTGAAGGAAACTCCTCAGAAGACCTCTACACTGCCATACGTAAAAAAAGAACAACATTCGCAGGAAAGCCGACTCCACTATATCAAGCAATACTTTGGAGTTATAAGATCGTTTATAAGTCAGAGAAAAAATTAATAAAATCGCTATTTTTCAATGTGGAAGATAACACTATAAACTCGATAAAACTTTATAAAAAGATTCTTGGGGTTTTTGGAGGGATTGTTTATATCTTAACTCCTTTACCAATTGTCTCAGGGGTCGTGGGAAACTATTATCTTAAAAGGAAGGCAAAAGAGAAGATGAAAGAGGAGATGGGTATTTAATTAAATTATTGAATTTATTTTGAATTTATAATAAATAAATAAAAGTTATAAATAAAGATGCTCTAATATAGGATGAAGGATTGTATAAAGTCCTATGATAATTATTACACTTCCGCTTATCAAGGGAAGTTTGGAGATGTTTCTATTTCCTATATATTTTTTAATCAATTCCTTACTCTCTACAAATGCAGCTGCT
This sequence comes from Methanocaldococcus vulcanius M7, assembly GCF_000024625.1. Classification (NCBI taxonomy): domain Archaea; kingdom Methanobacteriati; phylum Methanobacteriota; class Methanococci; order Methanococcales; family Methanocaldococcaceae; genus Methanocaldococcus; species Methanocaldococcus vulcanius. The sequence continues at coordinate 815,638 of NC_013407.1, forward strand.
AAGCCAGTTAATGATATTGCCAACCCAGCGCTAAATATCGCAACATACATCAAACCATCCATTAAATTTCCTGATGAAAGGGAAAGGAGAAGAACAGCCAATGCCGCTGGACATGGAACTAATCCAGCAGATAATCCTAAGGCGATAACTCCCTTTTTTGTATCGATCTTATGCTCGTGGGGTTTTATATACTGTTTTATTATCCACATACCCACGAGGATCAGTATAATTCCTCCAACTGCACTCATGACATCATGAACCACATCGATGTTTAAACTTTCTAATAGGAAGAGAGAAAGAATACCAAGTAGAAATATCACTGCTGTATGGGATATGGTTATTGTGGTTCCCAACAATATTGCATCTTTTAGACCTGCTTTTGTTCCTAAGATATAGGCAGCAACAACACTTTTTCCATGCCCTGGCTCTAAGGCATGCAACATTCCGAGTATGAATGCAGTTATAGCATATAAAAGTTCCATAATCATCACCATAATAATTGATTTTTATATTGTTCCATTTTTTGTAATACTTAATATTACCTAAGTTGCCTTACTATTTAAATAGTTTATTACTACAAAAGATAACTTAATAGTTATTAAAAATGAATTTAATTTGATGGGTTAATACTTAGTAATAAATAATGTTAAAATTATCATACTAAATGAAAAAATAAAAATAAAAAAAGATATAAAAATGTATAAAAACACGTAAATATAATAATAAAAGAACCAAAAATCTTAAATAATAAAAACTTGAAATTAAAATTATAGTTGATTAAACGATTTAACCCTGTCTCAAAGTAGACAGGGTGCACAATTTTTCACTGCACCCCATAGTGGGTGCAGTGTAACCTTATTCATCAATTTAAAGATTAAAAAAACGAAATTATAATATAAAAAATAACTATTTTTAGTCCCTATTTTTAATTTAAAATAATTAAGAAATTAAATAAGCGACACAATTACTCTTCTTGACTATAAATTGTCCAAAGTGCTATTAAAGCGGCAGGGATCGCGTGCTCCGTAGCAAAGGTCATATGAGGGGCTAAATCTATAACGTAATCTGCAAATCTAAAAAGACCTCTTGGAATTCCTTCTCTTGATCCACAAAATATTATAACTTCTTTCTTTTTTCTAAGATCTTTCTGCAAGTTATCTCTAATTTTAGACAACTCATCTCCTTTTGGATCTGTTATAATCAGCAGTCGATTATCTCTTCTCTTATCTCTAACTACCTGATAAAGATCTTGAACAGTTATTGGAACTAACTTTATATCAAAAGGATAGGCCCTCTTTTGAATTTCATATCTTGACTGCTGTCCAATTTTAACTCCTTTAATGAACTCCATCAACTCGTAAGCATTTACTTTTTCTTTTGGGGATATAATTAACTCTTTAATTTCAAACCCTTGAGCGGATCTTCCAATCGCCTCTCCAAATTTTTTACATACGATCTTTTCTCCCAAATATGGCATTTGAACAACAACAACCTTTTTAAATAGATCTCTTGCGTTTCTTTTTTCTTTTGTATATTTTCTGTATTTTTCTCCGGGAGTTATTGAGATATATGCTTTATCTTTAAAAATCTCTACATGAACAACTTTATTGGGATGGGTTAAATCAACGGTAGCGTTTGTTAGGTCTTTAATCTTAGCCCCTAAAACAATATTTACATCTGAAGAACTAAATTCATGTTTTCCTCTTTTTTTAGTTTCTACTGCGAAGGTCTCGTTTTCTTGTATATGATCTTTTATTTTTTCTGCTAAGTTGACTATCTTATCAAAATCTGCTTCTGTCTCAAAATAAACTTTTAAAACTCTCTCAACTTCTGGGATCTTTAAAAGTTCTTCTTCAATATCTTTTTCAGTTTCGATAATAACAATTCCTTGATAACCGTTTGGGGTTAATTCATAGTTAAAATTATCAATAACCTCTTTAAGATTATTTACAACAATATTTTCAAATCCTTTCTGTGTCTTTATAATAAATTTCATATCAATCCCTTTTTGTTTATTTTGTTTTACTTTATCCTCATTTTACTTTACTTCTTTTTTTAATTCCTTTTATAATCTAATTTTTATATTTCAAATAGTCATTTGAATATTTAAGCTTTGAATTTATATACAAAAACAAAAACAGAACGATGAGAAAGCCATAGTTTATGCCTATCTCACAGTAAGATAGCAAGATCGATGCGTAAATTGCATAGAGTTTTTTGTCTCCTTGATATATATATTTTGACATTGCCCCCAAGATCATTGATACAATTATTCCATATATGCCATAATCTAAATATAGTGTTCCAAAGAGAGTGGTTGTTATATTATGTTTATAATTGAAAAGTATTTCTCCAATTTTTTCTTCTCCATTGGGAACTAAGGTTATCCCGCCCAAAGTCAAAACTCCTCCATTGATTATTTTGTTTAAAACTTGAAGATCAAAGTATGCCCTGTATGACAACAAACTTAATGGATCTAATTTCCAATGCTGATGAGATGAAAGTAAAATAATCTTTCCCATAACTCCAAGAAGAAGCAATGCAACAATAGCAAGAAAAATCATTTTTTTAAGAGAGATATTGACTCGATTATAAGCAATATATGCAACAAATAGCATTAACACACCTGCTTTATATCCAAGTAAAATTAATATCAAAAAAGATATTATAAAGAAGAATTTGTTTTCAATGCCTGAATATACAAGTGCTCCTGTTGCAATTAATCTCAACGGCTCTGAATTTATTGCCATCCTTATATCATAGTTAAACAGGGGAATTCCACCATAAACTACAACAATTAATAAAAAAGACAGTATTCCAACTGTAAGCATCATATAATTAATTATTTTTGTTCTATGTAGTTTAATAAATATCTCTACAACACCAAGAATAAACAACAAATATATTATTGCGAGAAGAAGAGAGCGTGTTGCAATAAATGCTCCAAAAATTGAAAAAAGAGAAAATAATAACAAGAATATGTATATTAGTATATTATTTTTTATTTTTATATTACCTTTATTATTGAATATTGTTTTAGTTAGTCCAATCCTTTTAAGGAGGTTATCAATAAAGAAAGGAATAGAAAAGCCGAAGATAAATAACACAATAACTAAAAAAATTTTAAAAAGTTCAAATATACTGAAATTTTTTAAATATGGAGTTGCAAGTAAGAAAATTGCCGTATAACCAAAAATCACAATTAAAACAGGATGAAATATATCTATTTTTGCCACAGTATATTTTATTTCTCCCATTATTTTTTCTATTCTTCTCATTTCAAAATCCCTTTAAATTTTTTAAATTTTTTAACTTTCCAGAAATTAATGCATAAATACACAACAACATTCCAAATAAATAGTATATTATTACATCTAAATCTAAAATTCCACTCTCAATGGCTATAAGTGTATACGCAAATAAGATCCCATAGACCCCTAAATATATCCCTTTTAATCTTTCGGACAGTTTATAAAAGAAACCTAAAAATATCCCTAAAATTCCAAAATATGGAATAACTGCAAGAGTTCCATAATCCCCAACAACCGCTCCCACGATGGTTGGGGTTATGCTAACTCCATATATACCCAATATATGAGCGATTACAGTCCTTGCACCGCTACACATCCCAAGATATGAAAAAACAGCTGAGTAGTGAATATACCCATTAAAAATTCCGTTAAAATTGTTAAAAATAATATCATAGACAGACATTGTTAACTCTATCCTTGATGTTATTGGATTTCCTCCAACACCTAAAACATACAACCTCAACGCTGAAAGAAATATTAAAACTGCAAACACCCCTATTCCATATTTAAATAATTCCCTATTCGATATATCTCCTTTGTAGTATAAAACAATAATACTTGAGATTAATAAAACTAATACATTAGTTCTATATCCAAGAAGCATAATAAGCACTGCAAACACTGCTGTATATGCAATAACTTTTTTCCTTTCGATATTTGTTGAAGCAATTACGATTGCCCAACCTAAGAGGAAGAGATGTGAAAAAGTGGTAAAGTAAACGCTAAGAAATCTTCTTGATAAGGGATCGAAAAGTGGAACGTCTCTAACCCAAAGTAGATCTGCTATAATAAAGATTAAACCAATAATCATTAATATTAATCCAAAAGTATAGTGTTTTTTTTCATTGAAATTGGGGAGAGTTGAGAACTTTGAATATAGTTTTTTTCCTACTATAAAGGAGATATAGAAAAATAGTGCAGAAATTAAAAAGACGAATGCAGAGATAATCGATATATTTGAGAATATTAAATAAATGCATGCGATTAATACAAAGAGATGGTGAAGTTCCAACCTTTCGTTTTTAATTAAGCGTAATGATGGCATAATTATCCTTTATTTCTTTTGGTATCTGATTTAAAGTGTTGTTTAGAACAATATATACTTTTAATTTGGATGTTAATACCTCAGAACTGTTTACATAGTTGTTCAAATTTTTTAACGTATTTAAATTTGTAGTTCCACTGATTATAAATCCTTTTTCCACAAAATAAATATTCATTCCTTTTTTAATTTCAGCATCAAATTTATTTAAGATCATCTGCCTCTGAACTGGAGAGAAAGTTGTAGAATCAACCCCTACATCTCCACTAACCTCAACATCTAAAATTTTGAGATTTTTATATTTTTCCAAACCTAAGGAATGGGTTATATCATTTGTAAGGTTTACATACACGTTATTTAACGTCCTTCCTTCTATCGGCTTTACGTTGTAAACGATCATTGATTTTCCAACTGGCTTCAATAAAATCTTAGATGCTGCAATATCCTCCTCATAAGCCATCTCTCCTCCAATGGTTATGGGAGTGTTGTTGTATATAGCATATAACGTCCCTCCTCTCGCGTTATATATCTCCACCTCTCCTTTGAATGGTTTTTTTGTTGCTGTCCATCTACCGATAATTGTGGCGTTTAGTGGAAACTTTTTGTTTAGAATTTTTTCACATATCCATGCACATTTATACATTTGATCTCCACTAAATTCATATTTACTTTCACTGCCGGAGTAGAATTTGTATGCAATTGAGGCAGAAGTGATAATAATTGCCAATATTACGATTATCTCAAGAATACCAATTTTTTTCATTCACATCCCCAAACACCTTATTTAATGTTCTAATGATCATTATAGTATAAATAAGTTAATGAATTGATGCAAGTTTAGATCTATGTTGAAAAAAAGGTAAAAAGTTAAAAGTTTGCTTCATTTTCTGGCCCTTCAACTTCTACAATTACATACTGCCCATCCAATTTTATATCAACCTTAATTCCTTTCTTTTCTATATCCTCTTTATCTCTCTCCTTTTTCTTTAATAACTCTTCATATTTTTCTTTTGCAGTTTCTTCATCCTTGTATTTTTCAACTCTAACTATTTTAACCATGTTGTTATCTTCGAAAGATATTGACGATCCATCTGCTATCGTATTATCCCAAGGATCGTAAGCGTTTCTAACTTCATAAACACAAGCATCTGACGGAAGTTTATCATATATATCCATAACTCCTTCATTTTTCAATAAGGATTCTTCCTTACCTTTGATTACATCTATACACTCACGAACTCCCTGTTTAGTTCCTGCAATTATCATATCCTTATATATTGTTAGTGCAAATTCCTCATCAGGTTTTGTATATATTTTAAATCCCTCATACTCCTCTGTTGGGTTTATTCCAACTTTTTTAAGATGATTTTTAAATTTATCAAAGTCGTAGTCCCCTTCAATTATCATAACGAAGTTGTCATAACTGCTTCCTCCAAATATCATTCTCTTTGTTTTGTTTATATATATTCCTGTCTCATCTTCGTTTGTATTCCTTATTTTTAGCATATTTAAAATTTTTGAGCGGTATTGTGATGACTCCTCTCCCTTAAGTGTCTCAAAATTAACATATATAAATCCATTGTAATTGTAGGGAAGCATTTTGATTAATTCATTTGCCTCACTTTTGCTGTCATTTACGCATCCACTAAATGAAGCTCCCACTACAATTGCTGACAACATTATCAATATTTTTGCCAATATTTTTAATTTTGCTGTTTTTATGTCCATCTTATCCCCTCCTTTTACTTTTTACTTCCCCATAATATTTTTCTACTTTCAAATATTACCATCTCCGTTCGTGAAGCCACATACATCTATGCTTCTAATATAAATACTTTTCGTTAATCTATAAAATCATATATTCATGAATGTATATACTAAGTGTAATATTTTATTAAAAGTTTTAGAGTTGTCAGTTATGATAACGATAAAATAAAACAAAAGATGAATTTAAATTAATAATTAAATGGAGGTCTAATTAACAAAAATCAATTAAAATGCTTTTCCAGCAAAATCTAAAATACATCTAAAAAATAAAATTAACGTAAAATAAATAAAATAGAAAATCTGAAAAATTTTATTTTAAAATTAAAAATTTTAATAGTAATACCATATAGTCCTATACTCCTCGATATTTTCTCCGATCTCTTTTAAACTGTCTAAGTATTCTTTAATTGGCACATCTTTGTAGGTGTAGAGTTTAGTTGGATATATTCCTTTTTCCCATGGATGCATTAAATAAACTCTCCCTCCATCTGGTTTTATCGCTATCAACTCTCTATCCTGCCAAGCCCTCAAGTGATTTTTTCCCATTCTTGGGACGTTGAATATTGGTTCGTCTGTTCTAAACGAGCCGGGTAGTAATCTCGCTTCTTCTTTAACTTCTTGGGCTAATCTTGCAATTGGAACCAAGTAATCTTTATGTTCCATCTTTCCTTTTGGATAAAACGTATAGTAAGGAATGATTCCAACTTTCTTTAAAGCTATCCTTAAAGCTACATTTTCAAATCTTCTACTTACATATCTGTGGAATACATGTTGATTATAGACGTAAATTTTATTTTTATTGAGTTTTTCTACGGCATCTTTAACTTCTGGAGTTATTTCATAGCAACTTTCCACATGTGTTGAGATCATGATCCTCTTTTCAAAACTTCCCAATAACTCTGCCAACTCATCAGTTATTCTCATCGGGGCTGTTACTATTGTTCTTGTTCCAAATCTGACCCCTACAACGTGGTTCATTTCAGATATTCTATTTAACATTCTCTCAATGGCTTTATCACTTAAACTGAATGGATCTCCTCCTGTTATAAGAATTTCAATCATAGAATCATGCTCAGCAAACCAATCTAATGCCTTCTCGATCTTTTCCCAACCTTTAAATGCCTTGGCATCAAAGTCCTGCACCATCCAGTTTCTCTGGCAATAGACGCAGATCTGTGGGCATGATTCATAAGGTTTCACTATCGCTATTGTTACATATCTTCTTGTAATTAGATCGATTGGAGATGTGTCATGTTCTCCCATAAAGTCAAAGGCAGTATCTCTATCTTCTTTATGCTCGATCATCTTTTCAACATACCACTCCGGTGGAATCACTTGCCTTCTAACTGCTAAGTCCTCAACGTAGGGATTTTCAAAATCAAATAAATGGAGATAATAGGGAGTTAATCCAAATGGAATGCCATTCTTAACTGCTTTTTCAATAATCTCTAAATCATCGTCAGATATTTTAAAATTCGTTTCTTCTCTAAGTTTTTTTAATATTTCAACACCTTTTAAACCTCTTAGGACATTTTTAAATTGCCACTTGTAATTAAACCACTCTTCATCAGTTATACCAAAGAACTCTTTTAAAGTTTCTTTATTCTTTTTTCTTTTTAATATTACTCTTTTATCTAATCCACTTGGGTATCTGCTTATATACTCCCTCATAATATCATAGACCTTGTCTAAAAAGTTAGATCGTGCAATTCCTGCATCTCTACCTTTCAATTTACTAAAATCGATAAATTTTATCCCTTCTTCAAGTAATCTCTCTCCTAAAAAACCAAGGGAATAATCTGCCTTTCCAGATATTGCTAAAAATATATGTTTAAATTCTTCAATAAAACCTTCTCCAATCTCTTTTAACGCATCTTCATCTCCTTTATATGCCTTCCACAAATATTTTAGGGTGCTAAATCCTGCTAATTTTTCGTTATTTTTTGATATTATATTTAAAAATACATTTATGGCTGTTAATGAGAGCCAACGGTCTATCTCATTGTTAAATACTTTTCTTCCTGTTCTAATCTCCCATTCTAATTCCTTTAAATAGTCAAATAACTTATTTCTCGCTTCTTCTAAACTTTCACTCTCCTCTAAGATCTCTCCAATTTCGGGTAGTGGAGAAAACACCTCTGTAAATATTTTGTAGTTGACTGTTTTCTCTTCACTCAATAATTTTGTTTCCATCATCTCACCCCCCATGTAAATCAATCAGAATAATTGAATTAATTAAATTGAAAGATATAGTGTAATTTATAAAAATTTGAAATATTTAAATATGGGAAAATAATAAAAACCAATCAAAAAATTTAAAACATTCAAAAAACTAATGCCTTCCAATAATATAAATGCCCATAATAATATAAAAAAGTTGTTATTATGTTCAAAAAGATAGTCAAAATTTTATTAAAAGATTTTATTAAAAGAATTTGAGATATTTTTACTTTTTACTATTCTAAGTAAATAGCGGGTTTAAACGGAAGTGCATGTCTTTTTTTCTTTGCCTTATCTTCCCCATTTATTATCACATCTTCAACATCAAATTCTTTCTTTAAAAATTCCTTAGCATTTTCTAATACTTTAACTTCGTTAATTAATTCAGAATTGTTTTTTATTAGTTGATTAACTACTTTTGGAATTTCTTTTCCATATTTTCTAAATTTGCTATCTTTCATAATAATCGGCATTAATTCTTTAATGGTTTTTCCTTCGTTTTCTTTTATTATTTTCAATAGATCATATTTCCAATCATCAGCAGTGTATAAATATATTTTTTTTGGTTTAACCTTAGCAACGTTTATTATTTCTTTTATATCTTCCATAATTGCCTTTAAATACTCCTCTCCCTTTTCTATTTCTTCATTTATTAAGTCCTCATTAACATCTGGGAATTTAGAGATGGAAACAAAGCCCTCTTTTCCTAAGATCTCCCACATCTCTTCACATATATGGGGAGTAAATGGACACATTAACTTAATTAAAACTTCCAAAAATTCTTCTAAAACGTTTAAATTATCCCCTCCTCTTCTTTTATACCATTTTAAGTTATCCAGTAGTTGATAAATTAAAATACCTGCTTTTCTAAGTTCAAAGTTGTCCATAAATTCACTATACTGTTTTATTGCTCTATTTAAAACACTTAGCAACCACTGATCGATATATGTTAATTCCTCTTTAACTTTTTCTGTTTTTTTCCTATCTGCAACTTCTTTTGTTAAGAAATAAATCCTTTCTAAAACCTTTTTTGTATTTTCCATCTCTTTGAATTTTATATCTGCATCTTGAGGAAGTTCTGCACATGTTGTTATGTAAAACCTTCCCACATCTGCTCCAAACTTTTCAGCAACCTCTAAGACGGGCAATACAGGACCTTTCGATTTAGAGAGTTTTTTACCCTCAATTGTAACATAACCGTTAACCACTATTCCTCTCGGCCAGTGTTCCTCTGGAAATATTGCCACATGATTGAATATATAGAAGGTTAAATGGTTTGGAATTAAGTCCTTGGCTGAGCATCTCCAATCGACTGGATAGTAATAAAGAAACTCCTCCCTCATGTTTTTTATAATATCCTTTGATATTCCTGTTTCTTTTTCAATATCATCAATATTCCCTTTTCCTAAAAATACATAGTCAAATAAAGTTAAGGTCAGTTGTTCAGGTTTTATGTTGTATTGATTTATATATTTAGCAATAGTGTAATAAGCAGGATATATCGTTGAATCAGATAATGATTCTATAACCCAGCCCTCTTCAAATGGGAACTTAGTCCCTAAGCCCCTTCTTCTAACACATGCCTTGTCTTTCATCCAATCGATCTTTTCATGAAAGACCTGCCTTAAATTTTCTGGGATAAATTTCATCCTATCAATACATTTATGCGCTAATTCTTTCCATTTTTCGTCTGAATATTTAATAAACCACTGCCCTTTAACCATCTTCACCATGCACGGAGCCCCACATCTGCAAACAACCTTTTCTTCGCTAAATTCATACATTATCTCTGCGAGACCTTTTTCAATTAGGTCTTTTGTTAGTTTATCTTTAACTTCCTTTACAGCGAGTCCTTCATAACCGATACAATTTTCATTTAAAACCCCCTTATGGAATTCTTCTTTATAAATTTTCTTAGTTGCTTCTTCCAATTTATCCTCTTCTTCCTGACTTTTTATCCCCATCTTTTCAACAATCTCTTTTGCAGGAAACTTTCCATAATTTGGAAGCTTTATTAGAGAAATAAGTCCAATTTTATCAACTAAACCTAAATCCCTTAATGCAATGTAATCGTATGGTGCATGAGCAGGAACTGACATAACACAGCCAGTTCCAATATTGGTTTTTACAAACTTAGCGGGTAGTATAGGAACTTCTTTTCCAGTAATTGGATTTTTGACTTTTTTTCCTACGAGTTTTTCTCCTTTAAATTCTTCGATAATTTCAATTTTCCTATTCTGATGTTTTAGTTTTTCAGCACACTCCTTGGCCATTATCCATATTCCATTATCGATTAATTTAATACCTTCATCTGTCTCTTTCTCTAAATAGACCTTTGCTTTCACATAAGTCGCTTCAGGATTAATCCAAACGTTTGTTACTCCAAAGACCGTCTCAGGTCTCAAAGTAGCCATTGGCATTATGCAATTATCTCCTGTTGTAAATTTTATTAACGTGTATTCAACCAGCGTAGCGTTTTCTCCTATTAAAATATCGTGATCTTCTACTGGATTATCGCAACTTGGACAGTATCTAACTGGATGAGACCCCTTAACGATTAAACCTTTTTCTTTCAGTTTATGGAATTGCCACTCAATAAATTTGGTAAACACTTCATCACTTGTTTTGAAATTTCTCCTCCAATCCAAACTAAATCCCATTCTTTTAAATGCCTCTTCTGCTTTTTTTGAGAAGTATTCCACTATCTTCTCAGGGGTTGTTAATTCGAGAAGATCTTCCTCTGGAATTCCGTGCAATTGAGTATAAGCCCAAATGGTTTTTTCATCCCTATTTTTTATCAATTCAGCCAAACCCAAGATTGGAGTTCCAGTAACGTGATAACCAAACGTCCATAGAACATTTCTATTTTTCATTCTTTGAAATCTTGCAACAACTTCAGGGATTGTAAATGTTCTTAAATGTCCTGCATGTAAAACACCATTTAGATAAGGAAAAGCAGCTGTTATAAAAAATTTTTCTCTTTCATCCGGATTTGCTTCAAATAATCTTGCTTTTTCCCACTTTTCCTGCCATTTTTTTTCTATTTTTTTAAAATCAACGCTCATAATCATCCCTCATATTACATTATTTTTATTAGGGGGTTGTTGTTAATTATAAATTAATTAAATTATAATTTATTCTGATTAAAGTGGTTATGGTGATTGACATAAACTATCATAAATACTACATTAACTACTGTCAATATTATCGAATCATACATAAGTGGCAATAACACACTGTCCAAAATATGACGAGAAAATATTACACAAAATAGATATATAAAAATTGAGTATGGAGATAGCATGAACGAGTTTAAAGACAAAGTATTTGGATCCGTTTTTGGAGCAGTTATTGGAGATGCCTTGGGAATGCCAACTGAAAATCTAACCCGAGATGAAATAAAAACCCTTTATGGATTTGTAGACGATTACGTAGAACCAAAAAATTATTTATCTGGAAAATTGGAAAAAGGAGAGTGGACTGATGATACAGAACAGGCAATCTGTGTTATAAACTCAATAGATATGGATGGTGTAGATATTGAAAAATTTGCTAAATGCCTGATCGAATGGGCTAAAAAGAATCCTCCCGATATTGGGTTAACATCTTTAACAGCAATAGAGAAATTAAAAAATAATGATTATTCTGGAGTTGATAGTAGTAGTTGTGGAGCAGCAATGAGAGCTTACCCCCTTGGTTTAGTGTTTTATGATGATCATAAAAAGTTAAAGGAGGAGGTTATAAAAATATCAAAGATAACGCATAATAATCCTACAGCAATTGCAGGATCTTTATCTATTGCATTTTTTGTTAGTAAAGCGTTGATAGGTAGAAAGGATGTTGATCTTTTAGAGGAGTGCTGTAATTTCATAAAAGATGTTGATGAGAGTTTTTCAAAAAGGATTTTAGAGATAAAACATTTCATAAATAAGGAATTTGAAGAGGCGTTTGATCATTTTGGAACTGGTGTAAAAACTGAGGAGGTTGTTCCATCTGCAATAGCTTCTTATCTTATAACCGATAATTTTGAAGACGGAATGCTTGCATGTGTAAATGCAGGTAGGGATACTGATAGCTTAGCTTCAATGTATGGAGCAATTTCTGGAGCATTTTTTGGATTTAAAAGTATTCCAAAAAGATGGATCTACGGATTAAAACATAAAGATATGATTTTTACATTGGCAGAGAAATTATCTTCAATATTAGAAAAAAGAAGGAAATTAAAATAGATAATTAAAAAATAATACAAAAGTTAAGTTTATTAATTTTAATTGAATTTTTAGTTGTCATAGACAGTGAATTCAACTTTTACTACTTTACTTACACCTTCATTTGATGTAACTTTTAATGGAACTTCAAAGGTCATCCATCCATCATTTGTGGTTCCTTTATAGTTTGGTAATTTTATGGTGTTGAAGAATAGGTAAGTATTTACCGTTGTCTCTGAATTTTTCTGTAAGGTTCCTATAACATATTCTGGATTGTTAAATAATGAATCCAACGCTTTTGGTTTAAGGAACCATGTTGCTACTAATGTTCCGTTTCCAAATGCTGGTTTAAACTCTTCTCCACTTGCAGTATACAATTTAACATTACTACAAGCAGTATCATTCATTGGCCACGTGGTTTCTAATATTGGAGCTATTCCTGTAGTAGAATCTACTGCAGTCCACTGGGATTCATTTAAAACTCCTACTTTTGAAGATAATTCTCCATAGGTATCTCTTGTTTGATTCCATGCAACTACATAACCACTTGAAACTTCATACATGCCTGAAGAGTTTATATAACCTACAAACACGTTTCCATTCTTATCAAGTAGTTGATAGTTATCATTTAAATGTAGCCAGTAGGAATAGAACTTTACATCACTATTTTTAAACGCGGTTGTATATGTTCCTCCCATATTCACTATCTCTGGAGTTCCTCCAATGACTTTAACGCCTGTTAATTTGTAATCTTGTGTATCAATAGTTACAGGTATTTGAACGATAAATCTCTCATCATAAAATACAGTTCCATATTTGGTGTTATATACTGCGTTTGAGCCCCATGAACTTGTTGAAGGAATCCCAATGTATCCATTACCTGCTGGGAATCCAAGCCAAGAACTGTCATCATCAACTTCTTGATGTTTTATATTGTTTATACACGTTGCAGAGACCCTGATTGCATTTGCATCATAGAACATATTTGATGTAGTGCCTTCAAGAGCTCCCTGGGTTTTTTGCTGACTACTGCTAAACAATCCATTACCCCATGCGTAGAATACTGCTCCTACAACTATTGTAACTCCTAACACTATTAGTAGGGCAAGTATTGGAGATAGTGCCTTTTTATTCTTTAAGAAGTCGAACATTAGCAATCCCCTCGTTATTTTGATATTACGATTAAATATAATTCAAATATTTATTATTATTTTATGTTGGTTTTTATGTAGGTAGTATTACGAAATTAAATTTTGTATGATTATGTATATATAGTTTACGATTTTTTTATAAAAAATAATACATTATATTAACATCTAAAAAATTAGTAATAAAAAGGAATTTTAAATATTTTAAAATTTTTTTGAATATTTAGGATTAATATTAACTCGAAGATTTACATTTTTTGAATTTCTCTGTTAAGGTTTAAATACCAATTCCACTAAATAATAAAATTGTCAAAAGTTTTTTTAAGGTGAGATTAATGTTGAGTGAACCAGTAAAAGAGATAATGACGAGAGAGGTTGTTACAGTAAGCCCTGATACTCCTGTTTCAAAAGCACTCGGAATTATGGAGGAAAATGGATTTCATCATTTAATCGTTGTGGATAAAAAAGATGGTAAGGAGGAGTATTATTTAATAAGCATGAGAGATCTATTATTGGCCTCATCAACAGACGAAGAAGTTAGATCACTCATGTATAAAGCACACTGCATTCATGAAGACACACCTGTTTTAGATGCAGTTTGCGAGATGTTAGATAGTGGACAAAGAGCAGCCCCAATAGTCAATAATGTTGGAAAGATGGTTGGAATTATAACAGATTATGACATAATGGCAAGAGTTGCGAGATCTAAAATAATGAAAGACACAAAAGTTACCAAGATAATGACAAGAAACGTAATAACCATTAATGAAAACGACTCTATAGGAAAGGCGAGAGCGTTAATGAGAGATAATAACATAGGAAGATTGGTCGTTGTAGATGACGAAGGTAATCCTGTTGGAATGGTTACGGAAGTAGATATATTAAAAAAGGTCTTTAAACCAAAGAGAAAAATGACTGCTGGGGACTTTAAAGGTGAGAAGGTTCCAAGAATGGGACAACCAGTTAAGTTGATCATGAACACTCCACTGATAACAATAGATGCTGATGCAAGTGCTGCTGATGCTGCAAGAGTTATGCAAGAGTATGATATTAGAGGAGTGCCTGTTGTTAAAGGAAAATCATTAAAAGGGATCGTAACAAGATTGGATATTATTAAGTATATTGCTGAATTGAAAAAAGGAGCCATGATTGAAATTGAATTGCACGGGACATTAGATCCTGAATTTAAAGATCTTGCTGAGAGAATTATCGCAACAGAAGTTAAAAAGATGGTTAAACACGCTGGAAGGATACACTGGATAAAGATAACAATTAAAAAAGACAGGGACAAAGGAGGAGTTCCATATTACAGAATAACAACCTATGTTAAAACACCAAACAAGTTATATGTTGGAGAGGGTAGGCCAAAGGCCTCATTACCAAATAAATTGGAAGCGGAAGGAGAAGATATTGCCTACGTTTCTGAGCATGAGAGATGGGAGTTTATTGATGTTTTGAAAGAATCACTGGACTCAGTATTAAGACAGTTAGAGGCGGACTTTGATAAATATCATCCGAAACATAGCGGAAAGTTAATTAAAGGCCAAATTCCAGAAGAATTCAATCCAGAAGAGTTTAAAAAGGAGGAATAACTTAGTATCAATTAAATAATCCCTAATAACAATTAATTCTTTTATTTTTTATTTTTAGGAGTTTTATATAAATAATAAATTTTTTATAATACTTTTTTAACTTTTTTGTTATGGCAAGTTTAATCAATTTTTAATTACCCTACATCTTAAAATTGAATGAAAAACTTTTATTTTAAGTGATTTCTATGGAGGAGTTAAAAGTTAAAAAAATTACAAATGGGACAGTTGTAGACCATATAGACGCTGGAAAGGCATTAGTTGTTTTTAAGATTTTAAATGTTCCAAAAGAAACATCTGTGATGATCGCTATAAATGTTCCATCAAAAAAGAAAGGGAAAAAAGATATTTTAAAAATTGAAGGGATCGAGTTAAAGAAAGAGGATGTTGATAAAATATCGCTAATATCCCCAGATGTAACCATAAACATTATTAGAAATGGAAGAGTAGTTGAAAAACTCAAACCACAAATTCCGAATGAGATTGAAGGCATATTAAAATGCACGAATCCAAACTGTATAACCAATAAAGAACGAATAAGAGGGAAATTTAAAATTGAAAATACATCTCCATTAAGGATCAGATGTCATTACTGTGAAAAATTTTTAAATGAAGTGGTTTTTGAATAAACCTTTTTATTTTTATCAATCTTTTTTAATCTTTTTTTAATGTTTTTTTAAGGTTTTTATAGAATCCTGCCCTTAACTTTCTTTATATCAAATTTTGCAGTTTTTGCTATTGCCATTACTGCCAAAACTCCCGCTTGCAGGGGATCGCCAACCACAAGATCAACTACCTTAGGAACCGATCCAAACATTTTCAAGCTAATAACGGGAATATCTGACTTTTCTTTTAGCTCTTTAACTGCCTCTGTTATCTTTCCTCCCATTAAAGAGCCAGCTAATACTAAAATTCCCACTCGTGGGAGAGTGGCTACTGCCTTAACGGCCTCATATAAGTTTTCCTCTCCAACGATCGGGAGGGTATCTACGCTTATTCTCTCTCCTCTTATATTGTGTCGGTCTGCTTCGCTTATAGCCCCTCTTGCAACTTCTGCAACTTGTGCTCCTCCGCCAACAATAATAACTCTCTTACCATATATCTTCTTCAGAGAGTTGTGAATTTCAAACCTTTTTACATGCTTGCATTCTTTAAGTTTATTATTTAGAAGACCTAAGTTTTTTATTCCCTCTATTTCCATATATATAAATCCCACGTTCTGATCTTCTTTTATAAACTGCTGAGTGTAGGTTATATTACCCCCAAGCTCATATATGATTCCAGTTAGTTTATGCAATACTCCAACCTTGTTTTCTGCTTCAACACTTAATCCAATCTCCATATACACCATCTTTCAGATTTTTAATAGAGAATTATAGATCTGCCTCTTTTATTGCCTCATAGAGTGAATCACATAAATAGTTAATCTCCTCTTCCGTTATTGAAAGTGGTGGAACTAAGATAACCACATTACCAATTGGTCTCATGTATATTCCTCGTTTTAATAATTTCTCAGCAACTCTATAACCAGCTTTATATCCATAAGGGTAGGGTTCTTTTGTTTCTTTATCTTTTACAAGTTCTATTCCTATCATAAACCCTCTTCCTCTCACATCTCCAACATGATCAAGTTCCTTTAACTTTTTTAGTTTTTCATGTAAAAGTTTTATCTTGGGTTGTATTTCTTCTAAAATATTTTCTTTTTCGAATATCTCCAATGTTGCCAGTGCAGCTGAACATAAGAGCTGATTTCCAGTATAAGTATGGCCATGGTAGAACTGCTTACTTTCTCCAAACTCTCCTAAAAATTGGTTATATATCTCATCCGTGGTTAGCGTAGCTGCTAATGGTAAATATCCTCCTGTTATACCCTTTCCAAGACATAAAATATCGGGTTTTTTTAATTTTTTCAACTTCTCGTTATCACAAAAAAACATCTTTCCAGTTCTTCCAAATCCTGTGGCCACTTCATCTAAAATAAATATAACATCGTTTTCTTTACATGCCTTTGCTACTCCTTCAATATATCCATCCGGAAACGGGATCATTCCAGCAGATCCTCTAATTCCACCTTCAAGAATAACGCAAAATACTTCATCTGCTTTTTTTTCAATTAGATCGAGCATCTCATCTAAACAACGCATATCACAACCTTTTTCATTTCTCTCATCAGTGTCTTTGAATGAGTGGTATTTGCATCGGTAGCAGTAAGGAGGATCAGCATGATACCCTTTAAAAAGAAGAGGTTTAAAAATTCCATGAAAGAGTTCACTTCCTCCAACACTCATCGCTCCAACAGTATCTCCATGGTATCCTTCTTTAACTGAGATGAATTTATTCCTCCCTTTATCTCCCCTTAATATGTAGTATTGGTATGCCATTTTAACTGCGATCTCTACTGCTTCTGCTCCATCTTCAGAGTAGAATACTTTTGTTAAATGGTTTGGAATAATATCTATCAATTTTTTTGCCAACAATATGGATGGAACATTTGCACTTCCCAATAGTGTTGAGTGGCAGATTTTTTCGGCCTGTTTTTTTATTGCATCTATTATCTCTCTTCTACTATGTCCAAAAAGATTGCACCATATTGAAGAAACAGCATCTAAATATCTTTTTCCATTTATATCAATTAAATAGTTTCCTTCTCCCCTCTCTATGATCAGATTTTTTGAATCCTTATATTCCTTCATTTGTGTATATGGATGCCAAATATACTCCTTATCCCATTTTTCAAGCAAATCCTTGTTTTTCATATGATCCACCTCCTCTTTCCAAAATTAAAAATTAATTCAAAGAGTTGAGTCGTTATTTGATTATCAGCTACTAACCTTAATATCTCAAAACTATTGTAATTGTCTCTAAAAATATATACCTTGCATATATTTGCTTTTTTATTTCATGATCATAGGTCCTTTTACATCTAAACACTAAAATATAAAGATGTCATATCGATAATGTTAAAATAACTGCATGGTAAATAACATAGGTATTGATTTATTTTAAAACTCAGGATTTTAGTTGAGTCGTTAATGCTTTAAGTTTATTGATGGACTAATTAAAATCCAAAATGTTAAGTTTATAAATACAAAATGGCTATAAATGAATGAGTTATAGTATGTCAGATAATAGTATTTCAGATTGATAATAGGTTTGCAATTACCATCATTCATCTGAGTATCTAAGTGTGATAATTATGATTCATGTTGCATGTTCAGAAAATATGAGAAAATATTTTGAAAATATTGTAAAAGAAGTCGAAAAACTTTACAAAATAGCAGAAGAGTGTAGAAGTAGAGGGTTTGATCCTACTGATGAAGTAGAGATCCCCTTAGCTGTTGATATGGCAGATAGGGTTGAAGGATTAGTTGGACCAAAAGGTGTGGCAAAACGAATAAGGGAATTGGTAAAAGAACTTGGAAAAGAACCTGCCTCTTTAGAGATCGCTAAGGAGATCGT
This sequence comes from Methanocaldococcus vulcanius M7, assembly GCF_000024625.1. Taxonomy (NCBI): domain Archaea; kingdom Methanobacteriati; phylum Methanobacteriota; class Methanococci; order Methanococcales; family Methanocaldococcaceae; genus Methanocaldococcus; species Methanocaldococcus vulcanius. The sequence continues at coordinate 834,382 of NC_013407.1, forward strand.
TGAGGGAAAATTTGGAAATTTTGAAAAGGAAAAAAAAGCGGAACAGGCAGTTAGAACTGCACTCGCGGTTTTAACAGAGGGGATTGTCGCTGCTCCACTCGAAGGAATCGCAGATGTTAAGATCAAAAAAAATCCAGATGGAACTGAATATTTAGCAATCTATTATGCAGGGCCAATAAGAAGTGCAGGAGGAACTGCTCAGGCCCTATCCGTTTTAGTTGGGGACTTTGTAAGAAAAGCTATGAATTTAGATAAATACAAACCAACGGAGGATGAGATCGAGAGATACGTGGAGGAGGTTGAGTTATATCAATCAGAAGTTGGAAGTTTTCAATACAGTCCAACCGCTGATGAAATTAGAACTGCTATAAGAAATATTCCCATAGAGATTACAGGAGAAGCAACAGATAACGTTGAAGTTTCGGGACATAGAGATCTTCCGAGAGTTGAGACAAATCAAATAAGGGGAGGAGCTTTATTGGTCTTAGTTGAAGGGGTTTTGCTAAAAGCACCAAAAATATTAAGACATGTTGATAAATTGGGAATAGAAGGATGGGATTGGCTTAAAGATCTAAAGGGTAAAAAAGATGATAATAAATCAGAGGAGAAAGTGGAAGATGAAGAGATAGATGAAGAGAACGATGAAGAATTAGAAGGATACTGGAGAGATGTTAATATTGAAGCAAATAAAAAGTTTATAAGTGAAGTTATTGCTGGAAGACCTGTTTTTGCCCATCCTTCGAAGGTTGGTGGATTTAGGTTGAGATATGGAAGGAGTAGAAATACCGGCTTTGCTACGCAAGGTTTTCATCCTGCATTAATGTATTTAGTCGATGAATTTATGGCAGTTGGAACTCAACTTAAAACAGAACGACCAGGAAAAGCAACATGTGTTGTGCCAGTTGATAGTATTGAGCCACCAATTGTTCGTTTGAAAAATGGAGATGTTGTTAGAGTTGAAACAGCCGAAAAAGCAATTGAATTGAGAAATAGAGTTGATGAAATTTTATTTTTGGGAGACGTTTTAGTTAATTATGGTGATTTTTTAGAGAATAACCATCCTCTCCTACCAAGTTGTTGGTGTGAGGAGTGGTATGAACAACTCCTAAAATCAAAAAATATCTCCTACAATGAAGAGTTTATAGGAAACCCAAGACCAGATGAGGCAGTGAAATTTGCCTTAGAGACAAAGACCCCTCTCCATCCAAGATTTACATACCACTGGCACGATGTTAGTAAAGAGGAGATAATACTACTAAGAAACTGGCTTTTAAAAGGAAAAGAAGATAATTTTGAAGGAAAAAAAGTTTGGATTGTAGATTTAGAGACAGAGGAAGATAAAAAGGCAAAGAGAGTTTTAGAGTTAATTGGTTGCTGTCATTTAGTTAGAAATAAAAAGGTTGTAATTGAGGAGTATTATCCATTACTCTACTCTCTTGGGTTTGATGTTGAGAATAAAAAGGATTTAGTTGAAAATATAGAAGAAACTGCAAACTCTGCCAAAAATTCTATCCATTTCGTAAACTTGTTATCTCCTTTTGAAGTTAGAAGAAACACCTATGTTTATGTCGGAGCAAGAATGGGAAGACCAGAGAAAGCTGCCCCAAGAAAGATGAAGCCCCCAGTTAATGGTTTATTCCCAATAGGAAACGCTGGAGGACAAGTTAGGTTAATAAACAAAGCAGTTGAGGAAAACAACACTGATGATATTGATGTTTCGTATGCAGTATGTCCGAAGTGTGAAAAAATTTCTTTATATAGAGTTTGCCCATTTTGCGGAACTAAGGTGGAGTTAAATAAGTTTGGAAAGATAAAAGCTCCTCTAAAAGATTATTGGTATAATGCGTTAAAAAGGTTGGGAATAAATAAGCCAGGAGATGTTAAGTGTATTAAGGGGATGACATCAAAGCAGAAGATCGTTGAGCCATTAGAAAAAGCAATTTTAAGGGCAATGAATGAGGTTTATGTCTTTAAGGATGGAACTACAAGATTTGACTGCACAGATGTTCCAATAACTCACTTTAAACCAAGTGAAATAAATGTTAGTGTAGAAAAACTTAAAGAACTCGGATATGAGAAGGATATACACGGTAGAGAATTAGTAGATGAGGATCAGGTGTTAGAACTCAAACCTCAGGATGTTATAATCCCAGAAAACTGTGCAGAGTATTTTGTGAAGGTTGCAAACTTTATAGATGAGTTGTTAGAAAAACTCTATAAGATGGATAGGTTCTATAACGTAAAAGAGAAAAAGGATTTAATTGGACATTTAGTTATCGGAATGGCTCCTCACACATCTGCAGGAATGGTTGGAAGAATAATTGGTTATACTGAGGCAAGAGTTGGTTATGCCCATCCTTACTTCCACGCTGCAAAGAGAAGAAACTGTTTCCCAGGAGATACAAGGATTTTAGTAAATATAGATGGAAATGTTGAGAGAATTACATTAAAAGAACTATACGAGTTGTTTGATGAAAAATACGAGGTCTTTGAAAACGATGCATTCGTCAGAAAAAAACCATTAAATAATAAAAACATTAAGGTTTATTCCTTTAATCCAGAACATAAAAACGTCGTGTTAACAGATATTGAGGAAGTTATAAAGTTAGAATCTCCAAATCATCAAATAAAGATTACGTTAGATGGAAATAGAGAGTTTATAACAACTCACGACCACTCAGTTATGGTTTATGAAAATGGCAAATTTATCAAAAAATTAGCTATGGATGTTAAAGAAGGGGACTTAATGCTAATTCCAAAGGTTGATTTTGAAGAAGATAATATAGAGGAGTTCGACTTATTAAAAGAATTCTCAAAAGAAGAGTTTAAAGATCTGTGGAGTATTTTAAGAGTTATAGGAATTAGTAATTGGATTAAAGAAAATATTGGTAAAGAATTAATTAGAGAGTTGAAGTTAGATGAATATTTAAAATATGATACAATACCTTTGGATAAACTTCTTATATTATTAGAAAAATCAAATTTAACAATTGATGAGGTTCCAAAAAACTGTTATATTGCAGTTAAAGATGATAAAACGAATATTAATAGGATTATTAAAATTGAACCCTTATTAAAGCTTATTGGCTACTATCTCTCTGAAGGATATGCAAGAGAATCAAAAACTGTCTATCAAATAAACTTCTCAAATTCAGAAGAAGAAATTAGAGAAAATATTAAAAAATCCATAAAAGAGGCATTTGGAGGTATAAACGTATATGAGAGTAAAGAAGAAGGAAAATTGAGCTTATCATCAAGAGTTGTTTATTTATTCTTCACAAGAGTTTTAAAAATTGGTAAAAATGCAAAATCAAAGAGAATTCCAAGCTTTATCTTTAAGTTGCCAAAGGAGAAGGTTAAGTTAATGTTATCTGCCTACTTTGATGTAGAGGGAAGCATTTCCAATACAAAACCGAGAATTTCTGTTTATAGCATAAACAAAACGTTGTTGGAGGATATTGACTTACTTCTAAATAGATTTGGAATTAAAACTTACTGGATAGATGATAAAAATGTGGAGGGAGGAGGAAAAGAAAATCCAAAATTAGCTGTTTATGCTCTAAATATATCTGGATATTATTGTGATATATTCTTTAAAGAGATTGGATTTTTCTTAAAAAGAAAGCAGATGATCTATGAATTACATAAAAATAAAGTAAGAAAAAATGATTCAACAGAACATAACTTTGGTTGGATTGTAAAAGTTAAAAAGGTTGAAATAATAAAGTCGAATGATGAATTTATCTATACCTTAAATGCTAAGAAGTATCACAATGTAATTATAAACGAGAATATTCAAACATTCCAATGTGATGGAGATGAGGACAGTTTCTTCCTACTTTTAGATGCATTCTTAAACTTCTCTAAAAAATTCCTGCCCGATAAAAGAGGAGGGCAGATGGATGCTCCGTTGGTCTTAACAACCATATTAGATCCGAAAGAGGTCGATGGAGAAGTTCACAACATGGATACGATGTGGAGTTATCCATTAGAGTTTTATGAAAAAACCTTAGAGATGCCTTCTCCAAAAGATGTTAAGGATATTATGGAGACGGTTGAGGATAGGTTAGGAAAGCCAGAGCAGTATGAGGGAATTGGCTATACTCATGAGACATCGAGAGTTGATTTGGGACCGAAGGTTTGTGCCTATAAAACACTTGGTTCGATGCTGGAAAAAACCGCCTCTCAGTTACTTGTTGCGAAAAAAATTAGGGCTACGGATGAAAAAGATGTTGCTGAGAAAGTTATTCAATCCCACTTTATTCCTGATTTAATAGGTAATTTAAGAGCTTTTTCGAGACAGTCAGTTAGATGCAAGTGTGGAGCAAAATTCAGAAGGGTTCCATTAAGAGGAAAATGCCCAAAGTGTGGATCAAAGCTTATTCTTACAGTTTCAAAAGGAGCTGTTGAAAAATATATGGACGTTGCTGAAAAAATGGCGGAGCAGTATGATGTAAACAACTATATAAAACAGCGACTAAAAATTATCAGAGAGGGAATAAACTCAATATTTGAGAATGATAAAAGTAAGCAGGTAAAGTTAAGTGATTTCTTTAAGATTGGATAAGAATTTTTAAATTTTTAGTTTTTAATTTAGATTTTTTAGATGGTTTATTGACTATCTTTTTAAGAGCACGTTATCTCCTACTTTAACACCTATATGATCAGCAACTGGTTTGCATTTTGCCTTTAATATGTAGTATATTGGTTTTTTTATTCTGTCTTCATATTCTGTTAAACTTTCATAATTCCCCATTCCCTTAGCCACAATCATATCTGCTGTTTCAAACTCTTTTATAAATTCTGAAGAGCATTCTTCTAAGATAACGCCTATTATATCTGAACCTGTTGTTATAACTCTTCCAATCTCATCAATTTTTGCAATTTTCGCATCTTCTAATGTGGCATCGTTCAATATCGGCTTTCCTTTAACCACTGCAACAATTTCTTTTCCATATTTTTTGATCTCTTCCATTAAGACCCTATCAAATATTATCTCTCCTGCATTATCACAGATATATAAAACTTTTTTTATATCCTTATTTTTTAAATCATCCAATAGTTCTCTGCTGTTATCTAATGCTAACGTTCCGTTTAGGGTTTCTTCGATCATTTTTTCAATATCTACTTCTACACTGTAAGCTCCAAAGTCAATAACATTTCCAGCAATTGATGCCAAAACCTTCTTTCTTAAACGTTCGAGATCATCCCCCTCATCACTCATTTTTCTAACTTTTTCCAAATATTTAAGTGCTATTTTATTGGCTTTTTCTTTTAATGTTTTGTAAGGATCGCTGTTTCCACTAATCTTTTTTAAATGCCTATGAACCACAGTTCCCATCCACGCAGGAACTGCCTCTTCCCCATAAACCTCTGTAATAACAGACATCGTATCTTTTATTAGTTTAAATTGCTCACTTTCATCTTTTGATATTTCTTTTACAACTTCAACAACCTGCCTAACTATACATATAGCACATTCGGGTTTTATTTTCACAATTTCACCTTTCGAAGTGTTTTTAGTATTCTATTTACATCTTTCTCTTTTGCTCTAAATGTTATAATATGTGTTGATCCTTCCATTACATCCTCTATTATTTCTGTGTTTTCATAAAGATAAGATATAACTTTTGGATCGCAGGTTTCAACCGTTCCTGTTGAGAGATTTAAGTTTTCTAAGATCTTTGAAATGAGAAGATCGATATTCTCTCCATATCTTGCAGAAACGAATATTGGATTTACTAAGTATCTTTCAAGTTTGTCTATGATCTCATTTTTCTTTTTCTCTGAGATTTTGTCTACCTTGTTAAGAACGGTAATTATCGGGGATTTGCAGTTAATCTTACTTAAAATTTCATGATTTACCTTTAACTTCCTTTCGATCTCCTCAATGCTATCGGATGAATCAACCACTATTAGTATTAAATCGCTGTTTGCACTTTCTTCAATTGTTGATAGAAACGCTTCTATCATGAACGGAGGAAGATCATCCATAAATCCAACTGTGTCAGTTATTAGTATCTTCCTCTTAATACCTTTTATTGCTCTTGTCGTTGTAGTTAGTGTTGTAAAGACCTGATTTTTAGATTCTTTATCTTCTCCTGTTAATATATTTAATAAACTTGTTTTTCCAGCGTTTGTATATCCAATCAATCCTACAGAATCGAACTTTTCTCTACTCTTTCTTGCAATTTTTCTATGCTCTTTAACTTTTTCCAACTTTCTTTTTATCGTTGCAATCTCTTTTTTTATTTTTTGATAGTATTTTTCAACTTCGTAATCTCCATATCCTCCAAATCCTGGTTGTTCTCCCATTTTAGCTAATCTAACTTTTTCTCTTGCTCTTGGAAGCTCGTATTGAAGTTCTGCTAATCGAACTTGCAGTTTCGCCTCCTTGGTTCGAGCATGTTTATAAAATATCCTCAAAACAAGCTCAACTTTATCTATTACTTCAACTTTAAATTTTTTTGCTAAATTATACTTCTGAGAAGGAGTTAATGTATTTCCTACTATAACTATCTCAATATTCTCTTCTTTAATTATCTCTACTAATTTTTCTACTAACCCACTACCTATTTGATATTTTGGATCCGGCTTTCTAATTTGAACAACTGACTTAATCGGCCTATACAAAACCTCTGCCAGTTCCTTTAACTCATCAATACTTTTGTTGTCATATTTTTTGTCCTTTCTTAAAATTAACAGTGCTCTTTTTTTAATTATCTCTCCTCCGTAATTTCTTTTTAATTTTAAAATTTTAATAATTTACCGATACATATCTTGTTTTTTTTAACTTTGTTTTTAATAATTTTAACCTTTACTTACATTTATAAATCTAAATGTGATATAAAGTATGATGTTTTTGTTTTTCTTTTTATTTATTTTTTATTATTTTTTTATTTTAGAGACGTTTTATACTAAGCACATTAAAAAAGAAACAAAGTTAAAAAGAAAATAACGTTAAAAAATAGAAAACACCACATATAAAAATAATAAAAGATATATTTTGATTTTTTTACGTCGGATTATGAATAGTTAATGACTTATATTATTATGGCCAATATATTATATGGTATACATAATACAAAATGACGGCTCTCCGCCCTAAAGGGCGGAGTTTCGGGAGAGCAGAGGGCTCCGCCAAAGCCACTACCCCTATCCCTTAACGGGACTCGGGGCTACCTCCTCTCAACCGTTAGCCCCCAGCGGTGGGATTTTCGATACCGAAGCGAAGCTTCGGGTAGCAAAATCGAAGATTTTGCCTGAATCCCACCCATAATAACGTGGACTGGGGGCAATAATTATTATATCAAATTGGATATATAAGATTTCCCCACCCACCTCCCCTATCTTCGAGCGTAGCGAGGAGAGTAATGAAAACCGTTAGGTTTTCATCTGAATTCATTACCGCCCTAAGCAGAGTTTCTTAGCGACAACTAATGTAAATAAATTTGGTGAACGTTATGGTTGATGTTAGAGGGTTTTTAAAAGATCTTGTTGAAAAGAATAGGTTATTGGATGAGGTTGTGGAGATAAAGATTTCTGATACTAAGTTGGATACTACTCGAATTAAGGATTATCCTTTGATGAGTGGGAAGGAGATTTTGTTGAGGGCTGATTTTAAAGGATGTTATGGGGATGCCTTCACAGATAAACCCGTTGAATTTAAAGGAACTGTAAGGGAGCTTTTGGATAAAGGAAGTAGGGCAGAGGTTGTGGCAACGTTAAATGCAGTTATGAGGTATCTTGGGTTAGTGGATAGAACAGTCCACTGCTCGGGGGATGAGCCAGAGAAGTGTGCAAAAGAGTTGGTTAAATATTTAAAAGAATTAAATCCGAAGAAGATCGGAGTTGTTGGATTACAACCAGCATTTGTTAAAGAGATTGTAGATACCTTTGGAGCGGAAAATGTATTAGTAAGTGATTTAAATCCTGAAAATATTGGAAAAATAAAGTATGGAGTTAGAATAATCCACGGAAAATACAATGAAGAAGTAATAAAAAACTCAGATATTGTTTTAGCAACTGGCTCAACCATCGCAAACGGAACTTTCGAAGAAATCTGGAACCTCGCTAAAAAACACAACAAAAAAATAATATTCTACGGCACAACAATAGCAGGAATCTCCAAAATATTAAAAGTCGAAAGATTCTGCAAACTCGGGAGATAAACATGCTAAAAATTGTAAATTTAGAAAAGAAACTTGCATATTTTACTCTAAAAATTGACGATCTTGAGGTATACGAAAATGATTACTTCGTAGTTTTAGGATCGAGTGGTAGTGGGAAAACCACACTTCTGGAGATATTAGCAGGATTTAGAAAGGCAGATATGGGAAGTATTTACTTGGATGGAGAGGATATAACAAATAAGCCAATAAGCGATAGAAAAATAGTAATGTGCCATGGTAAATATTTATTCCCTCATTTAAGCGTTAAAGATAACATCGGCATCGGAATAAGGAATAAAAAAATCAGAGAGGAGAAGGTAAAAGAAATAAGCAAAATGTTGGGGATAAGTCATCTTTTAAATAGGAATCCAAAAACACTCAGTAGGGGTGAACAACAGAGGGTTGCACTGGCAAGAGCACTTGTAGTTAATCCAAAGATCATACTATTAGACGAGCCATTAAGTGCATTAGATAAATTAACTCATGAAAATCTAATTATTGAATTGAAAAAAATTCATGAAAGTTCAGATTTAACATTTATTCACGTGACTCATGATTTTATCGAGGCAATTGCACTTGCTAAACACATGGCAATAATTAAGGATGGAAATATAGAACAATTTGGAGATGTAAATGAAATAATAAATACTCCAAAAAATGAATTTGTAGCGAGATTCGTAGGATATAAAAACTTTTTAAAAGGAAAAATAAAAAAAGATGGGAAGAAATACATATTCAAAGGAGACCTTGACATTATTATAGACAAACCACAAAAAGAAGGAAATGCAATTTTAGCCATAAGACCGGAAGATATAATGCTCGTAGGAGATGGAGGTTGCAGATATCACTACAACAAGGAAAATATATTTGACGCAGAAATTATAGATGTTTATCCTTTAAGCTTGTCAACTGTTAGAGCAATTCTTGACGTGAATGGAATTACCTTAATTTGTGAAGTTATAAGATCTAAGGCAAATAGAATGGGGCTTAAAAAAGATATGAATGTTAAAATTTCAATATCTTCTTCTGTCATCATTAGGAAATAACTTTCCCTATTCCGAAATATTTATATGCAAAAAATAGGAATGTTACTAAAAGACATACATAAATTGAAGGGTGAAAGTATGATTAGAGGAAGAGTTCATAAGTTTGGGGATGATGTTGATACTGATGCAATAATCCCAGGACCTTATTTAAAAACAACTGATCCTTATGAATTAGCGAGATATTGTATGTATGGAATTGATAAAGAGTTTTCAAAAAAGGTTAAAGAGGGAGATGTCATTGTTGCGGGGGAAAACTTTGGTTGTGGTTCAAGTAGAGAACAGGCGGTTATAGCAATAAAGTATTGTGGCATTAAAGCAGTTATAGCAAAAAGTTTTGCAAGGATATTTTATAGAAATGCGATAAACATTGGACTATTTCCAATAATCGCAAATACAGACGAATTAGAAGACAATGATATAGTTGAAATCGACTTAGATAATGAGAAGATAACTGCAAATGAAAATCTTATCCTTGATTGTAAGGTGCCAAAAGGTGTGGAAAGAAAAATTTTAGATGCAGAAGGCCTAATAAATTATTTTCACATTAGAAACAACAAGTCAAGGTAAATCATTTTACTACTTTTATTTTACTTAATCATAGCACAACGTTTAACAATAGCTTCATCAATATTTTAAATCTATAAGGAAGTAAGATTCCTAATACCGAAAGATTTATATAGATCTAATAAAAATTTTAATAAGGTGATAACTATAAAAAAGAGGTTGAAAAAATGAAAGTCCTATTCTTAGGAAAAAAACTCGATAATATTGACTCTTACGACGTAGATGAGTGCTTATTTCTTCCATTTAACAAAATAGATGTGGCAAAATATGATCTATCTATTATCTATCTCCCATTATTCTTTAATGACTTAACATCATATTCAGCAAATCAGTCAAGTATCTCCACAATATTAAAAGATATAAAAGTTAAAGAGGTCTTAGAAAGCAAAGATGAACCAAAAGTTGTCGTTATTGATCCTTACTTTAAAAATATATCAAAAGGGAGGATTTTAGAACATTATTTAATGAAACATCTAACCAGAGATGGTTTTGTGGTTAGATGCAAAGATGGAGATGATATCAAAGTCAAAGATGATAAATTTTCAAGATATGCTGATTTAATTAGAAAATACTCACACATATATGAGATTAAAGACGAAGAAGGGAAGTTAGGGATAGTTGATACTCTAACACTAATTTGTGATTATGAACAATGGAATTATGAGCCAATTATTGAGAACAGTAAGGGAGAGGTTTTGGGAGTTAGAGTTTTCAAAAATGGTTCTTTATATATTTTGCATCCTCCGAGTGAAGATGTTAACGACTACAAAAAATTAATTGAAGTGTTAAAGGAGATAGTATGAATGAAAATGCTGTAAAAGTCCTTCCATATAAAATTACATTAAAAAGGGATGGGCTTCCGCTATCAGATAAGAAATCATCTCCAGGGGTTGTTAATCAAAGAAGTTGTCCATATTATGGAGCAAGATGGATTTTAGCCCCTATAAAAAATACACTTCATATTATACACTCTCCAATTGGTTGTGCTTTTTATGGGCAGAACGTTAGGAAAAAAAGATATACTATAATCTCAACAGATATACAGGAAGCAGATGTTGTTTATGGAGGAGAAAAAAAGCTATACAATACAATAATTGAATCCCATAAAGAATTAGGAGGAGAGGCAATATTTGTTTATATAACTTGCGTTCCTGCATTGATTGGAGATAATATAGAAAGGATTAGTAGAGATGCTGAAGATATATTGAGAATTCCAGTTATTCCAGTATTCTGTCCTGGATTTTGCGGTTATCATCAATCAAAGGGTCATGAAATTGCAATGAAAGCTTTATTTAGATTAATTAAAGAAGGAGAGTTTAAGAAAGAATTTAAAGACAAATTAGTGGTCAACATAATTGGGGAATATAACGTATGTAATGAAACAAAGGTTATTAAAGATTTGTTGAATAAATTAGGTATTGAGGTTATAGCAACATTTACAGGAGATTGTTCAGTAGAGGATGTAAAAAATTCAAAGAATGCTAAGCTAAATCTTGTCCATTGCAGAAGAACTGGAAAATATATAGCAAACTATATGGAAGATAGATATGATATTCCACAATTAAAGGTTTCTTTTATTGGATTAAGAAATACAAAAAAATCATTAATGGATATTGCAAAATTCTTTGGAATTGAAGATAGAGCAAGAGATGTTATAAAGGAAGAGTTTGAGAAAATTAAAGATGAATTAGAATTTTATATAAAAAAGTTGAAAGGGAAAAAAGTAGGAATGTTCATGGGAGCTTCTAAAATAGGAATACTAACCTCTGCATTTAAAGATTTGGGCATGGAGGTTGTTTCAGTTGGCTCACAGTTTGGTAGTTTTGAGGATTACTTAGATGCTTATATAAATGTAGATGACAACACCATCTTAGTTGATGATGCCTCAAAGATTGATTTAGAGCTAATATTTAAGCACAAAAAACCAGATATATTTGTTGGCGGAACTAAGGAGAAATATATGGCGTTAAAATTTGGAATTCCATTTCTATCATTCCCTCAGGACTTTTATCCATTCACTGGATTTATAGGATTTTTAAACTTTGCAAGAGAGGTTTATAAAGCCATATATCATCCAATTTGGAGGATGATTGAGTTTAAATACTAAGACATTTGATATTATGTGTCCTTTTTCTTCTTATCTCCTAATCTAAATAAACTACAAAAGTAATCTAAAAAACTACTTTAAAATCTTAAACACCTCCTCCATAACTTCTATTGTTTTATCAACAACCTTATCATCGTGTTTTATTGAGGTAAAGCAACATTCAAACTGTGAAGGAGGAACAAAAACCCCTCTCTCCAACAATCCCCAAAAGTATTTCATAAATCTCTCAACCTCACTCTGCTTGGCAATCTCATAATTCACAACTTCCTTATCATTGAAATAGATTTGGAACATTGAAGCAATGTTATAAACCTTAGCTTTAATATTATGTTTATCAGCCAACTCTCTCAATGTATCTGCCAATATCTTAGCAGTTCTTGCTGTTTCTTTATAAAACCTATCATCCAACTGTTCAAGAGTGGCGATTCCGGCAGTTATTGATATTGGATTTCCGTTAAATGTTCCTGCTTGATATATAGCCCCTAATGGAGAAAACTGCTCCATAAGTTCTCTTCTCCCTACAATCGCACCAATTGGAAAGCCCCCTCCCAAAATCTTTCCTAAGGTAGCAATATCTGGAACTACTCCAAAATACTCTTGAGCTCCTCCTTTAGACAATCTAAATCCAGTTATAACCTCATCAAATATTAATAAAATGTCATTTTCCTCAGTTATTTCCCTCAAAAACTCTAAATAGCCATCTTTTGGTAATATACAACCAACATTACCCATAACTGGTTCAACTATGATACAGGCAATTTCATCTTTATTTTCATTTATTACTTTTTTAACAGCATCTTCATCATTAAAAGGCACTAATATTGTGTTTTTTGTTGTCTCCTCTGGAATGCCTGGAGAGTTTGGATGTCCGTGGGTTAAAGCTCCGCTACCGCTTTTAACTAAAACATAGTCATGAGCTCCATGATAAGCTCCATCAAACTTAATAATCTTCTTTCTTCCAGTAATTCCTCTTGCTAATCTTATAGCTGACATCGTCGCTTCAGTTCCAGAATTAACAAATCTAACCATCTCAGCACATGGAACTCTTTTAACAACCTCTTTAGCTAAGATAATCTCTTTCTCTGTTGGACATCCGTAAGCACTGCCAAGTTCAAGTTGCTCTTTAACTGCCTCAACTATCTTTTCGTTTGCATGACCTAAAACCATTGGTCCATAAGCTAAGCAGTAATCAATATAGCAGTTTCCATCAACGTCAAATAAATAGCAGTCCTTGGCTTTTTCAACAAAAAACGGATAGGGTTTAAAGTATCTTACTGGGCTGTTAACTCCTCCAACCAAATATTTTTTTGCCTCTTCAAACAACTCCTTTGATCTGCTCATTTTTCACACCTCGAAAACTTTACTCATACATCCTGCTAAGAGTCCTGCAATAGCATCATCTAAAAACATATAACCCTCTTTATCTAATTTTCCAATAATTCCCGGTTTTTTTCCATCGTAGAATCTGAAATTGAATATTGCTTTTGTTCCTGCTATTTCATTGGCTATTGCTAAGCCGATAACTTCATCTGCATAGACGTAGTTGGGATCGTCTGAATAGTTAAAGGGAAGTTTTCCATTTTTTCCTTCTCTATCTAAAAGTATTGCAGCAATTATTAAGGTTGAGACGTTTGGATTTGAAAGTTGTTTTAGAATTATTTTTTCAAGATTTTTTTTAACTTCTTTTTCCTCTTCTTCACTTCCAATATATAACGCCATCCCTGCTTCAACTAAATTTTTTAAAGTTATTCCAAACTCTTCTAACTTTTTTAGAGTCATTTTCTCACTTATTTGGTTGTTATTTCAATTCCATTATCAGTTATTAAAATTGTATGCTCTGCTTGACTAACCATTCCTCCGTTTCTTTCTTTTAATATAGGATAACCGTAGATACATGAAGCTCTAAGTAAAGAGTTTAATGCCAATCTTTCGTTTTCACTTTTCAAAACCCATCGTTCTGCAAAAGGTAAGTAGGAGTGGTTTTTTGAAATATGATCTAAAAGTTTTCTTGCTTGCGGTAATCTAACTGGTCTTTTTGCTAAAAACTTGTAAATATTTCCTAAGTTCCCATCCTTCACCATTCCAAAACCATTGGTAGCGAATGGCTCTATTGCTACTAAATCCCCAACGTTTATTTCTTTATTTGTTTTTTCATAAACGTTTGGAATGCTAACTCCGGTGTGTAGTTCGTATCTATGCATCACGTGCCCTGAGAGGTTAGAAACAGGTTTGTAGCCATAACTTTCTATAACTTCCTGAATAATTCTTCCCATTTCTCCGATATTCATGGGAGGGGTAATCTCTTTTATTACTGTATAGAGAGCATCTTCAGAAGCTTTTATTAGATCGCTGTATGATTTTGAAAGATCTACGGTTAACGCTGTGTCTGCAATATATCCATCAATATGAGCCCCTAAATCCAATTTAACAATATCTTCATCTCCAAATTCTAAATCATCATTTAATTTTGGTGTGTAGTGAGCAGCAATATCGTTTATTGACAGATTACATGGAAAGGCAGGTTTTGCTCCTAACTCCATAATTCTCTGCTCTACAAATTCTGCTACTTCGATTAACTTTACTCCTGGTTTTATCATTTTTTTTGCCTCTTCTCTTACTTTTGAGGCAATTTTTCCCGCTTCTATAATTTTATCATATGCCTCTTTTTCTATATCCATTTTTTCATCCTCTTAATTCCACTAATTAATCTTATAGTTAACTTCAAGATATTATACTTAACATGATGATTATAAAAGTTATAAAAAATGTCTTACCATTATTATAATAAAGATAACTGCTCCTAAAAATATCATAAACCAAACCCATATATTCAAAAAAAATAAAAATTTAAAAAGTTTTTCTCTTTTTTCTGGGTCGTTCATTAGTTTTTTTATTGGATCTCTTCCATAATACTTCTTACTCTTCATGTTTATCACTTTTTAATCGCGTAGAGATAGTTTAAAGATCAGTTGAGTTGTAGTTGGCAGTTCTTTTCTTACTATTCTTAACTCTGGCTTGTAGATGTAGAGAATATCCCTCTCAGAAAACGGATCTATTTCTTTTTCTAAAATTTTAGATATTACTTTAACCTCTTCAACTCCACTAACTTTTATCGCTCCTCCTATTGATGTGTCTACTTCTAACACTATGGGAATTTTTAGATTTTCGTTAGCAATCTCTTTTAAAAACTCCAACTCTCTTCGCTTTATTCGATGTCTCTTCCCATTTATAATTACATGTGGCTTTTCTTCATCTATAAGTTCTTTTAATGTTTTTCTCTTAAATCTTGGATTCATATCTTTAATTATTCCCTTTATAATTGTTTCCACATCCTTCATATCAACCACAATCACGATAATTATTTTATATGTTGATGGTTATATTATTTATTGTATGTTGTTAAAATTTTCCAAATAAATCGAAATGAAATAAAAAAATAATATAAAGGAAATAATAAAATGATATAAAGATATAAAAATAAATGAAATTTATAAAATTTAGAAATAAACCGATAAGGGATAATTTATCGATCGCTTGGAATAACCTCAAAAATTCCGTGAGGGATGCTCGTGAAAGTGATAAAAATAGCAGAAAATAAAAAAATAATAACGGTATATCCAACCACAACAATAAGAAACGCTCTTAAAACTATGAATGAGAATAGATACCGAAGATTGCCTGTTGTTAATGCAGGAAATAATAAAGTGGTTGGAATAATTACAAGTATGGATATAGTGGATTTTATGGGTGGGGGATCAAAATATAACTTAATAAGAGAGAAGCATGGAAGAAACTTGTTATCGGCAATAAACGAGCCAGTTAGAGAGATAATGGAAGAAAATGTAATAACTTTAAAAGAAAATTCGGAGATAGATGATGCAATTGAGACATTTCTAAATAAGAACGTTGGGGGAGTTCCAATAGTTAATGATGAAAATCAGTTAATCTCTTTAATAACTGAGAGAGATATTATAAGATCACTAATAGACAAAATAGACGAAAATGCAGTCATTGACGATTACATTACGAGAGATGTTATCGTGGCAACACCGGGAGAGAGATTAAAGGATGTTGCGAGAACGATGGTGAGAAATGGATTTAGAAGATTGCCAGTAGTTAGTGAGGAGAGATTGGTAGGAATTATAACATCAACTGACTTTATAAAACTCTTAGGTAGTGATTGGGCATTTAATCATTTAAAAACTGGAAATGTTAGGGAAATAACAAATGTTAGGATGGAAGAGATAATGAAGAAGGATGTTATAACAGCAAAGGAGGGGAATAAATTAAAAGACATTGCTAAAACGATGATCGATAATGATATTGGAGCATTGCCTGTTATAGATGAAAATAACAGGGTAGTTGGTATCATTACTGAAAAAGATATTTTAAAATATTTTGAGGATTATTTTAGCAAGCGGTAAATTATTTTTTATAAATTTTTTGAAGGAAAATAATTTTTTAATGTTATTAGAATCTGCGATCTATGATTCAATCTGTTATATTGGGTTGTGTTGTTAAAAGAAAAAACAGAGGGGGACTATGGATATTGAAGAAATCGAAGAAGAACTTAAAACTTCATTAAAAACTGGATTATCCTCTGAGGAAGCAAAAAGAAGATTAGAGAAGTATGGATATAACGAAATTCCAGAAAAAAAAGTTCATCCGTTAATAAAGTTTTTATCTTATTTTTGGAATCCTATTGCTTGGATGATAGAAATAGCAGCTATTTTATCAGCAATCATCAAACACTGGATTGACTTTACCATAATTATGATTTTACTAATTGTTAATGGAATAATCGGATTTTGGGAAGAACACAAAGCTGAAAATGTAATTGAATATTTAAAACAAAAGATGGCATTAAACGCACGGGTTTTAAGAGATGGAAAATGGCAAGTTATCCCAGCAAAAGAACTTGTTCCTGGTGATGTAGTTAGAATAAGGATAGGAGATATAGTTCCTGCAGATATAATATTGGTTGAAGGAGATTATTTAGTGGTGGATGAATCTGCCTTAACAGGAGAATCCCTTCCAGTGGAAAAAAAAGTTGGAGACATTGCATATTCAGGATCTATCGTTAAAAAGGGAGAGATGACAGGAGTAGTGAAAGCCACAGGTTTAAATACCTACTTTGGAAAAACCGTTAAATTAGTTGAAAAAGCAAAGAGAGTTAGTTCCTATCAAAAGATGATCGTTAAAATAGGAAACTATTTGATGATATTAGCAATTATATTAATAGGAATTATGGTGGCAGTTGAGCTCTACAGAGGAAAGGATCTTATTGAAACAGCCCAATTTGCACTTGTTTTAGCTGTTTCTGCAATCCCTGCTGCAATGCCAGCTGTTTTATCAATAACTATGGCAATAGGTGCCTTAAATTTAGCAAAAAAAGATGCAATAGTTAAAAAATTAGTTGCTATCGAAGAACTTGCTGGCGTGGATATTCTCTGTTCAGATAAAACAGGAACACTAACCAAAAATCAACTTGTCTGTGGAGATATAATTCCAATGAACGGATTCACAAAAGAGGATGTTATTCTCTATGCTTCTCTTGCTTCAAGAGAAGAAGACGCCGACGCAATAGATATGGCAATCTTAAATGAAGCAAAAAAATTGGGGCTTATTGAAAGGTTAAAAAAATATAAAGTTAAAAAATTTATTCCATTCGATCCAGTGATTAAGAGAACAGAAGCTACAATAACAAACGATGAAGAATTTAAAGTTTCAAAAGGAGCTCCGCAAGTTATCCTCGATCTGTGTGAAGCAGATGAGAAATTAAGAAAAGAGGTTGAGGATATTGTTGATAAACTCGCTGAAAGTGGATATAGAGCGTTAGGAGTTGCGGTCTATAAAAATGGGAAATGGCACTTTGTTGGGATAATTCCTCTATACGATCCTCCAAGAGAGGATGCTCCGCTTGCAGTTAAAAAGATAAAAGAACTTGGTGTTATAATAAAGATGGTTACAGGAGACCATATTGCAATAGCCAAAAACATTGCAAGAATGTTGGGAATTGGAGATAAAATAATTTCAATAAGAGAATTACTCGAAAAACTAAAAAGAGGAGAAATTAAAGAAGAGAAATTCGATGATATTATTGAAGAGGCAGATGGATTTGCAGAAGTTTTCCCTGAACATAAGTATAAGATCGTTGATGCCTTGCAAAACAAAGGACACCTTGTTGCTATGACAGGAGATGGAGTTAATGATGCTCCTGCTCTCAAAAAAGCTGACTGTGGTATTGCTGTTTCAAACGCAACGGATGCTGCAAGAGCTGCTGCTGATATAATCCTACTCTCTCCAGGAATATCTGTTATAGTAGATGCAATTCAGGAAGCGAGAAGGATCTTTCAAAGAATGGAAAGTTATATAATATATAGGATTGCAGAAACCATAAGAATCTTGTTTTTCATTGAACTTTGTATATTATTACTCGGAATCTATCCAATAACTGCATTGATGATCGTGCTTTTAGCGATATTGAATGATATACCAATATTAGCAATTGCCTACGATAACGTTGTTGAAACAAAACATCCTGCAAAATGGAAGATGAAAGAAGTATTACTGATCTCCACAATAATCGGCTTTGTCGGAGTTGCTGGTTCGTTTATTGTATTCTATATTGCAGACAAAGTCCTACATCTCTCATTATCACAACTACAAACCTTCGTATTCTTAAAGTTAATACTGGCAGGACACGTTACAATATTTATAACAAGAATTAAAGATTGGATGTGGAAGCCCCCATATCCTCACAAACTATTGTTCTGGGGAATTATGGGAACCAATATAATCGGAACGATCGTGGCAGCAGAAGGGATTTTAATGTCTCCAATTGGTTGGGGCTTAGCACTATTCCTCTGGGTCTTTGCAATACTTGAAGGACTCTGTGCAGATGTAGTGAAGATGATACTCCTAAAAAAGATTAAAATTGATTAAATAATCTTTTTTATTTATTTTATTTTTTATTACATATTTCGCTTTTTAATCGCTTTGCTTTTATTTGTCTTAGTTATCAATTTTTAATTTTTATCAATATAATCCAATGATAGAAACAAAACTACAAAACTATATATACATCATATACCCCTTTATATAAAAATTGAGACGTTTATATTTGATTTTGATTAACATGGATTTTAATTTTGCCAGTTTAATTTATTTTTTAATTATTTTTTAACCTCAATTTAGGTAAAAAAGTATTTTTGTCTCTTAAACATAGAAGGTGAGATCGTGAAAGTAGTTATCTCAGGAATCGTTGATCTTTCAACAATTGACTTTCCAAAAAAGGCCTCTGCTGTTATATTTTTACATGGATGTAATATGAAGTGCCCCTACTGTCATAACCTAAAACACATCTTACAACACAAAAAAGAAATGACAATAGAGGAACTTTTTAAAGATATTGACTTTTTGTTTGCAGATGCGATCGTTATCAGCGGAGGAGAGCCAACATTGCAAAAAGATGCAGTAATAGAGATAGCAAGATATGCTAAAAAAAATAATCTTCCTGTAAAAATAGACACCAATGGAACACATCCTGAGGTTATTGAAGAGTTGGTTAAAAACGATCTTGTTGATTATGTGGCTGTTGATGTCAAGTGTAGATTTGATAGATATAGGGAGTTTGTAAAGTGTAAAGAAAGTGGAGAAGAGATAAAAAATAAAATATTAAATATAATTGATATTTGTAAAAGTCATGATATCTTTGTTGAATGCAGAACAACATTTGTTCCTAGGGTTATGGATGAAGAAGATATTAAAGAAATTGCAAAAACAGTTAAAAATTGTGATCTATATGCTATTCAACAATTTGAACCAAAAGATGCTTACGATGATGAATTCAAAAAACTACCAATGCCAAAAGAAAATGAGTTAAAAAAATTAGGAAAAATTGCAAAAGAATATATTAAAAATGTTGTTGTAGTTAGAACCGTAAATGGGACTTTTGAGATATAATCATCCCACAAAATATTACTCATAAATATTTATTTTTTGTAATATTTGCTTTATCGTTTTTATTTTCCACCAATAACTCTTGTTATCTTATATTGACCAACTGCCTCCATATATTCTACTTCTCCTCCTGGCTCTAAACCTTCCAAACCTTCTGGAATTGGTAATTCTAATGTTTCATATGTTTGCAAGTCCATAATTTGAACCATATCTCCCATTATAGCTAAGACCTGTCCTTTTCTTCTATCAATTATTGGCACCTCTACCTTGCTTGATGTTGGTGCAACAAACTCTTTTTTAACCTTATCAAATATTCCAATTCCTACAACTCTTGCCTTAGCTCCACCGTGTTTTCCTGGCTTTGAGACGCTAATATCTACAATTTCACAAGGAATTCCATCAATCATAACATACTGTCCAACTTTTAATGAACCAACGTTAACCTGTTTTGTTCCTGGCATTAATATCACCTTTTCTTTTCTTTCATATATAAACCAAATTGCCTTTTAATTATTTTTTAAGGTATGTTTTAAGTTGTTCAAAAATGGTTTTTAATAAACTACTTCCTTATGTTATATAAATATTATCCTTTTTTTGAATTACCACTCCTTGTTATTTATTTCATTCTCCTTCATAATTTGAGATATATACATTGATAAACCCCCAACAGTAGCAGCTATTTTTTTATTCTTCTCAAATACCTTCTCTGAAACTACACTATATAAATCTCTCGACTCTAATGCATAGGTTATCATTCTATCCTTTAATTTTGGCATCTTTTTCTCAACATAATGCGTTGATATATTTCCTTTTAAGAAATCCTCTTCTTCCAAAACAGCCCTGTGAAAAGGGATATTCGTTTTAACTCCAATAATAACATACTCCCTCAAAGCTCTCCTCATTCTCGCTATTGCCTCCTCCCTACTGTTTCCATAGGTAATTAACTTAGCTACCATCGAATCATAATAAGGTGGAATCTCTGCCCCTCCATAAACACTACTGTCTATCCTAACCCCCGGACCTCCCGGAGATCTGTAAAGCTTTATCTTTCCGGGAGATGGAACAAAATCGTTTAATGGATCTTCTGCGTTAATTCTACACTCAATAGCATGTCCTCTTATCTCAACATCCTCCTGTTTTAGAGTTAATTCTTCTCCAGCAGCTATTTTAATCATCGCCTTAACTAAATCAATTCCAGTAATTTGCTCTGTAACTGTATGTTCAACTTGAATTCTTGTATTCATCTCTAAGAAGTAAAAGTTGCCGTTTTCATACAAAAACTCAACAGTTCCTGCACTGTCATAATTTATTGCCTTTCCTGCCTTTATTGCTGCTTTTCCCATTCTCTCTCTTAACTCTTCTGTCATTATTGGAGATGGGGCTTCCTCAATTAACTTCTGATGTCTCCTCTGTATTGAGCATTCTCTATCTCCCAAGTGGATGATATTTCCATGCTTATCTCCCAATAATTGGATTTCAATATGTCTCGGATTTTCTAAGTATTTTTCAATAAATACCGTTGGATCTCCAAAAGCACTCTTTGCGATATTTCTTGCTGACTCTATAACTTCCCTTAATTCTTCTTTGCTGTAAGCAACGCTCATTCCCATTCCGCCACCGCCAGCTGAGGCCTTAACAACCACGGGAAAGCCAATCTGTTCAGCAATCTCTATCGCTTCATCAATATCTTCAATAGCCCCATCACTTCCTGGAATTAAAGGAACTCCTGCTTTTTTCATGATTTTTTTAGCATTTATTTTGCTTCCCATTGCTTCTATTGCTTCAGGATTTGGCCCAATAAACTCAAAACCTGCCTTTTTAACTGCCCTCGCAAATTTTGCATTTTCAGCTAAGAACCCATAACCCGGATGGATGGCATCAACTTTTGCCTTCTCAGCAACATTTAATATTGCATCAATGTTTAGATAACTCTTTATTGCTGGGGCTTCTCCAATGCAGTATGCTTCATCTGCTAAGGTAGCGTGTAGGGATCTTTTATCTGCTTCAGAGTAAACAGCGACTGTTTTAATCCCCAATTCCCAACACGCTCTTATAATTCTAATTGCTATTTCCCCTCTATTTGCAATTAAGACCTTGTTGAACATTGTTTTTCACCTTCCAAATATAATATCTAAAATATCTGCTAAGGTATTTTTTCCTTTTAGAACTTTTTTGTCATAAAATTCTGTATATCCGCATTTTTTACATGTTATTGCTATAAAACGGTTATATTGGATATTAAAAATTCTTGAAAATATTCCTCCAGTCATGGATACTTCTCTTTCAAAAGCATCTGCATTTCCACATTTCGGGCATATCCATTTTTTCTCCATAATTTCCCCCAAATACTAAAAAATATCTTAAAAAAGAGATTGAATTCGTTTTATTTAATTATCATAATCACATCTCCAACATTCACGGCATCTCCTTCGTCGATTAAGATCTTCTCTACAGTTCCCTCAACTGGGCTTTCTATTGGATGCTCCATCTTCATTGCCTCTAATACAACAATAACATCTCCCTTCTTGACTTTATCTCCTTCTTTAACTTTAATTTTTGTTACCATTCCTCTAAATGGTGAGGTTATAGCCCCCTCCATCTCCGCAGTTATGATCTCTTTCTTTCTCTTCAACTCTGTTCCAATCTTTGGTTCTATCTTAACTTCAAACTTCTCTCCATCAACCTCTACAATATATTCAGTTGGAATCTCTAAGATCTTTCCAATATCTTTTTCTTTTGGAATTGGCTCTGCCTTTAACTCTCCTCTTAGGAATTTAACAGCTATCTGTGGATATAAGGCATAGGTTAATATATCTTCTTCCTTCTTAACAATTCCTTTCTCTTCTGCTTCTTTTTTAACTTTCTCCCATTCTGGAGGTAATAAATCAGCAGGTCTGCAAGTAATTGGCTTCTCTCCTTCATCTAAAACTCTCTTCAATAACTCTGGATTAATTGGAGCTGGTGGCTTTCCATAAAAGCCCTTTACATAATTAACTACTTCGTTTGTGATAATCTTGTATCTCTCTTCAGTTAAAACATTCAAAACTGCCTGAGTTCCAACAATCTGAGAGGTTGGAGTAACTAATGGAGGATACCCCAAATCCTTTCTTACTCTTGGAATTTCTTTTAAAACGTCCTCTAATCTATCAAGTGCTCCCTGCTCTTTAAGTTGTGAAACCAAGTTAGATAACATTCCTCCTGGAACTTGATAGATCAGTACTCTCGCATCGACAATTTGCGATATTGGAGAGATTAACATCTTATACTTCTCTCTAACTTTCATAAAGTAATCCCTGATCTCATTTAAGAGTTTTAAATCCAAGCCGGTATCGTATTTTGTTCCCTTTAAAGCTACAACAATACTTTCTGTTGGTGGTTGGGATGTTCCCATTGCGAATGGAGATATTGCACAGTCGACAATATCTGCCCCCGCTTCGATAACTTTTAGATAAGTCATTGGGGCTAAACCACTTGTGCAGTGGCTATGAACGTCTATCGGTATTGAAATTTCTTCTTTTAGTCGTTTAACTAATTCGTATCCTTCATATGGAGTTAAAAGTCCTGCCATATCCTTTATACAGAGAGAATCGCACCCCATCTCTTCCAATTTTTTTGCCAACTCTACGTATTGATCTATCGTATGAACTGGGCTTATTGTATAACTTATAGCCCCTTGAACCTCAGCTCCTACTTTTTTAGCTGTTTTTATTGCCGTTTCCATGTTTCTTACATCGTTTAAAGCATCAAAAATTCTAAAAATATCTATTCCATTTTCATGGGCTTTTATAACAAACTTTTCAACTATATCATCAGGATAGTGTCTATAACCAACTAAGTTCTGCCCTCTTAAAAGCATCTGCAATGGGGTTTTTTGGATCCTCTTTTTTAAAGCCCTCAATCTCTCCCATGGATCCTCGTTCAGGTATCTTATACACGCGTCAAAAGTAGCTCCTCCCCAGACCT
This sequence comes from Methanocaldococcus vulcanius M7, assembly GCF_000024625.1. Lineage (NCBI taxonomy): Archaea > Methanobacteriati > Methanobacteriota > Methanococci > Methanococcales > Methanocaldococcaceae > Methanocaldococcus > Methanocaldococcus vulcanius. The sequence continues at coordinate 858,195 of NC_013407.1, forward strand.
CCATAGAATAAAAGCCAACCTCATCCATCTTCTCCGCTATTGGTAGCATATCCTCGGTTCTCATTCTTGTAGCGATCAACGATTGTTGAGCATCTCTAAAAGTAGTATCTACAATTTTAACCATAATATCCCTCTCAATAAGCGATATTTGTTTAAAAATGAAAATTTAAATTGAAATTACATTAAAAAGGAATAAATTCGAATATTCAAAATGTAAAAACTTTAATCTCCTACTACAAAATTCTAAAACATCAAATATATATTTTTCTAAACAACGACAAATTCCTTTCTATTGATATTCATACCTCCTCCTTATATTTTAAAGTTTTCAGGGAATTTTCCACTAATGATTTTTAAAATATCCGTTCTTGTGATAATTCCAACAATTTTCTCGTCATCATCTACAATAACCAATCTTCCAACATTATTTTTATTCATAATTTTTAAAGCATCATGTATTTTCTCGTTTTTGTGAATTGTTAAGACATTTTTTCTCATAACTTCTTTAACTTTTTTATCTACATTTTCAATGTTTTCAGCAATATCATGTAAACTAATTACTCCAACTAACTTTCCTCTATCTACAACAGGAGCTCCGCTGATGTATTTCTCAGCAAACAATTTTGCAGTTTCTTTTAAAGTGCAGTTGGGACTTATTGTCCAGACCTCTTTAATTCCAACATCTCCAACTCTTATATTTGGAATGCTTGAGACCCCAAGGACATCTATTAATAAAATTCTATGAATATCATCCCTTCCAACGATTCTTCCATTTATTATAATTTTATTGTGATACGTTGGCCCCACTCTGATAATGTCTCCAATGTTAAAGTGTTTTGTATCTCCCTCTATATGTATCTTTGAAGAACAACATTTTTCATGTGAGACGGTATCAAACTCTATTTTCACAACTTTAACTCCCTCAACCTTTTTTCCATCTTTGTATATTGGAACAATTATTTCTCCTTCATCTCCTAATCCCAATGCTCTATATGCCTTACTTGTTGGAACATACCCTCCTTTAGGTCCTGGAACTCCATCAACTAAGTCGAGAGCTCTTAATGCCTGCATTTGATTTCGAATTGTTCCTGGATTCCTATTTAGCCGTAGAGCTATTTCTGTTCCTTTTATTGGTCTATTTTTCTCCCGATAAAGATTTATTAACTCTTGTAGAATTTCTCTTTGCACAACTGTCAGTTCCATAAAAATCCCCTTATCAAAAACACTAATGATTATAAATTATGATAAATTATTGAGATCCATTATAGATAATTATGGCAATAAAATAAATATATACTTATCGATTTAACTTAAAATTGATCTAATAATATATCTACATTCATATACTTATATTTTCATTTCTTCAAGAAGTATATTCACAATTTTTTCTCCACTTTTTCCATCTCCGAATGGGTTTTTCCAATTTCTCTTTTTATTGAGCATTGTTTTAACTGCTTTAATTAGTTTTTCCTTGTTATCTCCGACTAATATATTAGCCCCTACTTTAACTGTTTCTGGTCTTTCTGTATTATCTCTCAAAGTTATGCATGGAATTTTTAAAATGCATGCTTCTTCCTGAACTCCTCCACTGTCTGTTAAGATTAATTTTGCATTTTTTTCTAACATTAAAAACTCCAAATAACCAACTGGATCAATGATTTTTATTTTTTTGTTGCTTTTTAGTTTATCAAACAAATTAAACTCTTCCAATCTTTTCTTAGTTCTCGGATGGATTGGAAATATTATTTCTTTATCGTAAATTTCAGATATTATAGACAATCCATCAATGATATTCTTTAATCTTTTCTTATCATCAACATTTTCAGCCCTATGTAGAGTTAGTAAAAAATAAGCTCCATCAACAATATCATTAAAAAAATCTTTAACTTTTTCGTTTTTTTCAGCAATCTTTAAATTTTGCAAAGTGGCATCAACAATAGTATTTCCAACGACAAAAATCTTACTCTCTCCAATACCTTCATCTAACAAATTATTTTTAGCCATTTCCGTCGGAGCAAATAGATAACTGCTTATATGATCAGTTAAAATCCTATTTATCTCCTCTGGCATGTTCCTATCAAAACTCCTTAAACCAGCTTCAACATGAGCAACATCGATTTTTAATTTAGAAGCAGTTAAAGCCCCAGCTAAAACAGTATTTGTATCCCCTTGAACGATCACAACATCTGGCTTTTCTTTTAAAAGAACTTTCTCTATCCCTATTAACATCTTTCCCGTCTGCTCTCCATGACTACCAGAACCAATATTCAAATTATATCTTGCTTTTGGCAAATCCAACTCTTCAAAAAATACCCTATCCATATTCTCAGAATAATGCTGATTAGTATGAATAATATGCCAATCTATATTAATCCTTTCCAAAACCCTAATTATAGGAGAAAGTTTTATAATCTCAGGCCTCGTCCCCAAAATAATAGAAAACTTCATTCTATCATCTCCTATCCCTTACAATCTAAACTCTTAACATAACTTTGACAAAATTAACAAAATAAAACTTTCATGTGCCTAAAAGTTGTTATGAATTATATTTATAACCACAGTAAAGATTAATAAAGATATTTTGTATGAAAATTCTATTAAAAAAGGTATATATTTTTAAAAGAAATATTTAATATTTTTTCTATTTTTATTGATTTCCCATAAAATTTTAGAAAAAGTTATATAAAAACCTAAAAGGTTTTCATTGCCAGAAAACAACTTTCTGTTTCATCAAAATAAAAAGAATAAGGGAAGTTATGGCTTTTCTATTTTTACTGCTTTCCCATCTTTCCATTCTACGAATATTGGTTCTTTTGGAATGTCGTCTAATTGTTTGAAGTATTCTACCGCTGCCTTAGTTCCCCATCTATCAGAACCTGCCAAGAGAACTACCGTTACATCCCTATAGATATTTTCATCAACTTTAACCCTCAAAGTAATTGCCTCAATAACTCCCCTATTCTTACCTGGGTAGTCATTGGTTATCCTAACTGGGAATTTATCCATATACTTCTTAGTTAACGGATTAGCCACTGGACCTCCAACTAATATGGTATCATCAGTTATCTCTAACGGTTTGTTGATTAAATCATAAGTATCCTTTAACTCCTTAGCCGATAAATCAGCATCTACTTCTGAACCAACTATTAGTTTTGAAATATAAGTTATTCTACTGATTTCTAAGGATTTAATATCTTTATTAACCCCTAAATAGTTATGAGAATGTCCTGAAGTTATCACAGTATTTATTATTAGATCATTAGATGTTGATGGAGAAGAAGAATACTGAGGCATGTTTTTAGTTTTCACTATGGTGTTTGTTGTCAGTGTAGTGAAAGATGAGGTTATCGTTGGTGGAATTGTATCCACTGTGAACGATATTGATTTATTGGCCACGTTTCCAGAAGTATCGTTTGCTATAATTGTTATAGTGTGATGTCCATCACCGATGTTTACGTTTGTAATGTAATAACCGTTTTGTAATGTCATGGTATGATTAATTCCATCCACGTCAGCAATGACTGTATTCACAGCAGTATTGTCTGTTACTGTTACATTTATCAAGGTTATGTTGTGATCATACGTGACGTTTTGAGGATAATTTATACTTATCGTTGGTGGAATTGTATCCACAGATATATTATATACAGTATTGTTGTTTTTATTTCCTGATGTATCGTTTGCTATAATTGTTATATTATACAATCCATCTTTTGGAGCTGATAGTTCTCCAAAATATACTCCGTTGGATTGGTTTCCTTGCAACGTGGTTGTATTCACAACACTTCCAGAGCTTATTAGCTCTGCGATTACTTTATCTACTCCCATATTATCTGTAACGTCTGCCTTAACTTCGATGAATTTTCCACAGTTACTGTTATTTAGCGGCTGTATTATACTTATCGTTGGTGGAATTGTATCCACTGTGAACGATATTGATTTATTGGCCACGTTTCCAGAAGTATCGTTTGCTATAATTGTTATAGTGTGATGTCCATCACCGATGTTTACGTTTGTAATGTAATAACCGTTTTGTAATGTCATGGTATGATTAATTCCATCCACGTCAGCAATGACTGTATTCACAGCAGTATTGTCTGTTACTGTTACATTTATCAAGGTTATGTTGTGATCATACGTGACGTTTTGAGGATAATTTATACTTATCGTTGGTGGAATTGTATCCACAGATATATTATATACAGTATTGTTGTTTTTATTTCCTGATGTATCGTTTGCTATAATTGTTATATTATACAATCCATCTTTTGGAGCTGATAGTTCTCCAAAATATACTCCGTTGGATTGGTTTCCTTGCAACGTGGTTGTATTCACAACACTTCCAGAGCTTATTAGCTCTGCGATTACTTTATCTACTCCCATATTATCTGTAACGTCTGCCTTAACTTCGATGAATTTTCCACAGTTACTGTTATTTAGCGGCTGTATTATACTTATCGTTGGTGGAATTGTATCCAAAACGACTGTCCTTAAAGGTAAAGCTACTATATTCCCATTAGAGTAGTTGATATAAACCCTATATGTATAGTTTCCATTTCCTGTGATATTATAAATGAAATATGTTGGGCTAATTTTATTCATAGTATGGTTAATACCATTCAATTCAAGGACTGCATTACTAATGTTTATTAAACTTTCTACATCGATTATTGTCCAATTTTGGGACAATGTTGCATTATTTTTTGGTGTTAATTTTCCATAATCAACTACAGGAACTGACACATTTACAATTAGATATGAACCTTCTGGAATATCTTTAGGAAGTCCAGAAGCATTGATTTCTTCTGTGTAATTAGTTGCATTTATTAAAATTTTAAATCCTTCAAGTTTTCCAGTAATGTTGTTGATAATTTTATCTTCCAATTTTATGTATATTGTTATATTTTGCGAACTAATGGCTTGTGAAACATTTGTCAAAGAATCTGTTAAATCAAATGCCATATATCCATCTGGGAATGGATGTGCTTGATAGTTATCATCTGAGTAGTATCCTATTATAAAATCTAAAAATCTCTGATTCCATAGTGGTGAAGCTGGATTTCCTACGCCTAATTCAATTCCTCCTGGTTCTTCTATATCCCCATATTCGTTTAACTTTCCTTTTATAATATCTCCTCTTCTACTATGGTTAATCTTTACCAATGCGATTAGCTCAGGTTTATATGGTTGTTGTTTTGGAACAAATACGAATGCATATCCTTGACAAATTGAAAGATTTTTCGTTGCATTGTATGTCATCCAGAAATATCCCTTATCTCCCCACCAAGTTCCCCAAGAATTCACTAACCTAAATGCTCCATAACCATCAGGAGTTGGAAGAGAGTCGTTATAACCAATTATTGTTACTGCATGTCCTCCTAAATAGGAACCATGACTTTGATTTACTGCATATGTATCATTTGTTGAATTAAAATATTCAAAGTTGGAATATACATTAATTCCAGTTTCAACAACATATCCATCTGCCAATAACTGTTTTAGTTGACTTAGCCCCTCATCACTACTTAAATCTATGACATATATAGGGCCGTATCCAATGCTCCTATATTTCATAGCTTCTAAGTATGCGCCTGTAGAACCCCAAGATGAATAATCACTGTAATTATAAGGCATTGTAGTCCAATGACAAGCCCCCATTGTTGCTATTAGATACTGTGCATCTTCAAGATAACTTCCACTATCAGAACCATCATTTATATGATTATAGACAAATGCAGGGCTGAATATTTCATCATAAGCTGAAGGATTTGGATTGTTGTTGAACCAATTAACCATGTATGTCCAAACATAGTATGTAGATGCCCATGCATTGCAAGAACCCTGCAGTCCTTGATTACCTACAGGTGGTAAATATTGAGTATTTATTACACAAGTAGGAAGAGTTGTAGTAGCTTTTAATAATTTTGGATTTGGAGATTTAGCTAATAATTCTATTAATGTTTTGTTGTCTACTTTTTTGTATAGATTTGGATGAATTTTTTGGACGTCTTTAAAAGGTATGTATATACACCCACCAGTTCGGTATTTTGTCACTTCTCCAAAAGAATAACTAAATAATGAAATTGTTGTCAATAATATTAATAGGATAGAAATAACCTTTTTCATCGAATCACCTCTAATTTAAATTTATATGTGATATTTTGATATTTTGAGGTAAATTCTACCATTTTAATGCTATTTTTGTATGTGTATAAAATCCCTTCAACTTTATCTGCTTTTGATTTAGTTTTTTTCATACCAAATCCGTTTTCTACTAAAATTCTTGAGATATTGCTTGGGATTTCTATTTTGTAGGTATTATTACCTACTTTTGTCAATTTCCCGTTTTCAATTGCAAATATTGTTAAATTGTATGGATTTCTTTCCCAAATAAATGAATAAAACTCATTTTTCTTAATGTTAAATATTTTTTCCGATATATTATCGGTTAAGTTGTATTGACTATGAGGGGGTGTTATAATTAGTTTTTTTAGATTGTTATTTACAACATAGATTTCTGCACTAAACCAGTTTCCCACTAGTTTATGATTGTTTAAATAAAATCTTCTGTTGAGTATAATATGAGCAGTTTTATTGTCGAAATTAAAGTGTCCAATATATTGAGTACTTTCAATAGGTGAATTATCTTTATATATATCCAGATTGGAAATAAATGATAAATTATTGCAATTAGAGTAGATTTGGAGTTTTACAGAAGGATTAGTACACATTGATAAAATTACAAACAGGCAGAGTAATACTAGTACACACGACAGTTTTTTCATTTATCCCACCAAGTAAGATTAACTATCATATTCGTTAGATTAAATTAAAAAGTCTTTTCATATGCCAACCACCCTTTTACTTTAATATTCTAAACTACTTTTATTTGTTTATTGGAGATATACAATATTATTTATCTAAGTTAACCTATTTTTATATTTTTCTGTTTTCTAAAATACAAATCCGAAAATGAACGATAATTATAAGATTTAAAAATATCTATATTATAAATTAATCTCGTTGTCCTATAATCTACATGGTTGACTTTAAAAGTAATTTTAATATAATAAAAATCCACGTATTTTCTGTTAAAATTGTATATTATCATTACATATGTGCCTGTTATGGAAAAAAATTTATAGAAAAAAGAGAAAAGTTTAATTAAAAAATATTAAAAACATTTATGCTTCAAAAGATATTATATAATTAAAGTGTATTCCATCAGAACAATAAAAATATTTAATTTGGTGAAAAACTATGAGAAAATTTTGTATTTATGGGAAAGGAGGTATTGGAAAATCCACAACTGTGAGTAATATAGCAGCAGCGTTGGCAGAAGATAAAAAGAAGGTCTTGGTTATTGGTTGTGATCCCAAGGCAGATACAACAAGAAATTTAGTTGGGAAAAAAATTCCAACGGTTTTAGATGTTTTTAGAAAAAAAGGAGCAGAAAATATAACATTAGAGGATATTATCTTTCAGGGCTTTGGAGGCGTTTATTGTGTTGAAAGTGGAGGACCTGAGCCAGGAGTCGGGTGTGCTGGAAGGGGAGTTATTACCGCAGTAGATATATTAAATAAATTAGATGCATTTGAAATAATAAATCCAGATGTTGTGATTTATGATATTTTGGGAGATGTTGTATGCGGAGGATTTGCAATGCCCTTACAGAAACACTTAGCCGATGATGTTTATATTGTAACAACATGCGATCCAATGGCAATATACGCGGCTAATAATATATGCAAAGGAATAAGAAGATATGCGAATAGAGGAAAAATAGCATTAGGAGGAATTATTTACAATGGAAGAAGTGTTATAGATGCCCCTGAGATCGTTGAGAATTTTGCTGAAAAAATCGGAACCAAAGTTATTGGAAAAATACCAATGAGCGATCTTATCACAAGAGCAGAGATCTATAAAAAGACCGTTATTGAATACGCTCCCGATAGTGAAGTTGCAGAGAATTTTAGGAAACTCGCAAATGCAATTTATAAAAATAAAAATAGAATTATTCCAAATCCACTAACAGAAGAAGAATTAGATAAAATTTCTGAAAAGATCGACAGTTTAATAAAGCAAAACTTATAATAATGCCCCCTACCAACAAAAATAAAAGCAACCAAAAAATTCTCAATATTGATTTTCATTAGATCATAATTCCTATTTTACCAAATGTAGATTAATAATATAAAAGTTTTGATATACAAATGCCAGTTAAGTTCTCTCTTTTAGAGTTGATCAACATCTAAAAAATTGATTTTAATATCCTTTTTTTATCACGACCCGTGCTGATTTTAATTTTATATCTTTAGAAGGATAATATATTCAGAGTTTAAAGGTGTTTCCATCACGATCCGTGCTGATTTTAATAGGGTAATTTTCCTTATTTCATTATAATATTTTTACTAATATTTATATTTTTCTACACTATAAAATTTCTACCCTTAAATAAAATAAAAACAAAAAACGCACTTAATCAACCATGGATTTCTAAAAACAACTACAAATAACTAAAAACTCTAAAAAATCCCTATAATCAAACACATCTAAATATAAGAAACAATAAAACAAACCAACCCTCAGAAACCAACTAAAAAACAAATAAAAAACAAAAATCTAAACTAAAAACTCAAAAATCAAAAAAATAAAAACAAACAACAAGATAAAATATCATGCATTATATAGTATCATACATGTGTGGGGATCAATATTGTGGAGGTGGCATTATGGTTTTAATAGATAATAATATTAATGTTAAATACGTTGAAGTATTGTGGAGGGATTGTTATGAGAATTTTTGAAGTAATGAGGGAGACAAGAGAAACAAATATTTATTTAAAGATAAACATTGATGGAACTGGGAAGTATAAAATAGATACTGGGATACCATTTTTTGACCATTTATTGGCATCTTTTGCAAAACATGGGTGTTTTGATTTGATAATTAAAGCGAGAGGAGATTTGGAGGTAGACGATCACCACACAGTTGAAGATGTGGGAATATGTTTAGGTTTAGCTTTAAATCAGTTAGAGAAGAAAAATATTTTTAGATTTGGATGGGCAATAATTCCAATGGATGACGCAAGAGCTACTGTTGCAATCGATTTGGGAGGAAGGAGTTATTGTGTAGGGGATTATAAGCCAGAGAGAGAAGTTGTCGGGAATTTATCAACTGAGAATATAAATCACTTTTTTGAATCAGTAGCAAGTTATGGAATGTTAAACATACATTACGAAGTTAAAGGAAAGAACGAGCATCATAAAGTAGAGGCACTATTTAAAGCGTTTGGAGTGGCTTTGGATCTTGCTACAAAGATCGATGAGAGGAAAGGAATTACAAGCACTAAGGGAGAAGTTAAGCTATAAAAACGAAAAGAAATTAAATAAAAGAGAAATTGAAAATAAAAAAATAATAAACAGGTGAAAGGGTATGAAAGTAGTTATAAAATCAAAAGTTAAACCTACTGAAGATAAAAACAAGGTAAAGAAAGCAATATTGAATATATTCCCAACTTCAAAGTTAAAGTTCGAAGAAGATCGATGGGAGGGATACTCAACAGACATTGATAACTTTAAAAAGCTACTTAGAAGTCAAGCAATACTCGATGCTGCAAGAAACGTATTGGAAAATGGGATGTCTGAAATGTCTACTAAATTTTATTTAAATAAGCAAGCTGCATATGTTGGAGCAGTTAATTTTGATATTGATACGCATGGAGGAATATTTGTAAAAATAATAGCAGATAGTTGTGAGGATATTGAAAAAATAATAAAAGAGATAGCTCCAAGAACGAAAGGAGGAGTAATCATTGAAGAAGAGGAATAATGTCTGATAATGGTGAATTGTATGGATAAGGTTATTGGATACACAATAGGAGAGACAAGGATAGATGAACTGACATTTTTGGCGAGAGAGGCCCCAAAAGTTGGCGACTATGTAAAAATAAAATATGACGGATCTGAATTACTTGGTATGGTGGAAAGCACAATTCAAGGAAATCTTGCATTAGAAGATATATTAAACATAGATCATTTAGAAAAAATAAGAAAGTTTGAAGATAACTCATCATACTATATACTTGGGAAAATAAAAGTTTTAGGAGATGTAAAAGACCTAAATGAAGAAAAGGCGCTTAAACTTCCAAGAGTTCCTCCAAAACCAGGAATACCAATATATTTGGCTGAAAATGATCTTTTAAAAGAGGTTTTTGGTAAAGGACACTTGAAAATTGGCCATTTAGTTACAAGAAACGATGTAGATGTAAAATTAGATGCAAATAAACTATGTTCAAGACATTTGGCTATATTGGCAATGACAGGAATGGGAAAATCAAACACAGTAGCTGTTTTACTAAGGGAATTAAATAAACTTAAAGCAACGGTCTTAGTTTTTGACATGCATGGGGAGTATAGAGATATTTACTGTGAGAGTGAAGATTTGAGAAAACACATTATTGAACCGAAAATAAACATTTATAAAATTGGAGATGAAGATCTATGCGATCTTGCAGGAGTAGATGCTCAGGCAACAAAACAAAGGCCATATATAAGAAAAGCCATTAAAGAAATCAAAGAAAATCATAGAGAGAGTGATTTTAGCACTGTAAATGATTATATAAATGCAATAATCTCGAAATTGGAGGAGTATAAGTTGTATGACAATTATAAGAAAGATGAGAGTAGTATACAAACCGCAATATTTAGATTGGAGGATATGCTACAATTTAGAAAAAATATAATAACCCTCCACTACAACCCAATAAACGACATAAGAGAACATTGCATAAATATCATACCAATGGAGGAGTTAGATGAGAATGCTGTTGATATTGTAGTTTCTTACATTGCAAAGGCAGTTTTAGACGATAGAAAAAAAATCATCATAAACAAGGGACGAAACTTTGCTAAGCCAGTGTTTATGATCTTCGAAGAGGCACATTTGATCGCTCCTCAACATAGAAAAACAAGGGCAAAATATTATTTGAGTAGAATAGCAAGAGAGGGAAGAAAATTTGGGGTTGGGTTGTGTTTGGTCTCCCAAAGGCCAAAAACGCTCGATGCTGAAACATTATCTCAATGTTCTAATCTAATAATCTCTAAACTCATTGAGCCAACAGATCAGAAGCATGTCCAAATGGCTTCGGAGAATTTAAGCGAAGATTTAATTAAACAATTAACAAGTTTGAATATTGGAGAAGCGATAATTTTAGGCCCTTGTATTAAAGTTCCTGCTATTGTTAAAGTTGATAGATTTGATGGAAGGTATGGAGGAGAGGATCTTGACATTGTAAAGTTGTGGGGAGAGAGTTTTGAGGAAGAAACAGATGATGATTTTGAAGATCGCATCTTTGATGAAGATGATTGGTAGATCATTTTTTGGGTATAAATAATCAAATGCAATTGTAGAATAGGTATATGGATTATTCTTTTAAGACCTTCTTTTTTCTACGTTCTATTATAACTTTACCAAGATAGATACCAAAAAGTGTTGTTAATAAAATTATCCAAAAGTTTAATGGAAATCCAAGAATTTCAAAGTGTTTTAATATTTCTTCTTTTTCGGATGTTGATAATAGGATATGAATTGCCTCTAATGCGTAAACACCAAAAATTACTATTTCCAAGACCTCCATTGCCTCTCCGAGGGCTACTTGATACTTTGTATTCTCTGCGAGTTGATTTGCTATCTTTCTTTCTAAATCTTCGGATATTGTTGTCAATAGTCGAGTTAAACTTGTTGCTAAGCTGTCATTACTTTTTAAAATGGTCTCTATCTCTGCAATTCTATAAATAAGACGTTTTAGTTTTCGTTCTACATCGATCTTTTCCAGTATCATAAGATCAAAGTCCCCATAGCTCGGTGGATATGAGGAGTTTAAAAACTCAATGATCTCTTTTAAATATCCACATACAATTTCAATAACTGCTAAATCTCTATCTATTTTACTTAAATCTCCTCTAATATTAGTTATATCTTCTAAATCAATACCTGAGGCAATATTATTACTTATAATTTCCAATTTTGAAGCGATGGTGTTTAATTTAAAAAATAAATCTCGGGAAACCCCGGTTATGCTTCTTATAAATGGGTAGTAATAAACAAATCTTTCGAACTTTTCTGGATTTTTGTGTGAAATAAAAATTCCAAAGTCCCCAAAAATTATTAATCCACCCTCAACTTCGAGGATGTTTTTAACCGATCCTATAACCTGGCTTATTTCCAATAAAGAATTTTCGTTGATCTCCACGATCGTTTCAGTTAATACAGTAACATGCTTATACACTTTTATTTTTCCATACAGGGTTTCAAGTAGGTATCTTTGGGGAGATGAGATTAGATGACACATGATCCTTGAAGAGTCGAGAATAAGATCTGGTATAACAAATGAAAGGTTGTCTAAACTTATTATCTCTTCCTCATCTCCTGCTTTTGTTATTTCGGATGCATAGATACATCTTCCAAGATAGTCCACATACATAAACACATCCTTTTTTCTTTCTCCTATAATCTCAGCAGTAAATTTAACTGACGTTTCAGGGATAAACTCGATAATATTTACAGTAGTTTGGTAGTTAGATGCCTCAAAAATAGCTAAATTTTTAATGTCTTTACTTTCAGAGGCAGTGAAGTATTTTATTCTCTTTCTTTGATATTCTTTTAAAGTAATTCTGTCTATAAATTCTGTCATGTGGTTTTTTCCGAATGGAATCCACTCCGTTAAAATAACCTTCGGTCTTTTTATCTTTAAATATTTGAATCCCATAGTGATACCTTCATTATATAACTTTTTGATTTGTAGGGAATTTTATCTATCTTGGTGATCTCTATTTTTAACTCTTCATCCCTTGATTTTATTACGATTCCATCTTTCACTATTTCAATCTCCTTTAACTTCCCATCCTCTAACAGCGTTTTGTCAATAATTAATTTATCTTCCTCATCAAAGTTGTAAGGTATGGATTTACCAATTGAGTATCCAACTATAAAATCATTAAGACCTCTAACTGAAAGTAGGATTTCATGTAAGTAGTTATTATCTAACAACTCATTTAAGTCGTTAACTGCCTCATAGGAAATATTTATAAACTTTATCTCATCCTCCCAAACGAATGGTGTTGGTGCATAGTCATACTCTCTAAATACGTTTAACTTGATGAAATAATAAATTAAAGCAAACAAAACCTGTTGTTTTACCCATTTTTTCCGATCCCCCTCTGTCAATAAATTTATAATATAATGTATCTTTTGCTGGTTTTTGTTCATATCACCACTCCTTTATTACTTTATAAATCGGCCCACTTGGTGTTAACGTTGATTCATACAACTTTATCTTTGACACCTCGAACTCTCCAAAATCAATATCTTTCCATTTTTCAACTCTATCTTTCAATAAACCCTTATTTTCTATATATTTAACCCTACCAATAGTTAGATGAGGAATATAATCCTTCTCTCTTTTAAAACCCAATATTGCTAATTTCTCATCAATATCTTTAAAAATTTTAACAAGATCACTGTTTTCGACTCCAATCCATATAACACGAATATAATTTGGATTTGGAAAAACTCCAAGATTTTTTAATTTTATTTTTAAAGGAGGAATACTTAGATCCATATCTAAGATTTTTCTAAAAGTTTTTTCGTCAACTTCACCTAAAAATTTTACAGTTATATGCAAATTTTCTTTCTCTACAAGTTTTATTCCTTTTATTTTGAATTGTCTCTGAAATTTATGTATTTCTTCTTTTATTTCACTTGGAATATCTATTGCTAAAAACAACCTCATGATCTCCCTCAATATCTTAGAAGTATCGGAATTCCATCCACTATCTCATAGGATCGCTTACATTTTTTACATATAATTGCTTTATTTGTTTTATCTTCTAAGAGAAGGTCTCCTCCACAGTAAGGGCATTGTAATATATCTATATAATTTTTAATCCAACATATGCTTTTTTTGTTTTTAGCATCAACACCGATAAAGATCCCCTCTTTCTTATATAGGTAATGTATTATTCATTAGTTTTGACATCAAGTATATATTATATTATGTTTTTGATAAACCTACAACAATAAATGAAAACCTTTTGTTATTTGTTTTTACATTGATTAGTTTTGAATAACTATTATTATATTACATCACAAATTTAGTATTATATTCATTTAATCAATAAATTTGTATATTAAAGCGACCAATTTAAAAAGTTTTAATTAGACAGAAGAAACCATAATTATTTAAATATAACTTCAACCAATATTAAGAAAACCCAAAAACTATCTCTTTTACATTACCTAAGGAGGGTCTTTCATGTGTGGTATTATCGGTTTTATGAGTAGAAAAAAAAGAATGATAAAAGGAGACAAGATAGCATTAGCATTAGATAGCTTAAAAGAGAGAGGAAACGGAAAAGGTTCTGGTTATGTAGGTTATGGGATATATCCAACAAAGTATAAGGATTGCTACGCTTTCCATATTTTAATTGACAATACACCAAAATTTGAAAAGATAAAGGTAGAAGTTGAAAATGTCTTAGAGCAATATGGAACAATTGTTAAAGATGAAGAGATACCAACAGAAGACGGAATAATAGAAAAGATTCACATACCTTGGAGATACTTTTATGAAGTTGATGAAAAATTTGCTGATAGGGAAGAAGATGTTGTTGTAGATATAGTTATGGAGATCAATGACAAAATAGACGGAGCTTTCGTTATTTCAAGTGGTAAGGATTTAGGTGTCTTTAAAGCAGTTGGATGGCCGAATGAGGTTGCTGAATTTTACAAGATAGATAAATATGAGGGCTATATGTGGTTAGCCCATGCAAGATACCCCACAAACACAAGAGCGTGGTGGGGAGGAGCTCACCCATTCAACTTATTAAATTGGAGTGTTGTTCATAACGGAGAGATAACAAGCTATGGAACAAACAAAAGATTTGTTGAAATGTTTGGTTATAAGTGTAGATTACTAACAGATACCGAAGTTGTTGCTTATATATTGGACTTATTAATGAGAAAACATAGAGTTCCAGTTGAATATGCATTATCTGCATTAGCCCCAAGATTTTGGGATGAAATTGATAAGATGTCAGAGGAAGAGAAAGAATTGCACACAGCGATACGACTGGCTTATGGAGGAGCTATGCTAAATGGACCTTTCGCGATAGCAGTAGGAACACCACACGGATTAATATTTATGAACGGAGATATTGAGAAAGATACAACAATGTTCGGTTTAACAGATAGAATTAAGTTAAGACCATTAATTGCAGCTGAAAAGGACGATATGATATTTATTTCAAGTGAAGAATCAGCTATAAGAAGAATTTGTCCCGACTTAGATAGGGTCTGGATGCCTGATGCTGGAATGCCAGTTATAGCAAGACCATGGAAATGAAGTAAAAATAGAAAGCAAAAACTAAATGAAAACGAATATAAATTGGACAATTCAAATAAATGGTTGATACTTGATAATACCAAATTGTTAAAATTCCAATAATAGAAAATCAATAAACTAAATGAGATATCTAATTCAATTCCAATTAACAAAAAGTTGAGTTATTCCCTCTAAAAAATAAATAAAAAGAAAAAATAAGAAAACAGAACATAGACATTTAGAAAAATAAAAATAACAAAAAATATGAAATTAATTAACCTACTTTAACTTAATAAAAATAAATGCTTAAAAATAAAAATATATGGAAGTGAAAACATGATTCCCAGCTACGTGCCACCTAAGTATAGGGTTGAGGTAGATCCAAACAGATGTATGCTATGTGAAAGATGCACAATAGAGTGTTCTTGGGGAGTTCATAGAAGAGATGGGGAACGAATTATAAGTTATTCGAACAGATGCGGTGCCTGCCACAGATGTGTTGTAATGTGTCCAAGGGATGCGATAACAATTAAAGAAAATGCAATATCTTGGAGATCTCATCCATTATGGGATGTAGATGCAAGGGTTGATATATACAACCAAGCAAAAACCGGCTGTATTTTATTGAGTGGAATGGGTAATGCCAAAGAACATCCAATCTATTTTGATAAGATTGTTTTAGATGCCTGCCAAGTTACAAATCCATCCATCGATCCTCTAAGAGAGCCAATGGAATTAAGAACCTATATTGGTAAAAAACCAAAACAGTTGGAATTTGATTTTGTTGAAGAAGAAATCGATGGTAAAAAGATTAAAAAAGCCAAGTTAAAAACAAAAATAGCACCAAACTTAAAGTTAGACACGCCAATAATGATTGCCCATATGTCCTATGGTGCTTTATCTTTAAACGCTCACTTATCATTTGCTAAGGCAGTTAAAGAATGTGGGACATTCATGGGAACTGGAGAGGGAGGATTACCAAAACCTCTCTACCCTTATGCAGATCACATAATTACCCAAGTTGCAAGTGGAAGGTTTGGAGTTAATGAAGAATACTTAATGAAAGGTTCTGCAATAGAGATTAAAATAGGGCAGGGAGCTAAGCCGGGAATTGGAGGACACTTACCAGGAGAGAAGGTTACCGCAGAGATTTCAGCAACAAGAATGATCCCTGAGGGAACTGATGCTATATCTCCAGCTCCTCATCATGATATTTACTCAATTGAAGATCTGGCTCAATTGGTTAGAAGTTTAAAGGAAGCAACAAGATGGAAAAAACCTGTCTTTGTTAAAATTGCAGCAGTGCATAACGCTCCAGCCATTGCCGTTGGAATAGCAACAAGTGATGCTGATGCAGTTGTTATTGATGGATATAAAGGAGGAACAGGAGCAGCTCCAAAAGTATTCAGAGACCATGTTGGAATTCCAATAGAGATGGCTATTGCAGCAGTAGATCAAAGATTGAGAGAAGAAGGTTTAAGAAATGAAATTAGTGTTATAGCAAGTGGAGGAATTAGATGTTCAGCAGATGTATTTAAGGCAATTGCATTGGGAGCTGATGCTGTCTATATTGGAACTGCTGCGATGGTTGCTCTTGGTTGTAGGGTCTGTGGAAGATGTTATACTGGATTATGTGCTTGGGGTATAGCAACACAGAGGCCAGAGTTGGTTAAAAGATTAGATCCAGAGGTTGGAGCAAGAAGAGTAGCAAACTTAATAAAAGCATGGACTCATGAGATTAAAGAACTCTTAGGAGCTGCTGGAATCAATTCAATTGAAAGTTTAAGAGGAAATAGAGATAGGTTAAGAGGAGTTGGATTAAATGAGAAAGAACTTGAAGTTTTAGGAATAAAGGCAGCTGGGGAGTAAATTATTTAATACATTTATTATTTAAATCATTAATTTAATTTCTTAAACTTTAAATACCATTAGGCAATTAGGAAAGGAGAAAAATTAATAGAAAGTTAAAATTGGATGGATCTAATTTTTCCTTTTATGAGATATTTTGATTTGAAGGTGAAAGGTATGGAAGTGGAGATAGATGCAAAAAATATGCATTATAAGGAGTTAAATGAAAAAATACATCAAATTCTAAGGGAAAATCCAAACGTTAAAAAAATCATCTTAAAAAATGTTTTAGGGCAAAGGTTTATTGGGAATGGATTGCAAAAGAAGGACTTAACAATAGAGATCTATGGAATTCCCGGTGGAGATCTGGGAATGTTCATGAGTGGCCCTACAATAATAGTCCATGGAAATGCTGAATTCGCTCCCGGAAACACGATGGATGACGGAACAATAGTGATATATGGAAGCAGTGGAGATGTCACTGCCCATTCAATGAGAGGAGGAAAGGTTTTTGTTAGAGGAGATGTTGGTTATAGAAGTGGCATTCATATGAAGGCATATAAAGACAAAGTTCCGGTTCTTGTGATTGGAGGAACTGCCAAGGATTTCTTAGGAGAGTATATGGCTGGAGGAACAATAATTGTCTTAAACATTGATGAAAAAGGAAATGATTTAGGAAAAATTAAGGGAAGAATGATAGGAACTGGAATTCATGGAGGAGCAATATACATCAGAGGAGAGATTGATAAAGACCAATTAGGTGTTGCAGCTGATATAAAAGAATTTACAAAAGAGGATTTAGAGAAAATAAAGCCATATATTGAAGAGTTCTGTAAGTGGTTTAATCTTTCAGAAGATATTAAAAATAAACTTTTAAACTCAAAATGGACGAAGATTGCTCCAATATCTAAGAGACCATTCGGTAAGTTATATACTCCTGACTTAATGTGAAACTTTTCAAAAAAAGTTTCAGTAAAGAAACTTTTAATAGAATGCTAAAAATTATTTGAAAAATAATGCCCTTTCTTATTAAAAACTTGCCATTGGCTTATAAATTGCTATAATTTATAAAAAATCTTTAAGAGTAAGTGTTAGAAACACACTATAAAAAGATAGGTGAGATTAATGAAGTCATATAAGGATCTAAAAGAGGAGGTTTGGGATACTAATAGATGCAGTGGTTGCGGAGCTTGTGTAGCTGTTTGTCCAGCAAATAATCTTTACTTTAAAGAAGAGAGCCCCGTAAAATTTGAGTGTGATGAATGCTCATGCATCATCGTTCCTGAAGAGATCGTGGAGCATCCGATTTCAGCTGAGTTTTGTAAGACAGTTGTTTATGATGTTCCATGTGGGGCTTGTTATGATGCCTGCCCAAGGATAAAAAAATCATCAGTTCCAAAACCTAATAATAAATTAGGAACAGTTTTAAAGGCAGTAAAAGCAAGATCTCTGATTAATATAAAAAATGCTCAAAATGGAGGAGTTGTGAGTTCTATATTAGCAAATGCCTTTGAAGAGGAGTTAATAGATGGGGCTATTGTGATGATTGAAGATAAATGGACTTTGGAGCCAGAGTCATATTTAGCCATGTCAAAGGAAGATGTTTTGAGATCTGCGGGTAGTAAGTATTTATGGAAGGGGCCTATATTGAAAGCATTAAAAACAGCAGTTATGGAAAAGAAGCTTAAAAAATTGGCTGTTGTAGGAACTCCATGTGTTATAAATGCCATCTATCAGATATTATCATCAAATAATGATTTATTAAAACCATTTAGGGAAGCAATAAGATTAAAAATTGCTTTGTTTTGTTTTGAGACGTATGATTATGGTAAATTAATAGAAAAATTAAAATCCGATGGTATTGAGCCATGGGAAATTAAAAAGATGGATATTGAGTCAGGAAAGTTAAAAATCTTATTAATAAATGGAAAGGTTGTGGATTATAAACTTAAAGATGTAGAGTTTGCCATGAGAAGTGGATGTAAAGTTTGTGGTGATTTTACTGGCTTAACATCGGATATTTCAGTTGGAAATGTTGGAAGCGAGGAGGGATATTCAACTGTTTTAATAAGGAACAAGTGGGGAGAAGGATTTTTCAACAGAGCAGTTTATAATGGATATTTAGAGTTCTACGAGGATGTTGATATGAATGCAGTTGGAAAACTTGTTAAATTAAAAAAAGAGCGAGTAAACAAGAAAGAATAAAAAATATGGGGCTATTTAATAATTATGTCATTATTATAATTTTTAATTTTTTACCATTTAATTTTTTACCTGTGTTTTAATTTTTTTTGCCTTAGTTCCCTCTTTTAATGTTCTTACAAACTCTTCTAAGTCGTTTAAGAACTTATTTTCATCTTTTATATTCCCATTCTCATCTAAGTGTTTTTCAACAATTTTAACGATAGCACTTCCAACTATTGCCCCATCTGCGAATTTGGTTATCTCTTCTACGTGTTCTTTTTTGGATATTCCAAATCCAACGCATACAGGAACTTTTGAGTATTTTTTTACCCTACGTATGAGATCTTCTGTCTCCTCTGACAGTTTTTCTCTCTCTCCAGTGATTCCTGTTCTTGAAACAACGTAAACAAAGCCCCTACATTTTTCTAAGATCTTTTTTAATCTTTCATCTGGGGTTGTTGGCGCAACTAAAAAGATCAGATCAACACCATATTTTTCACAATAAGAAAGGAGAGATTCTGCCTCTTCAATAGGTAGATCTGGAACGATAATCCCCGAAATCCCTACGTTTTTACATTTCTTCACGAAATTTTCTTCTCCCATTTTAAATATGATGTTATAGTAAGTTAAAAACACCTTTGGAACATTTGGAAATTTTTCATTTAATTTTTTTGCCAATTCTAATGCTTTTATTGGATTCATTCCTCTACTTAATGCCCTAACATCTGCTTTTTGTATTGTTAAACCATCAGCAACAGGATCTGAGAATGGAATACCAATTTCAACAATATCTGCATGTTTACAGATCACTTCCAGAGCTTTTTCTGAAACATCCAAATTAGGATCTCCTCCAACATAAAAAGCAATAAATGCCTTTTCATTTTTATTTTTCAGTTCATCAAACTTCTCTTTTAATTTCATATTTATCACTTCCATCACTTAATTTTAAATCTCCCTACCTAACGCCTTAGCAACCGTATGAACATCTTTATCCGCCCCATAGGAGGATACCTCCTATTGGTATACCACCGAACACCTCCTCACTTACGCTCGGAGGTGTAAATTAAATCTCTCTACCCAATGCCTTAGCAACCGTATGAACATCCTTATCTCCCCTTCCAGACAAGTTAATAACCATTATATCATCCTTATCTAACTTATCGGCTAATTTAACAGCATAAGCCAATGCATGGGAACTTTCTAATGCAGGTAAAATACCTTCCAATCTACAAAGAAGTTGAAATGCTTCTAATGCTTCATCATCGGTTATGTAGACAGCGTTTATCCTTCCTTCATCTTTTAAAAATGAAAGTTCAGGTCCTACGCCAGGATAATCTAAACCAGCTGAAATACTATAACTTTCTTCTATCTGCCCGAACTCATCTTCTTTAACATATATTTTTGATCCATGTAGAACTCCAACCTCTCCAGCACAAAGTGAAGCGCCATGCATTCCTGTTTCTACTCCTTTTCCACCTGCTTCAACAGCGTATAATTCAACATCATCATCTAAAAATTCATAAAATGCTCCGATGGCATTACTTCCTCCTCCAACACATGCAACTATAACATCAGGCAACCTTCCTTCTTTTTCTAATATCTGCTCTTTAATTTCCTTTCCAATAACTCTCTGGAACTCTCTTACCATCATTGGATATGGATGTGGGCCAAGAGCAGATCCAAGTAGGTAATAGGTGGTTCTAACGTTGGTTGTCCAGTCCCTTAATGCTTCATTTACTGCATCTTTTAATGTCTGAGATCCTCCAAAAACAGGAATTACTTTCGCTCCCATTAGTTCCATCCTAAAAACATTTAATTTCTGCCTTTCAACGTCTTTTGCTCCCATATATACTATACATTCCAGCCCAAGTTTTGCACATGCCGCTGCTGTTGCTACTCCGTGCTGTCCTGCCCCTGTTTCTGCTATTACTCTCTTTTTTCCCATTTTTTTTGCCAATAGTGCCTGTCCGAGTGCATTGTTTATTTTATGGGCCCCTAAGTGGGCTAAGTCCTCTCTTTTTAAATAGACCTTGCATCCCAGTTCTTCACTGAATCTTTCAGCATAGTAAAGAGGCGTAGGTCTTCCAACATAGTCCCTAAGTAAAGCGTAAAACTCTTCTCTAAAATTTCCTTCATTGTTTATCCAAAATCTATTAAAGGCCTCTTCTAATTCAGTTATTGCAGGCATTAATGTCTCCGGAACGAATTTACCTCCATAAATTCCAAATTTCCCATTTTTATCAGGATATTTCTCTTTATATTTCTTCAAGATAAACACCTCTTATTAATCAACTCGATGAATTGAAAGTTTTAAAATATGGAAGTTTAATTTGTAATCCCAAAGGAAATAAAAAACTTGATGATATATATAAAACAAGGCAATATATTACTTTTGGTGATACTGATGGAAGATGTTAATATTAAAGAGATCTTTGAGAATATTTATGAGGTTGACTTGGGAGATGGTTTAAGGAGAATAGCAACAAGATCCATTGTTAAAGGAAAAAAAGTTTATGATGAAAGAATAATAAAAATAAATAATGAGGAATATAGAATTTGGAATCCAAACAAAAGTAAATTAGCAGCAGCAATAATAAACGGATTAAAAATAGTTCCAATAAAGAGGGACTCAAAAGTCCTATATTTGGGGGCATCAGCAGGAACAACGCCTTCCCATGTTGCAGATATAGCAGAGCAGGGAATGATCTATGCTGTTGAATATGCCCCAAGAATAATGAGAGAATTGTTGGATGCATGTGCTGAGAGAAAAAATATAGTTCCGATATTGGGAGATGCAAATAAACCGCAAGAATATTCCCATATAGTTGAAAAGGTAGATGTTATCTATGAGGATGTTGCTCAACCAAATCAGGCGGAGATTTTGATAAAAAATGCTAAATGGTTTTTGAAGAAAGGCGGTTATGGAATGATCGCTATAAAAGCGAGAAGTATAGATGTTGCTAAAAATCCGAAAGAGATATTTAAAGAGCAAAAAGAGATTTTAGAGAAAGGAGGATTTGAGATAGTTGATGAAGTAGATATTGAGCCATTTGAGAAGGATCATATTATGTTTGTTGGTATCTGGAGAGGTTAAAAATTTTTAGTTGAGAGGCATTGCTGAGCGAAGCAATACATGCAGAGGTGAACTCCTATCAGATGAAACCCTTTATGGATCTAACGAAATCCTTTGGATTTTGTAGCCCGAAGCTACGCTTGTCTTTTTTATTTATTTAATTTATATATTAATTTAGTTATAATTATTTATTATTTAATTTTAGTTTATGCTTGTTATGAAATAGATTAAAGTGGTGGTTGTAGTGAACGTGAAAAAAAGATATTTCCTAAGTAAAAAGGATGTTAAAAGATTAAAAAAGGAATTAGAGAAGTATTTTGAAAATGTGGATGAGATAATTCCAAAAAAAGGTAATGTAGAGATTGTAATAACAGACACTTATGAGATCGTTTTAGCAAATAAGGAACCAATAATTTTTAAATTAGACGATTGCCTCTTTCCAACGTTAAAACTATTGCAAAAAACTCTTCCATCTAAAAATATTGTTGTAGTAGATATGGGGGCTATAAAGTTTTTAATAAATGGGGCGGATGTGATGAGTCCAGGAATTGTTAAAGCAGATTCAGAGATAGAAGAGGGAGATGTTGTGTTTGTTGTTGATGAGTCCCATAAAAAGCCCATATGCGTTGGTATTGCGTTAATGAGTGGAGATGAAATGATAAACTCTGAAAAAGGAAAAGCAATAAAAAATGTTCATTATGTAGGAGATGCTATTTGGAATTTTAAAGGATAACTAAATAAATGAGTGGGATCTATGGAAGATAAAAGATATATTGCTATAATTGGAATTGTTCTTGTTTCTCTCTCTATTTTTATATATGTGGTGCATTATTTAATATTTGGAAAGGTGGAATATATATTAAGTTATTTTCTTTTGCATTTAGCGTTTGTTCCTATTGAAGTTTTACTTGTAAGTTTGATAATTGAGGAGATATTAGAGCATAGAGAAAAAATAAAAATGTTAGAAAAGTTAAATATGGTAGTAGGATCGTTTTTTAATAGTGTAGGGGAAGATCTTTTGAGAATGATCTTGAAAGGGGATGAAGGGAATATTAAAGAATATTTGAATATATCACAAGATTGGGATAAAAAAGATTTTGAAAAAGCAAAAGAACTATTAAAAGAATATGATTATGATATAAATATTGAAAAGGTGGATTTAAAAGCATTAAAAGATTTCTTAGAGGAAAAAAGAGAGTTCTTGCTTCGATTAATGGAAAATCCATTATTGTTAGAGCATGAAAAATTTACTGAGGTTTTAATGGCAGTATTTCACTTAGCCGATGAACTTCATAGAAGAAAAAATTTAGATAATTTACCAAAAAGTGATTTAGAACACTTAAAAAACGATATTATAAGAGCATATAAACTATTAGTTGTTCAATGGTTAGATTACCTAACCCATTTAAAAGAGAAATACCCTTATTTATACTCTCTCTGCCTAAGATCGAACCCATTTAGAGAAGAAAATTCAATAGTGATAGAAAGCAATTAAAGGCAATACGGGAGTTTATTATGAATATAAAGGACTTAGCATTTGAATTTTTTACAATAATTATCATTGGACTTTTTATTGGATATTTAATCGCAATGAACACAAAAAATAATATCTGGATTGTTGTATTTTTCCTGATTGGAGTTTTCTGTGCTTTTGGAAGGTTTTTTAGATTGATCAAAGAATTTGAGGGTGATTGTATTGAAAACAGAAGAGAAAAAAAGGAAAGAAGATGAAGATATGCTTGTTAGAGAGGAAGCAGAAACATCTTGGGATTATGGATACGATCCCTACAAAAGACCAATTGAAGAATTAATAAAATATGGTGTAGTTGTTATAGATAAACCAAGAGGCCCAACATCTCATGAGGTTTCAACATGGGTTAAAAAGATATTAAATTTGGAAAAAGCAGGTCATGGAGGAACTCTCGATCCAAAAGTAACAGGAGTTTTACCAGTTGCATTGGAGAGGGCTACAAAAACAATTCCTCTATGGCATATTCCTCCAAAGGAGTATGTTTGTTTAATGCACTTGCACAGGGATGCATCAGAAGAAGACATTCTAAAAATTTTTAAAGAGTTTACTGGAAAGATCTATCAGAAACCTCCATTAAAAGCAGCAGTTAAAAGACGATTGAGAATTAGGAAGATCCATGACTTGGAATTGTTAGATAAAGATGGAAGAGATGTGCTATTTAGAGTTAAGTGTCAATCAGGAACTTATATAAGAAAGTTATGCGAGGATATTGGAGAAGCGTTAGGAACCTCAGCTCATATGCAGGAGTTGAGAAGAGTAAAAAGTGGATGTTTTGAAGAAAAAGATACTACCTATTTACAAGATCTACTTGATGCTTATATATTTTGGAAAGAGGACGGGGATGAGGAGATTAGGAAAATTATAAAGCCCATGGAATATGGTTTAAAACATTTAAAAAAGGTTGTAGTTAAGGATAGTGCTGTTGATGCCATATGCCACGGAGCAGATGTTTATGTGCGAGGAATATCTAAGGTAAGTAAGGGGATTGGAAAAGGAGAGCCGGTTTTAATAGAGACACTGAAAGGAGAAGCCGTTGGATTTGGAAGTGCGTTGATGAACTACAAGGATATGTTAAATGCAGAAAAAGGTGTTGCTGTTAATGTTGAAAGGGTGTTTATGGATAGAGGAACGTATCCAAAAATGTGGAAAGGTAATAAAAAATAAAAGCAAAAAATAAGCTAAGATAATAAAACATGTAAATCTATAAAAGTAGGGTTTTTTAATATTTTTCTGGCTTTTTGGCTACAACACCCAACGCATCTTCAACTTTTTTAACATTTTCAAATCCAACACTTCTCAGTCGTTCCATAACCCCTCTTTGCAGATCCTTTCCTCTATATTTCCTTCCCGGATTTCCTACATAATGAAACAATCTCCCTCCCGGCTTTAAAACTCTAAAAATCTCTTTATAGAACTCCTCACTATACAAATGACCTGCTAAACTAAACCTTGGAGGATCGTGAACCACTACATCGAATTCTTCATCATTAAAGTTTTTTATCACATCGAACGCATCTCCCAATATGATCTTAATACCTTTTTCAAATAACTCTCTACTATATGGATTTATTTTAGCCAATTCCAAAACATTTGGATTTTTTTCTATGGTTATTACTTCCGCCCCCCGCTTTCTCGCTTCTATCGCGGTGTATCCAAGACCCATACAAGTGTCTAAAACTTTCTCTCCTTTTTTTATATTTACCGAGTTGATCTTATTTAACGTATCTTCATAAGGGTTGAATTCTTTTGTTCTATGCATTCTTATTCCATTTATCTCTATTGTTGGAGGTAGTGTTGGAACTAACTTGTAGTATCCATCTCTTGCTATCGCTGCCTTAAACACGTTCCCATCCTTTATAAAGTATATGTGATTTTTATCCTTTGAAATTTTTTGTAAAATATTAAATTCAACTTCTCCCTCTGGAAACTTAGCGATTCTTCTTTCAAAATCAACAATAACTTTTTCTTTCTTATCTGTCCTGTTTAAATCTAAATTTATGAAGATCTCATTAGATTTAGCATTTAAAATTTTTTCTGCTATTTCTGAAATAATGTAATTCATGCTAACACCTCATCAATTCTACATTGATGTTTTTTAATTTTGTATCTCATAGTTTTACATTTCAATCTCTTTTAATCGATTTCTTATATTATAATCTCAATAATCCTCACAACAATATGGCATGAGTAAAAATACTTAAAAAATTAAAGAAATAAAAAATTGCGAATTTTGATTAGTTTCTGCAAAAAACATTAGCAAGTTTTAAATACTGCAAAGATATTTATAGTTAGTTAACGAAGATGCCACAACCGTGAAGGTGATATTATGAGCAAACTCCTATTAAAGACCCCATGTTCTACATGGACATTTGATAGTTTAATGGCTTGTGTTTTTGGAATAAAGGTCTCTGATGTTAAAGTATATTTTGATATTTTAAAACATGGCCCTTCAAAAATAAATGATATTGCAGAACGGATACGTCGAGATAGAAGCACAGTTCAAAGGGCAGTGCAGAATTTGATGAATGCAGGGTTAGTTAGAAGAAAGCAAGTAAATATAAAGGATGGCGGTTATTATTATGTTTACGAGGCAATTCCATTCGAAGAAACGAAAAAGATCATAAAAAAGACGATGGAAGAATGGTGCAACAACATGAAGAAGTGGGTTGAGGAGTTAAACTTTGAAGATGTTGTTAAAGAATATTTAGAAAACGATGAATATGGATAATCAAGAAAATAGAAAAAAGTAAAGGCAAGATAAAAATTATAACAATATAAACAATAACAATAACATAGATAACGGACAGTACTGCAAAATAAATAATAAATGCTAAGATGATAAGTATGAAGATCACATTTTTGGGAACAGGAGCTGCGGTTCCATCCAAAAATAGAAATCATATTGGCATAGCATTTAAATTTAATGGAGAGGTTTTTTTATTTGATTGTGGAGAAAACATTCAAAGGCAGATGCTTTTTACCGAGATCTCTCCAATGAAAATTAACCATATCTTTATAACTCACCTACATGGAGATCATATTCTTGGCATTCCTGGCCTTTTACAAAGTTTGGGGTTTTTTGGTAGAGAAAAAGAACTTAAAATCTTTGGACCGGAAGGAACAAAAGATATTATAAAAAATGCTTTGGAGTTCGGATATAACTATATTAATTACCCAATAAAAGTATATGAAATAAAAGAGAAAAATCCCGCAATTGTGTTAAAAGAGGATGATTATGAAATAATTACCTATCCAACAAAACACACTGTTCCTTCATATGCCTACATATTTAGGGAAATTAAAAAACCAAGATTAGATGTAAAAAAAGCTTTAAAACTTGGTGTAAAAGTAGGCCCAGATCTTAAAAAACTAAAAGAAGGAGAGGCAGTTAAAACTGAAAATGGATCAATTGTTTACCCCAAGGATGTTTTACTACCTCCAAAAAAAGGATTCTGTTTAGCATATAGTGGAGATACTCTACCATTAGAGGACTTTGGACAGTTTTTAAGGGATATTAAATGTGATGTGTTAATTCACGAGGCAACATTTGACGATCAATGTAGAGACACTGCAAGAGAGAATATGCATACCACAATTGGAGAGGCAGTCAATATCGCAAGATTGGCACATGTAAAAGTGCTAATATTGACACACATTTCTGCCAGATACGACAAAGAAGAATTTTTCAAAACATATCTTGAAAATGTGGAAGAATATAACAACAAGGAAGATTTCAAAATTATGGTAAGCGAAGATCTCATGACCCTCGATGTTAAAAACGATCTTCTATAAAAATAAAAAATAATAACCTCAAAAATATTATGTCAAAAATATACAAAACGAATATATAGAACGGTGAAATTATGAAGATAGCGATTTTGGGAGGAACGGGAGATCAAGGATTTGGATTGGCACTAAGATTGGCAAAAAATCATAAAATAATTATTGGTTCAAGAAAAAAAGAAAAGGCAGAGCAGGCCTCAGAAAAAGCAAAAGAAATATTAAAAAAAAGAGGAATAAATGCAGAGATATTAGGTTTAGAAAATAAAGATGCAGCAAAGGAAGGAGATGTAGTTATACTATCCCTACCCTACGAATACACTTTATCGACAATAAAACAATTAAAAGATGAACTAAAAGGAAAGATCGTGGTTTCTATTGGTGTTCCTCTTGCCACCGCGATAGGAGATAAGCCAACAAGGTTATTATTTCCTCCAGATGGCTCAGTTGCTGAAATGATTCAAAATGTATTAAAAGAAAGTAAAGTAGTTAGTGCATTTCAAAATATCTGCCATGCTGTTTTAGAGGATTTAGACAATCCTGTTGATTGCGATGTCTTAATCTGCGGAGATAACGAAGAAGCAAAAAAAGTGGTCATTGATTTAGCCAACCAGATAGATGGAGTTAGAGCAATTGATTGCGGTAATTTAGAAAAATCGAGAATAGTTGAGGCGATAACCCCCCTATTGATTGGATTGAATATAAAATACAAATCAAAAGGAACAGGAATTAGAATTACAAATTTAAATATGTAATTAACGATAAGATCCGTATTTGGCTTTATTTGGACTCATGGTATAAATATTGATAAAAGAAGTTTAAATTCCATAGGAGTTTTATAGCATTGATATATAAATGCCAGTTAAGTTCTCTCTTTTAGAGTTGATCAACATCTAAAAAATTGATTTTTTAATATCCTTTTTTTATCACGACTCGTGCTGATTTTAATTCAAATATTACCGACGAATTTGAAAAATTATTGCAAAAGGTTTCCATCACGATCCGTGCTGATTTTAATAAACAAACAAGTATCACATGATTTAATTTTAACAGAGTTTCCATCACGATCCGTGCTGATTTTAATTTTGTTCTTCTCTTCATCTAATTTGTAAATTGCATGTTTCCATCACGATCCGTGCTGATTTTAATTTTGTTCTTCTCTTCATCTAATTTGTAAATTGCATGTTTCCATCACGATCCGTGCTGATTTTAATTTTGTTCTTCTCTTCATCTAATTTGTAAATTGCATGTTTCCATCACGATCCGTGCTGATTTTAATGAATTCTTGCTCCCCCTATTTTTACTCGTTTTTCTTTGTTTCCATCACGATCCGTGCTGATTTTAATTCATTAATACTAAACTTATAATTGTCAAGTATATATTTGTTTCCATCACGATCCGTGCTGATTTTAATTAATTTAATAATATTAAAGTGTATGACAATAATATAGTAATCTAGTTTCCATCACGATCCGTGCTGATTTTAATTTAATCATCACTTTATATTTTTTACCACATACTTCAACAGTTTCCATCACGATCCGTGCTGATTTTAATTTACCTATAAGACCATATGATAAACATCATCTACGTTTCCATCACGATCCGTGCTGATTTTAATCTCATAACACTATTTTTGTAAAATAGATGATATTAATGTTTCCATCACGATCCGTGCTGATTTTAATTATATAAGCAAAGACAGATAACATTTGCAACATATATGAGGTTTCCATCACGATCCGTGCTGATTTTAATCGTTAGATGGGTTTATTTTTAGAAATTTTCTGCACCATGTTTCCATCACGATCCGTGCTGATTTTAATAAATAAGACACAAAATAAATACACTGACTTAGCAGTGTTTCCATCACGATCCGTGCTGATTTTAATGAAATATTATGAATATAGATGAGATACTAAAAAAGTTTCCATCACGATCCGTGCTGATTTTAATTAGTAAATATGTGAAATGGTATAAACGTGAAAAAGAAAACGGGTTTCCATCACGATCCGTGCTGATTTTAATTCCATCCATCCGTCAACTATTTCTTCGGCTGATCTTGTTTCCATCACGATCCGTGCTGATTTTAATAGTGAATACAACAGTATTAAAACTACAATTTAATAGGTTTCCATCACGATCCGTGCTGATTTTAATAGGGATTATAGGATAAAATATACGTTATGTTATTTTAGAAGGTTTCCATCACGATCCGTGCTGATTTTAATAGGACAATTTTTCTTATTTCATTATTACGTTTTTACTGATATTTATATTTTTCTACACTATAAGATTTCTACCCATAGATAACCCCTCTTCTTTATAAACCTTTTAACAAAACAATTCAAACTTTTATTTAAAAAACAACAATAAATAAAATATAAAAACAAAAAACACACTTAATCAACCGTGGATTTCTAAAAACAACTACAAATAACTAAAAACTCTAAAAAATCTCCATAATCAAACACATCCAAATATAAAAAACAATAAAACAAACCAACCCTTAGAAACCAACTAAAAACAAATAAAAAACAAAAATCTAAACTAAAAATACTTCATTTTTTAATATTTCTAAAAATTTTTTTATACCTTTTTCTATCCCACTTTTTTGTCTTTCTTTTATATTTTCAAATGTTAAAAGGTTTGCATAAATATCTGAGGTAAATAGATGGCAGTTTTTGTTTGTTAGGATGCATATTGCTCCTCTACCAATACCTGCGGTGGATCCAATTGCAATATCAACATTTAATTTTCTTTTTAATCCTTCAGCCATGAGTTTAGCTACTTTTAAGTCATTTTTCTCTGAATAAGCTTTTGCATATTTGTATGTGTAATCTGGATTGGGCAATTTTATATTGAGTAATTTTTCAGCCCCTAAAATGGAGGGGACAAACATTGCTGTTATCACTTTGATATTTTTCATAAGCTTTAAATCATCTTCATCAAATAAATATTTAAATTCAAACTCATCATATCCTGCTGATGCTTTATGAAGTGTTAGTCCAATTTGAGCATGGGTAAAACATTCCGCAGTTGCTACTGTTATCAAAGATATCACCGTGAGAGTTATGGGTGTTAAAGATTATTATGACAGATTAGCAGGAGTTTATGATAATTTATATAGAAATGAGTATATGAGGATTGTGGAGAGAAGAATAATCTCTGAGTTTATAGATATAGAGGATTTTGTATTAGATATTGGTTGTGGAACAGGAGAGCATTTAAAGATATTGAATAAAGCGGTTGGATTAGATATTTCCTTAGAAATGTCAAAAATAGCAAGAGAAAAGTCAGGTAAGTTTGTTGTAGTTGGAAATGCAGAGTTTTTACCATTTAAAAATTGTAGTTTTGATGCAGTTTTGTCTTTTTTTGGAGCATTAAATCATTGTAATTTAAATCGGGCGGTTAGAGAGGTTAGAAGGGTTTTGAAAGATGACGGTGTTTTTATATTTACCGTTGCAAATGTTTATGATGCAAAGTGGATATTAAGAAATGCTATCAGAGGAAACTTTAAAAAAATTAAAAAAGCTATCAGGAAACGGAGGGGTGTTATTGTAAAAAATATAGGAGATGAGAAAATAAGAGTTAATACTCGATTTTATGATAAGAATGAGGTTGAAGCGATATTAAAAAAGGAAAATTTTAAAATAATCTGCACTTTTGGGGCAAATATAACGGGTTCGCCATTAGATAGGTTTATCTACAAAACCTTTTTAAAGAATTTTTCCTCTTATATCGGATTTGTTGCTAAAAAATGTTAATTTTTTAATTTTTCCCTTCCTGCCTTTTTTATGTAGTCATACATCATTTCAACGGCCTTTACATCCTCCTCTAATAAGTTGCCTGTAACTATGACATCAGCCCCTGCCAAAACTTTTTCATAAGCGATTTCTGGTTTTCTTATTCCTCCTCCGACTATTAAATTAATGTCTGAAAGTTTTTTTGCCATTGATATGGTTTCGTTATTTACTGGATACTCTGCTCCACTTCCTGCTTCTAAATATGCCCATCTCATTCCGAAAAATTTTGCTGATAGGCAATACATTGCAGTTATTTTTGGCTTATTCTGCGGAATTTCCCTAATTTCTCCAACATATCCAACAGCAGTTTTTCTCGCTGGCTCTATGCAAAGGTAAGCCATTGGTATTGGTTCTAAGTTGTATTTTAGTATTGTTATGGAGCCGAGAGTTGGGGCAGTGATTGCCCAATATGTGTTTAAAGAGTTCATCAAACTCATATAAAACACTGCATCTGCATATCTTGATAATCCATCTACATTTCCGGGAAATAAGATTATTGGTAAATTAGTTATTTTTTTTACTTTTTTTACAGTGTTGTCTAAATTAACAACTCCTACACTACCTCCGATCATCACCGCATCTGCATAATCTTTAATATTTTCTGCGATTTCTTCTATATTTTCTTCTTCAGGATCTAACAAAGTTAAGTAAACTGCTCCTTCATCTTCAATTATTTGATTTAATTTCTTTTCAACCTTGCCGATTTTTATATCCATGTTTATCCCATTATCTATTTTTTACTCAAATTTTCCATTGCAAAAATTGGATCAAAAGTTATTAAAAATTAAAAGTCAAATTAAAATAAATATAAATGTGAAAATAGTTAAATAGTTAGAGATATTTTTATAATAGTAGTCATTTTTCAATTATTGTTTCTTTGATGGCCATTCCAAAGTGCCTCGCATAGTCGTCTGGTTTTATTAACACTCTATCTCCTGGTTTTAAATCTACGACAGATATTGGTTCTCCATTTTCAGAAACCAGTCGTATTGTCTCAGCATTTTGTAAGATTGTTCTAATAATATCTCCTTTATAATCTGCTTCTATCAGTATTAGTGGTCTTTTTTCAATCTTTACTCTTCCGATTATTGCTTCTCGAGCATTTCCTTCTTTATCTACAACCAAAACCTTATCTCCTGCTTTTAATTCACTTAAATATTTTGTTTTATTTCCTGGGCAAAGTATATAAGCGTGAACAGGACCTGCGTTAACTCTAAACGGTCTTGTTGCTACGTAGGGGTTTTCTAAGGTTTCAGAATGAACTAAAAATAAACCTCTTGAGTATGATCCAATTAACATTCCTTCTCCTATACTCATTAATGAGCAAGTGTCTATACAAACTCTATCTCCACTACCTACGGGCTCTACTTTTGTTATAGTTGCAACATCTAATGCTATTTTTTCTTTATTTAGTTCTTCAATTAATTTTGATAGTTCTTTTACATCTTCCAAGTTTTTAGGAGTTAAAAGAACGCCATCAGTTCCTTTTTCTAATATTTCGTAGGCAACTTTCGCTTCATCTACAGAATCAACACTTGCTATTATTTTAACATCTCTGTGGAATAAATCAGCAATTAAGTTTTCTAATGGGATGATCGTCCAGTCCCTACCCTCTAATATTATGTTGTCAACAAATCCAAATCTTGCTACTTCAGAGGCAAATTCTTCATCTTCTTTTGATTCAATTGGGATATATATGGCCGTCTCTTTCCCTGCATTTTTTGCCTCTTTAAGGAAGTCAATGTTATCATTTTTATTTATTAAAACAATATCTGCGTCTAAACTATGAGACGCTACTTTTATATTCCCTAATTCCCTTATCCTTTCTATATCTTCAGGATCTGCAACAACAACAGGAATTGATGACTCTAATGCCATTTTTACGATCTCTTTTTTATCTTCCCAATCGTCTCCCGAAACTTTGACCCATCCAAATTTCATAATTCTCACCTGAAATGTTCGTTGATCTGATTTGTTTATGTATTGTTATGTATTATTTGCGTTTTAATTATTTTGTTATTTTGTTTATTTTTTTAATTTTTTATACTTGGTTAGTTTAGTTAGGGTATTTTATCTTTAATTTCATTTATTCTCTATTTTATTGGTATCATTATTTTATTTAGTATCATCTTAATGGATATTATTATTACGATACAATAATTGATATAATATTTATTTGTAATATTATTTAGCTTTAACTTTTATTTGTATTATCCTTATGGTTTTTAAAGAATTCTTAGCAGTTTTTTTCTTTTAATCTTTTTAATTGTATTTTCATGTTCTATCTTTTCGTGGGTCTTTTCCAACATTTCTTTTATATTATCTATATAATACAGTTTTGGTTTTCCACCTATGGATTTTATCACACCCTCACTTTCTAACTTGTTTAAGGTATGGTAAAGTTTAGTTTGAGAGAGTTTTGTTAGATGTAAAAGTTCTTTTGCAGTTAGTTGTTTATGTATTAAGTTTACAATAACCTCAATTTCATCGTCATCAAAATCAAAATTTTTTAATTCTTCTTTCCAATTTATCGAACCAATTTGGGATTTTTCAAATATAACACCAGTGAATGACAAGTTGTTATGAAACCTTATGAGGTCTTTGGCAATTGTCTCTCCGTAGGATAACCAACCTACAAGATTTTCTTCGACGATATACTCTTCAAAATTTGAGTTATCTGTATAGAAGTTAATTAGATAATTTGGAAT
Organism: Methanocaldococcus vulcanius M7; assembly: GCF_000024625.1. NCBI lineage: Archaea > Methanobacteriati > Methanobacteriota > Methanococci > Methanococcales > Methanocaldococcaceae > Methanocaldococcus > Methanocaldococcus vulcanius. The sequence continues at coordinate 892,508 of NC_013407.1, forward strand.
ATCATTTTCTAATCCCAAAAACTTTTTATTTTTCAACATTTCTCTTGCATAACATTCGTTTATAAATATTAAAGGATCGTTGAATTCGTTTGATTTTTTGATCTCTTCAAATATTGAAGCAATCTGACGGCAAATGCTGGTTTTCATCAATACCAAAAAACTCCCTTCCAATATTTTCCTCCTAAATACAAGTGCATTTTCTTTTACTCCCTCAAGATATGCCGTTATATAATTTCCATTTACTTCCATCAATCCAAGTGGATGAATAAAATAGAACCCAACATGTTTAAGTCCTCTATAAAAATATTTTTTAATCTTCTCTACTGGGAGTTTTGAATACTCTGAGATCATTTCTAAATACCTAACATATGCAGGTTTTCCATCTAACTCATAGACCACTTTTCCCTCCGCTTTTGTAACTCTGGCGTAAATATTCGTCGGCTCATATCCATGGCCATATATTAATTCATACTTTAATCTACCCCCTACTACTCCAAAAACACAGCAGTTTTTAACCACCTCCCCCTTAAATATTTGAAAAAATTTTGTAAACGATCCATCATCAGATGCAGTTCCGCCTATTATTGGAATAGTTAACTCTCTTCCCAATACATCAAGGATCTCCTGTTCGCTATTTCCGTCCCAATCAAAAAATACAAAACCTAAAAAATTATCGTCGATTTCTAATTTTGCATATTTGTTTCTAATAAATGATCTTATCTTTTCTGAGATCTGTTTTCCAGTATATTCTGGATCTTTACCAATTTTTTCACACGAAACTGCACTTTTATAGTGTTCGTCAAAAACTAACATTAAGATTCCATCTTCTTTTATGTAATTCTTTCCATTAAATGTTCCTCCTGCAGAGCATCCTATAAGGTTATCTAAGGATATTTGTCTTTTAAGCCCGCTAAATACATCTTTTAATTTTTTCTCATCCAATATTGAAGTTATACAGATTATCAAAGAAGGGTTCCCCACTTTGTTTTTGATTTCTTCTCCAATTTCTATACCATCTTTTACTGGATTTTCTATTTTTTTGTGGATGTAAATCATACCTCACCCCTCCTCTAAACACACATTGCCATATTCAGTAAATTAAAAATTTTCCAATAATGTATCTGCCCTTATGGGTTTATCAAGTTAACTGGATTTAAAAATTTTAAATAGGGAGTGTAAACATCCACATAATTAAACATTGCTATTTTACTATTTATTTTTATTTGTTTGTTTTTGTTATTATTCAATCAAAAATTTAAAAATCACGTATTTAAATAAAAAGTTTAAACTGATACATAAAGATTTTATATAACAACACGTAGATATGATGAATAAATTTTGACTTAAAGGTGAAAAGATGCTACAAAAATGTATAAAATGTGGAAAAACTTACGATGTTGATGAAATAATCTACACCTGCGAGTGTGGCGGGTTGTTAGAAATAGTTTATGATTATGAAGAGATAAAAAACAAAATTTCAAAAGAAACATTGAGAAAAAGACAGATTGGTGTTTGGAGATATTTAGAGTATCTTCCAGTAAAAGATGAAAGAAAAATAGTTACACTATTTGAAGGAGGAACCCCCCTATATAGATGCAAAAACTTAGAGAAAGAGCTTGGAGTTAAAGAACTCTATGTAAAAAACGAAGGAGCAAATCCAACAGGGAGCTTTAAAGATAGGGGTATGACTGTTGGTGTTACAAGGGCAAACGAGTTAGGAGTTGAAGTAGTTGGCTGTGCGTCAACAGGAAACACATCTGCTTCATTAGCAGCTTACTCAGCAAGAAGTGGAAAGAAATGTATTGTTTTACTGCCAGAGGGAAAAGTTGCCTTGGGAAAATTAGCTCAGGCAATGTTTTACGGGGCTAAGGTTATACAGATTAATGGAAACTTTGACGATGCGTTGGAGATGGTTAAGCAGTTAGCAAGAGAAAAATTAATTTATTTATTAAATTCAATAAATCCATTTAGGTTGGAAGGTCAGAAAACTATCGGCTTTGAGATCTGCGATCAACTAAATTGGCAAGTTCCAGATAGAGTTATCGTTCCAGTAGGAAATGCAGGAAACATAAGTGCAATATGGAAAGGATTTAGGGAGTTTGAAGCAACAGGGATTATTGATGAGTTGCCAAAAATGACAGGAATTCAGGCAGAGGGTGCTAAGCCGATTGTTGAAGCATTTAAGAGAAAAGCGAAAGACATAACACCTTACAAAAACCCCGAGACGATTGCAACAGCTATAAGAATTGGAAATCCTGTTAATGCTCCAAAGGCGTTGGAGGCAATATACTCATCTGGCGGCTATGCTGAGGCAGTTAGCGATGAGGAGATCGTAGAAGCACAAAAATTATTAGCAAGGAAAGAGGGAATTTTTGTTGAACCGGCCTCTGCCTCATCAATAGCAGGCCTTAAGAAGTTATTAGATGAGGGAATTGTTGATAGAGATGAAAGGATCGTATGTATAACCACTGGGCATGGGTTGAAAGACCCTGATGCTGCAATAAGAGCAAGTGAAGAGCCGATAAAGATTGAATGCGATATAGATGTCTTAAAAAAGATATTGAAAGAAGATTAATGATTATCTTTTTTTTCCTTTTTTTCTTTCATTTTTCGTAATTTGTAGTAGTGATACTCTACGGTTTTAATATTTATTCCTGTGATCTCAGAGATCTCTTTTGGTTTTTTGTCTAAATATTTTTTAATTATTTTGTCTATATTAGTAGGCCTTCCTGTCTTTGCCTTTATTGGAATTACTTCAACATCTACTCCTTTTAACGCTTTTATAACTTTTTTTGAGCTTCTTGCATATTTGGATTTGGGGATAAATATCTTTTTCGGCTCACAGTGCTCTAATAACGCGATTGCAATATCTCTATCTAATTCTAAATTTATATAGATCTCATCTTCAAATCCGCAATTTTTAATTTTTTCAATTAACTCCTCCTTATTTTTTGCTATTAATTTTTTCATATCTTCTTCACATCTAAAACTTTTTTGAAGATTTTTTCTTAGACAATCTTAATTTTACCATTTTTCTTTTTAAAGGACTACCGCAGATCTCGCATACATCATCCTCGTAATTTGCAGGATAGATCTTTTTACATCCAACACATACTTTTCTCCATAAAAAATTTTTGTTTGTTGGTTTAAAAGATATTCCTATAACTTTTATTCCCAATTTTTTAGCAACATTTTGAATACCATAATCGTCAGTATACAGGGGAGCGTTCAACTGTAAAGCCAATGCTAAAATTCCAATATCTTGGTTAGAGAGATTGTCTCCCGTCTTGTTAACAATATCCTTTACTTTTTGTATGTATTTTGGATCTGGAGTTGAAATTTTAAGCTTGCCAAAGGATAGTGCTTGATCCACTAAGATCTTTTTGGATTCAACTTCCTCCAACACTTCCGGCGTGGTGTAGTGATCCCCCTCTTCAACACTTGGATTATAGCCGTGAATTATTGCAGATGCATCAAGAACTTTTATTTTATGGAATTGCATCGATCTCCCTCTTTTTTGTAAATTGGAAAAATTTTAGATTTTTATTAAATATTTCTATTGAATAGCGTTTATTATTTCGGTTTATAATGTTGTTATTGATTTATAATTATTTAATTTTTTATTTTTTGTCTTGTAGTTAACTCAAAATTTTATATTTTTTCACATATAGTTTTTTATAATCTTTTATTTAAATAATAAATAATAAAGTAAACAGTTAAAACTAAAAAACTAAAAAGTTAAAATGTCGAGGATATTTTTAATTATATTATTAATTCAAAAATTAGAAATTATTAAAATTGTTTAATTATTAATTATTAATTAAAAGGTGAAAATGTGAAGACCACGGTAGTTGGAAGTTATCCTGTTGTATTAAAAAAAGAGAAATCATTTATTGACAAGATAAAGTCAATTTTTGGTCTTTATGATGAATATCACTATGCAATTGAGAGGGCTGTTTTAGATCAGATAAAAGCAGGTATAGATGTTATTAGCGATGGGCAGGTTAGAGGAGATATGGTAGAGATATTTACAAAAGGAATGTATGGTTTTGATGGAAAAAAGGTAATTGGAAAAGTTGAGTTTGTAAAACCAATAACATTAAGAGACATTCTCTATGCAAAAAAGATAGCAAAAAGTCAGAATCCAAAAGTGGAGGTTAAAGGTATAATAACAGGGCCTTGCACAATAGCCAGCTCTGTAAGGGTAGAAAACTTTTATTCAGACAATAGAGACGAAAACTTGGTTTATGATATTGCCAAAGCCCTCAGAAAAGAAGTAGAATCATTAAAAGGCCATGTTCCAATAATACAGATCGATGAGCCGATCTTATCGACTGGATTGTATGATTTTGAAATTGCGAGGAGGGCTGTGGAGATGATCGTTGAAGGAATAGATGTTGAATTTGCAATGCACGTTTGTGGAAACGTTTACAACATAATTGAAGAATTAAATAAATTTCCTGTTAGTATTTTAGATCACGAATTCGCATCTAACAAAAAAAATTTAGATATTTTAGAGAAGATTGAAAAAAAGGTCGGGTTTGGTTGCGTAAATACTAAGATTAAGAAGGTTGAGAGTGTTGATGAAATTAAAGGCCTAATCGAGGAGGGCTTAGAGATTTTAAAAAACAATCCTCATTTGAATAAAAGTTTGGGGGAAAGTGTATATATTGATCCTGATTGTGGAATGAGATTACTTCCAATAGATGTGGCATTTGGAAAATTAAAAAATATGGTAGAAGCAAGTAAAGAAGTAAAAATAAACTGAATAAAAGAAAAACTAAAAAGGTTAAAAGATTAAAAGATCTATTTTTTATGCGATAAAACCTCAATTATGTTTTTAAATCCTTCTTCCCTGCTAATAACTCTACCTCTAACTTCCCTTAGAATTCTCTGTATTGTAAACTTTACCCCTCCGCATCTTTGATGATAGATCTCTAAAAGAGGACATCCGTAATCTCTATCCAACAATATTCCCTTACTATTTAACAATTCTCTCTCTTCATCCTTAGTTAGTGCAAAAAAAGAGGGCAAATTAAACCTAAAAACATTTCCATCCCAATATATTGATTGACAACCAAAAGCCAATAGATCTCCAAAAATTATATACTCTACGTCAGAGGATATTGCATAATCTAAAACTGCTCTTTCTATTATCTTATGACATCTTCCACAGGGATGAAATTTGCAGTTAATAACGCCATCATAAACATCCTCTAAATCAATATCCAAAAACCTTATCTTTAAATTAATTTTTTTTGATAAGGCATCAATATCATGTTTAAGTTTTTCTGTCATTATATATTTGGAATAACATGAAACTGCTTCAATATCAAATATGTTCTTTGCTATAACTGCTGAGGTTGTGCTATCAACTCCACCACTAAACGCAATCACAGCCCTTGGTTTTTCTTCAATAGAAACATTAAAAAATTGTGGATCTTCATTTAATCTTTTATGTAGCATTTCTTTTAAAGCCATCTTTAAATGTTTGTCGATATTTATCGATTCCAGCACTTTTAAAGAATGTTCTAACCTTATTTTTTTTAGTTTATTATCTATTTCTTTCTCGATTTCTAAGTCCCAATCCATAACTCTCCCAAAAAATACTTTTTGCTGATCTACTGAGATTTTTTATCAAGAATATTGTGTATTATCGTTATACAGTGATTTGCATGCAGTTCTATTGGAGATATGGATATTTTTTTAATATTTAGTTTGTTAAGCAGATCTTCATCCTCTCTACTAAGACCAATATGATCTCCTAAAATAAACACTGGATTTGTAAAATTAAAATTTTCAGCATTTGAACCATCTTTATGTAAGTAAAACACTTCTTTTCCTTCCTCTAACTTCTCTAATACAATATCTCTAAAATCAGCCCTTTTCACGTATATTCCCGGAGTTGATTGAGTCCAATATTTCCTCTGTTCTTCATCTATCTCTTCAAATTTTTTTAGTGCCTTTTTTATAAAAATTGCGATACTTCTCTCATCTGGAGAGACCTTTTTCAATTCACTTCCTACAAACTTTATGCAAATGGGAGGATTTGGTTGACCGCATAAAATCGCGTAAAATATTACATCTCTCCTTATATCGTGGGATAAAAAGAATGCATCACTTACGCATCTACACAGTAGATCCAACCTTCCACAACTTCCTGGTAAGTCCTTTAAATTTATGTCTGGTGAGGTTATAGTTTTGTTTGCTTTGAATATAAATTCTCGCATTATTTTACCTCCATAATTGACAACTGATTATTAATTTATTAATTATTGATAATTTATTAATCATTACAATTATAAGGTTCCTCTCTTTAATCTTTCGGGTATTGGACTTCTTGGGATGTTGTGATATAATTCCAAAGCAATATCTACAATATTTACACATCTATCTCCAAATCTCTCAATGTCCTTTAAAAACATCCCAAACTGCACATAGAAGTTTAACTCTTCTCTTTTACTTTCTAAAACTTTGTTAAGTAAAGATTCGAGTTTTTCGTGAAGTTTTTCTTCAAGATCGTAAATTTTGGTTTCCTTTCTTTTACTATTTACAACATCTATCGCTTCTATTAACATCTCTTTTAGTAGAGAGAATATCTCCTCAACATCTTTTTCTATGTTTTTATCTAATTTTAACCCATGAACAACCTCTTCAGCAATATTTGCAACATAATCCCCTAATCTTTCAAGGTTGGAAGCAATGGTTGCAAACGCATTGGCATACGCTCCAGGAAGGTATTTTAAAGCATCCATTCCTAAAAGTAATCTAATCTCTTCTTCCATTTTATTTAATGCATAATCCTTTATTATAATATCTTCAGCTAATTTTTCATCGTTATTTTTTAATGCCCTGTGAACTAAATCCAAATTAGTTAACAAAGTAGATTTCATTCGTTCAAAAGTTGTTTTTATCTCTTTCATTAGCATGTTTTCGTCAAATTCTAAGTTGATGGTGTGAAGTTTATTCATATCTACAACATAGGGATGTTTAACAACACCTTTATCTATAAGCGGTTTCAATAGCTTAGCAACATACCTCCTACTTATTCCAAGTTTTTCAGCAATCTCATCTTGTGTCTCTGGCTCTTCTTCAATTATAACCCTTATAATTCCTGCTAACGTTGCTTCTTTTCCTCTTAACATACTCATCACTCAGAACTTTTAAAATAACTGCTTTACTCTTAATTAAGATTGAAGAGACGGGACTAAAAACTAACTTTCTCTAATTCATATTTTATGAAGAATAATACTCGATTCTGATATAAATAGTTTAACTTACTCTGATGAAAATTTAAATAAATAAACAACACAATAAACTTTATATGTGTAATTAAAATACAAAAAAGGGATTACGATGTTCCGTCTCAAACTATTTAAAAACAGAGGGAATGAAAAAAAGGAAAAATTAGACGAATTTTTGAATAGAAATAGAAATAATGTAATTATATTGGAAATAGAAAATCCAGTTGACTGTATATGCGATTTCACATATAATTTTATATGGCAGAGTGATTTTAATCCAGAAACAGAGATAAAAGGAAATATTACTTTTAAATCCCTTGTAGAACATTTAAAGAATGGAGGGATAGTTTATATTAAAGGAAATGTAGGAAAGAGATTCTGTTCTTCTATGGGCGTTGATTTAAAATATTTTGGAGGAAGTGGTGGTAGAATAAAAGTAGGAACTGTTATAGTGGATGGGGATGTTGATACAAGATTTGGAATAAGTATGTTATCTGGAACCATCTATATTAACGAAAAAAACAGAATAAAAGAACCAATGGGGAATGTTATAGAGGTTGAGAGCGATATAAAGGGCTATAGGAAATTCGTATCTATAACTGAGTTTGTCGAAGAGAGGTATAAAGAAGAAAAACTTTTAAAACCGAATAAATTTGATGAAAAGGGAGGAATTTTGGAGATTAATGATAAAATAAAAAGAGACACTGTTGGAGCAAGATTGAATGAAGATAAAACAATTGTAGTTAATGGAGATGTTGATCTATCTACTGGAATTTTAATGAAGAATGGGAAAGTTATAGTTAATGGAAATGCTGGGAAAAATACTGGAGCGGTTTTAAATGGAGGGCTTGTTATAATTAACGGAAATACTAATGATTTCACCGGCTTTGAAATGAGAGATGGGATAATAGTTGTTGATGGTAATGCAGGAAAATATCTTGGGGCTAAAAAGAAAGGGGGAGTTATATATGCAAGATCTGGAAAGGAAGTTCCTCCAACGAGGAGATGCGAGTTAAATAAAGATGACGTTGAGTTTTTGAGGTCTCTTGGATATACTGGAGGGTTTTATAAGTTTTTATAATTTGATTTTTTTAGGTTTATTCGTGTTAAATTTATCTTTTTTGGTTTAATTTTTTATCTTGTTGTTTGTTTTTTGTTTTGGTTTTTACTCGGTTGTGTAATATATAGCCACAATAAACACCAACTTAAAAAATTATATATATAAGATTGATTAAAATTAGACATGTAGATAAAATATGAAAAAATTTTTAAAATAAGTGAACAACAAGGAGGGGGAAGATGGTTAGTGATATAATAAAATTAATTGAAGAAGGAAAGATTGAAGAAGTGTTAAAAAAAGTTGAAGAGATAAAAGAAGATGCTAAATTGGAGATAATTGCTTTAACTTTAATAGAAAGGGGCTACTATAAAGAGGCAGTTAAGATTGCTGAAAAGATTTCAAGTCCCGGATTGAGGGATGAAGTGTTAAGAAAGATTGCTATTGCATACATTGAAAATGGAGAAATAGATAAAGCAGTTAATTTAGCTGAAAAGATCAAGACAGAGACAGATTTAGAAAAGATAGCTTTAAAATTGGTAGAAGTGAAGAAATATAGAGAAGCGTTAAAAGTTGCTGAAAAAATCAAATCAAGGGCAATTAAAGAAGAAATATTAATGTCAATTATCAACGCTCTATTAGATGAGTTAGGAAAATAAGCCCTATTAAATATTGAATAATCAACTTCTTTAATCTTTAATTTAATCTTTAAATTGTTTATTAAAGTGAAAAAAAGTATTAGAAGGTTTAGCTAAACCTTTAAAAGAGATTTTAAATTTTTTCTGCAAATGCAAACTTACTTTTTACAGCAGTTATTTTAACATTTACTGTTTCTCCTTTCTGTGTTTCAGGGACGAAGACGACAAAGCCCTCAACTCTTGCTATTCCATCTCCGCCTCTACCCATATCTTCAATAGTAACAGTATAGGTTTCTCCTTCTTTAACTGGAACATTTCTTTGTATTTCATTATCTCTTACATTTCTTCTTCCTTTATTATTAAACATTTAATTCACCAAAATTTCAAAGTAGTATTTTATTTCATCGCATTTCGCTCACTAATATCCTTGTTAAAAGGGGTATAAATACTTATGGATGTGCAAATATTTCTATAATTTCGCACAACTATTTTTCTTTGCATTTTCCACAAAAAACGCAAGGTTTTATATGTCCTGCTAAAAAATCCAATGCTTCGCTTATTTTTTTATGTAATGTCTTGGGAAACTTATATATTAGATAGCCGTATATAACTCCTGTTATCACATCAACGATCCAATGCATACCCATGATCAACGTGGCTATTGGAATCAACACTGCCATGGCAAAAAAAACATAATTCAAAGGTTTTTCATCTTTAAAATGCAATGCCAATAAAAGCGAGTATGCGGTATGAAGAGAGGGAATCTCATAAGTTGGTTTTGTAAATATCCAAAAGTAGTGGTAATCAACAAGATCCTTTGCAACACCGACTTGAAAAGGGGACTTAACAACAACAAAAGTATATATAATTCCCGCAAATAACCAACCCAAAGCCAGATCTACCAAAATCATATCACTCTTTAAAAAGTCCCTCTTTATAAAAAGATAATAACCAATTCCTCCAACAATTATTAAAGAGAAACCATAGAGGTATATAATTCTAAAAAATTCGATTACTGGATAAGGAAGGGTCTGCAAAGTTGTATAAAACCCTTTATTACAAAGAGGAATATAAAACAAAAAATTAGTTAGGTCAAAAGGATGAACGACTTGCGAATACCACATCAAACCGCCCCAAAGTAAGTATGCAATAGGATAAACACATAATCTAACTAATATTCTTTTATCCACGATCTCACCCAAAAATGTGTAAACACGTAAATGATTGCCTATTATGCTTATAATTAAGAGTTGTGTTGTGTATGTTATATCGCCAATAGTAAAATCATCCATAATAACAGGAGCAGGTTTTAAGGTGATCGTTATAACGAAGTTTTTAGAATCAATTGTGGACTTCTTAGAAAAAAATGTTAAGAGAATATTTTCCTATCCCGGGGAGCAGATTCTTCCACTGTATAATGAAATAGAAGGTAGCAGTATAAAAAATATTATGGTTAGAGATGAAAGAGGAGCTGGCTTTATGGCAGATGGTTATGCAAGAATAACCAACCACGTGGGCGTTTGTTTAGTTACAGCAGGTCCCGGAGCTACGAATTTGACAACACCTATCGCAACATCCTACAAAGATAGTTCTGCTGTTATAGCAATTACTGGACGATGTTCCAGAGATAAGATTGGCAAAAATTACTTTCAAGAAATAGATATGAGTTTTTTAAACTTTTATAAGGGATATTTTGTTAAAGAGCCGAATTTAAAATATTTTGAAGAGGCATTTTCTTTAAGTTTTCAAAATAAAAAACCCGTTCATCTTAATATCCCAAAGGATGTTTATGGAGAGTTTACAATAGAAGAAGAGATAAATTTAAATGAGATGAAAGATAACAATAAAGATAATAGTAAAGACAATGACAATAAAGGTAATGACATAGTTGATAAAACATTTAATTGGAAAACTTTAATTAATGAAAATGAGAAATTTAAAAAAACATTAATTTTGATTGGTCAGGGGATATATGGAACATTAAGTTATAAAGAAATGGAAAAGATCTCATCAGTTCTTAAAAAGTTAGATATCCCAATAGCAACAACGTTTCCAGCGAGAGGAATTATAAACGAAAAAGAAGAAAATTGTGTGGGATTGATTGGTAGAAGAGGGGTGATAAAACCCCTGTTAGAGGCAGATAGAATAATAAATGTTTCCTCATCACTATCATTCAATACCTATCCTGAGAGTATTAGGAAAAAACTTTTAAGTAAAACAGAGAACATACATCTAACACCTAAAAACATTGATGAAATAAAAGAGTTTTTTGAAACGTTTGGTCTTGGAGAACCATGGGAAACTGAAAAATGGAAAAGAATATCTCCACAAGGGGATTATTCCACGAAAATAAATGAAATTATTGAAAATATTCCAGAAAATTCTATAATAATTACAGATGCTGGAAAACATACTGTATTTACCTGCCTACTAAAAACCTGTGTAGTTCCAAGGAATATAATCGCTTCCCATTCTTTTGGAACCATGGGATTTTCTGTTCCTGTATCGATTGGAGCAAAATTTGGAACCATCGACTTTGGAATTGATAGAGAGGTTGTTTCTATTAGTGGAGATGGTGGCTTTTTAATGAACGTTGAAGAATTACAAGTTATCTCTGAACACAATTTAAAAATTCTCATGATTGTGATGAAAAATAACAGTTTAGCAGAATTTTGTAAGATAAAGAATCCAAATATAAATAGGTTGGCAGATGCGTTTGACATAGATAACTGCTACATCGAAAATGTGGACGAAATCCCGCAAACTATTCGGGAATATGTTAAAAAGGATAAGCCGATGTTGGTTGTTGTAGAAACAAGAGATGAAAAATTGCCAAGACCAAACATTTAGTTTTAGATGAGGAGGGATACCATGAGCGTGTTAAATGAGTTATTTGAAGTATTGTCAAAAGATTTACATTTTAATGTCAGCAAACTTGATTCTAAAAATTATGATCAAAATTGGAAAGTTCCAGAAGGATTTATTTCAATAATTGGACTTGAAAATGCAAAGATGCCTGTTTTTTATTATGGGATAACAAATTCATACGAAAAAAAATTTGAAATAAAAAAGATAGTTTCTCCAAAAGGACAGAAACAAGTTTTTGCAAGAACATACTTTATATTTGACAGAAGAGATATAATAGAAAAAGAGAAATATGTTGTAGCAAACGCCTTTAATGGACTTTTATTATTAATAAAGCTTGATAAAAAAGAATTTATTGGAAAGGCAGTTAATATGTTAACAAAAGGATATGAGGAAGATGAGTTTATAAGAGAAGTTTTAGATAACATAAAGGAAAAGAATATGTTTGATAATATTGACGAAACTATTAGATTTGTCGCAAATAGGGACTATAACTGGCTAATTGGTAGAATAAAGTATAATATGGGGCTTTTAGAGTATTCGGGGCAGGGGTATTATCTTCTCCCAATAAAGACAAACATGCAAATAACTTCTGGAATAAAAATAAGTAATGGTAAAATAATTATTGATTTAGAAAACTCTCATCTCTTTAAAAACTTTATCGTCTATGTGGACTCTGTTAATAACAAAATAATATACAATAAAGAGAGATTATGTAATAAAAACCCTGCAATTTTAGATATAATGTCAAAAATAGATGATAACACATGCCCTTGGTGCGGATCTAAATTAAGGATTGTTAGGACAAAAAAGGGAGAATTTTTAGGATGCACGAACTACCCAAACTGTCTCTACAGAAGATTTCCAAAAAAATAAAAGTAAAAATAAAAAGTAAAAATATAGTAGAAAGTAAAAAAATATGAACAGACCAAAAATGCCCACTTACTCAAAGATCTCAATGGCCTTAAAGGGACATGCCTTTAAACAATTTTTACAACCCACACACTCCTCTTCTTTAAAAATAACGTTGTAATCATCATCCATATAAATAACATTGATAGGACATTGAGTTATACAACATCCGCAGTGAACACACTTCTCCATATCCCTCTTTATAACCTTGGTTATCTCCTCAACTTCTCCAAACTTTGATAAATAGTCCAATGCTTTTTTTATTGTTTCTTCATCTCCAAAAAGTTCTAAAATTAAAAATGCCTCCTGCGGTTCGACCTTTGCCTTTAATATGTTTATCTTAACCCCCGTATTTAATATCGTGTCTGAAATCACTGGCTTATTTATATGCTCTGAATCAGTCCAATAATAAACTTTTTTCCTCATTTTTTCCCTCCGAATAATCGTGATATATCCTCAGAAGTAACTACACCCACAACCCTCTTATGATCATCAACCACAGGAACCCCAGAAATGTTATTAATACTCATCTTTCTTGCCACGTGATCGGCTGGCTCATCCTCATGAGCAGTTATCACATTTTTTGTCATGATCTCTTCAATCGTTTTTTTATTTTGAGCGAGGGCTTTGGCAATGTCCCAAGATGTTATAATCCCAACTAACCTTCCAAGATCGTCAACAATCGGAAGATGATTTATGTTATATTCAATAAGTATCTTTGCCGCTTCCATGATCGAAATATTACATGGAGCAGTTATCGGTGGCTTGCTTAAAATATCTTTAACCAGTGTTATTGGGGACTTCATTGGTTTGTTCTCTGGTTTTCCAAGTGTTCCAACCCTCTCAGATAGTAGGAATTTCCCTTCTAAAATCCATTTCTTTAATTCCTCAGCAACCTCTCTTGCCATTTTATAACTTGAAACAGAACCCGTTTTTACTGTTTTTTCAACAATTTTTCCATCAATTTCAACTTTTAGATCAATCTTTCCACTTCTTAGAACAGCATAGTTTGTTTTTGCTATCATTGGCTTATCTCTTCTTGGCACCCCATAATCATATATCGGAACTTCTATATCTTCATCTTTAATAGCACATCTTTCAGCTATTTTTTCATTTAAAACAGGAATTGGAACTCCTAAACCAACATAAAGTGTGCTTCCATATCTTGGCATTGTGGCAGCTCTTATAAACTTACTGTTCATCTTTTTTAGATCTCCCTTAACCATCAGTGTTCCAAATGGTGGGTTGTGTTGTGTTCCCTCTCCTATTATATACCCCTCTCCTCCTCCCAAAAATATTTTAGTCCCAATTCCTATGGTGTTGTAGTTGTTTATTATGGGATTATAATCGTTTTGAAGTGGATTTAACTGCCCTGCCCCTGAATAGTGAACATTATTATACTCTGGCAGTAGAACTCCCATGTAAGTGTATATTTTCTCTTCTCTACCGTTAGTAGCTGCCGGATACGTTTGATAGCAGTTTCTTGGATTTACCATAATTGCCTGGTTAACATCATCTAATGTTATCTTAACATTTACATCCTTTCGTGGATAACAGTCAGTTGTATATCCCTCAGCATAGAGTTCAATCTCCTTTCCTCGGACTAAATCCTCTATAACATGGGCTCCACCATAATCAATATCAACATCCGGATCTTCGTTAGGTTGTGCAGCTCCGATATAAGCGTCAACAGCGGCTAAACCTCCATACGCCTCAACATTGTTTAAATAAATTTTTAACATTTTTATAGGTGGATCGGAGTGTCCAAAATTTATAAACACACCAGAAGAACACATAGCCCCAAAAGTTCCAGTAGTGACAACATCTACATAATCAGCGGCTTTTTTAGCACCTTCCTCTTCTACTATTTTTATCATCTCCTCCGCGGTTATAACGACTGCATCTCCTTTTTTTATCTTTTCGTTTATTTCTTTAATTGTTTTCATACTCCAACCTCTTAAAATTGTGAGTAATCCGTAAAGTATATAAAAAGAGATATAAAAATTTTAAAATGAAGTAAGTTATATATACTTCCTATTAAAAATACCTATCATCACAATTTTTTGTTCTTTTTTATATGTTCCCTTTTAAAGTAGGGAGGATATTTTAGTTATCAGTCGTTATTGGATATAAAATTTATTCAGAATGTTGTTATTTAAATTTACCTTATAAGTTAAAAATACAAAATACAATAATACAAAGTATAAATTTTGGTATAATTTGATATAATATTTATTAATAAACTTATAATAAAAAATAAAACAGGATAAAAAGCAAGAACTAATAAAAAATAAAAATAATGAATAATGGAAAATATCGGTTTTGAAGGTGAAATTGTGATATTTGCAGTTAGAACTATGGTTGGGCAGGAAAAAAACATTGCTGGATTAATGGCAAGTAGGGCTGAAAAAGAGCAGTTAGATGTCCACTCTATACTGGCTTCTGAATCATTAAAGGGCTATGTTTTGGTAGAAGCAGAAACAAAAGGAGATGTTGAAGAATTAATAAAGGGAATGCCAAGAATTAGAGGAATTGTTCCGGGAACAATATCTATTGAAGAGATCGAGCCACTATTAACTCCAAAGAAGATCATTGAGAACATTGAGAAGGGAGATGTTGTTGAGATCATCGCTGGACCGTTTAAAGGAGAGAGGGCAAAAGTTATTAGAGTTGATAAACATAAAGAAGAGGTTACTTTGGAACTTGAAAATGCTGCTGTTCCAATACCAATAACCTTACCTGTTGAGGGTGTTAAAATTGTCTCAAAGCATAAGGATTAACTCTTAAAAAATAAAAACTAAACGAAAAAATATTAAAATAATGCTAAATATTAAAAATATATCAAACTAAATATCGAACTAAAAATATATTAAAATGAAAAACAATTGATAATCAAACGACTTAAACTTTAAATCCAAGCTTTTTTACTTTTTTTTTCATTTTTTCAATATCTTTTTTGTTAAATTTGTCTCCATTAAAGGATACAAAGTTTATTGCGTGGATAGTTTTTTCATAAAAGGTTGGATAGTGTATATTAATATCTCTATCTTCTACATACTTAATTAAACTCTCATTAAGAAACAAACTATATCCTTCTTCAACCAGGTCAATTGCAATAAATGGATTTTTCACCCTCTTTTTAATCTTGAATTTAATTCCTTCTCTTCTTAAAATATTATAAACAATTCTTTGAGAGCTAAATCTAACTCCAATTAGATTTTTATAATCAAAAGAGCCCTTACTAACCATTACAAAGTTATCATAGGCAATTAAAAATATATCAAAATTAAAATTTCCAAGATCTGCTTTTAAAAATCTTTCATCATTTAGGCGGTATATCCAATAACTATCATCAACACCAAGCACATCAACCAATCCAAGGGTTAAAAGTTTTAAAGCATTGTCAAATGATGTTATTATAGGATCCTCAAAAATAGTTTTTGCGATCTCTCCACTTACAAACCCTGAGACGGTAAAAAAATTTTTACTTGTTCGCTTTCTTACTGTAAAATATTCCTCTAAAATATTCAATCCAGCACTGGTTAAGATAGTCCCATTAGGAGATGAGTCATAAATTTTAACTCCCAACTTCTTTTCTAATCTTTTAAGTTGAATGTTAAAGGAAGAAGGGGAGATCTTTAAAAGTTTAGAAGCTTCGTTTTGGGACTTTGTTTTATGAAGAGCAAGCAGTAGTTTTATTTGATTCGGAGTTATTATTTTCCCCATATATTCAATAGGCGTATTAACATCCAACTCATCCATTTTTTTCATATTACCAGCCAATATTTAACAATTTTCCGTCATAAACTGCAACAGCATCTCCAATCATATAGACCCCATCATCTTTTACCTCTATTTCTAAAAGTCCTCCGTCTAAGTGTGCTAAAACTTTATTACTTGTTTTTCCAAGTTTATGGGCTACAACTACCGAAGCTGTGGTTCCGGTTCCGCAGGCAGTTGTGTATCCAGCTCCTCTTTCCCATGTTATTATTTTTATTTCATTTGGGTTTAAAACCTTTACAAAATGGACATTTATCCTTTCAGGAAATGCTTTATGGTTTTCTATATCTCTACCAATAATATCCAAGTTCTTTCTAACAAAATCAAGATCAATGTTATTATCTTCGACAAATATAACTGCATGAGGATTACCTACATTAACAACACTCAATCTAACTTTTGGTAGTATTGGATTGTTTAAGTTTAACTCCCCATTTAAAAATTCTTCTTCGTTATCTTTTCCCTCCAAAATCATAGGTATATCCTTTAATTTGAATTTTGGCACGCCCATATAAACCTTTATTTTTTTTACTTCTCCATTCTCAACCTCCATTTCTGAGATTCTAAGGCCTCCTTTCGTTTCTACTCTTAGCGGGTTTTTTTTCATTACTCTTTCATAAACGTATTTAGAAAAGCATCTAATTCCATTTCCACACATCTCCGCTTCAGAGCCATCACTATTAAATATTCTAAATCTAACATCAAAATTATCTGATGTTGGTTTTTGAATAAATATCACACCATCCGCTCCTACGGAAAACCCCCTTCTACAAATTTTTTTTGAAAAGTTTTTTTTCTCGTTTTCTTTGATTTTTTCTCCATCAAATTCATTTATTACAATATAATCATTTCCAAGGGCATGCATTTTGGTAAATTCCATCATAACACCTTATCTTTGTTTCTTTTAATTTTATTAATTTTTAACTATCTTTTAAACTTTTAAAATTTTTTATCGTGTTTCCATATATTTTTATCTATTTAAATATACTCTAATAAAAATTATTTTAAATAAAATTTATGATAAAAAGCTTAAAGCAAAATTAATTAAAATTAATTAAAAGAGATGGAAAATTTACTGATCTGCGACCCTTATGTTTATTCTGTTCAAGTTGCTCTCATCTATTACAACCACATCTTTTATTGCAACCACAAGCTTATAAGGTAATAAAACATTTTTTCCTTCTTCTCTCATCACGGGGCTATGTTCACTTGGTTCTATTTCTAACGATACCAATCTTCCTACTTTCTCATCAAAAACTATATCCTTAACTTTTCCCATGACACTTCCTTTGTTTCCAATTACTGTTCTTTCAAAAAGTAATTTAGCGGGCATTCTTTCCATAATATTACCTCAAAAACTATTTTAACTTTTATTTTTCTTTATTTGTTTTTCTGATTTAGAAGATTTTCAGCAAATATCAAATCATCTCTTGTATTTACATTAAATAATAACTCATTAATTACGAAAATCTCTTCTTTCTGTTCTCCATATTTTGGAGAAACAATATTTATCCCTGCAGGAACTAAACCCTCAAATTCGAGGGAGGGGTTGGGATATATCTCTTTTGGGATCATCACGCTTAATGCTTCAATGTCTGGGTTTTTAGATTTAATAAGATAAAAGTAATCAACAATCCTATTAATAATTTTCGATGTTAAGTTAACAATATCAGATACAACTACAAGGAAGGGTTGTGAAAAATACTGCATTGCTTCATTTAAATCTTCAATATATCCCTTACCTGATGTTTCTATGATATTTACTGGTTTAACACACTCTTTATATGTTTTTTTATATGTTTTATTAACATAGCATCTTGTTTTTGGAGTGTTTGGAGAAACTGCAACATATATTTTCTCAATGTTGGAATTAATTATAGGAATTAGAACATGATCTATTAAATATTTATCTCCAATTTTAACTAAGGGTTTCTCCACACCACCCATTCTACTTCCTTTTCCTCCAGCCATAATTAAAGCATCCATCTAAACACCGTTAGAAACCAATAATACTATAAAAAATTAAAAGAAATCCACAATTCTAAAAGATTAACGTTAAAATTTTTAAAAATCAATAATGAATCAATTAAATTACTTATAGATCCCTTGGATCCACAAGTTCTCCTTTAACAGCACAAGCGGCAGCAGTTATTGGTGAGGCAAGATAGATCTCTGCCTCTAATGAACCCTGTCTTCCTCTGAAATTTCTATTTGATGTTGAAACACAAACCTCTCCAGGTCCTAAAACACCATACAACGAACCCATACAGGCAGAGCATGAAGGATTTGTAACAACACACCCATACTTTAAAAACTTTTCAATTATTCCCTCTTTTAATGCTTTTAAATACTCTTCCCTTGAAGCAGGGGTTATAATAACTCTTATATTATCTGCAATTCCCCCATGTTTTTCAATAACCTCAATAGCCATTCTTAGATCTTCCACTCTTCCATTTGTGCAACTTCCTATAAACACCTGATCTATTGGTCTTCCAGCTACTTCTCTTGCCTGTTTAACGTTATCTACATTGTGAGGGCAAGCAAAGACCGGCTCTATTTTATCTGCTTCAATCTCATAAACCTCTTCAAATTCTGCATCTTCATCTCCCTTTATTATTTCAAAAGGCCTTTCAGTTCCATGTTTTTTCATTGCCTCTTTTACATATTGGATAGTTTTTTCATCCGGCTCTATAATTCCTGTCTTTCCTCCCATCTCAATAGCCATGTTTGTCATGGTCATTCTTGAAGCAATGGACATGTTTTTAACTGTCTCTCCTCCAAACTGGCAAGCTTTATAAGTAGCTCCATCAACACCCACTTCTCCTATAATACTTAGAATAACATCCTTTGATGTAACGTATGGTTTTAACTCTCCACTGATGTTGAAGTAAAGTGTTTCTGGAACTTTAAACCATAGTTCTCCAGTAGCAAATACGTGTGCCATGTCAGTTGAGCCGATTCCAGTAGCAAATGCTCCAAAAGCTCCATGTGTGCATGTGTGCGAATCAGCCCCAACTACAATCTCTCCCGGAGCTACATGTCCTTTCTCTGGTAAAACTTGATGGCAAACTCCTTCTCTAATATCATAGAAATACTTTATACCTTGTTCTTTAACGAATTTTCTCATCAATATGTGGTTTTCAGCTGCTTTTATACTATCTGCTGGAACTTGATGGTCAAATAATATAACTATCTTTTCAGGATCCCAAACCTTCTCTATTCCATATTCCTTTAATGTATTGACTGTTAAAGGTCCTGTAATATCGTGAACCATTGCTACATCAATCTTTGCCATTACTATATCTCCTGGGCTAACTTCTTTTTTTCCGGATGCTTTTGCTAATATCTTCTCTGCAATAGTCATTCCCATAATCTCACCGTCTTTTTTTATGGTAGTTTTTTAATGTTTACTCATATTTGATATTATTTTTATTAATTTCGCCAAAATATTTACAGTATTAATTTGTATATGTAATTATGCTATTCTACATTACTCATATTTTTTGCATATTCAAATAAATCCTCTGAAATCTTATTTATAAATGAATAATCTTTTATCCCTTCCTTCATTAGAATGATTTTAAGTTTGGCTCTTATTTTATATTGGAGGTTTTTCTTCTTTTTCCAATCACGTGTCTTAATATAACCAGACATCATTTTTGCAATTTCTTTTGCAATTTTTTCCACTCTTTTTTTATCCGTTAGTGGGATATTTGGATATGAGAGTAAAAGATCATAAAATGCCAACTCCTCTTCAATTAGACCTAATTTTTTACCTTCTTCTGTAGCTTTTCTAATTTCTTTGGCTAAATTAATAAGTTCTTCAATCATTTCGGCAGTGGTTATTACCTTTATACGGTATTTCTCTATAACTTCATTTAATCTTTCTGAGAACTTTTTGAATCTTATTGGATTCTTTGCCATACGAACTCTTATATCATCACTTAAAATTTTGATAAGAACATCTCTTACATAGTCCTTGTATTCTATTTTAGCAATCTCAGATAAAAATTCATCAGATAAAACGGAAAGTTCAGGTTTTTCTTTTTTTAGCATTTCAAAGACATCCATCGGATCTTTAGCACTAATACTTTTAGATATTAAACTTTGTATGTCATTTTCAAGGTCTTGAGATACCTCACGGATTTTTTTAGTAGAATACTTAACAATCATCTTTTTTATCATTTCAAAGAATTCTAAATCATCTCTAATGGCTACTGTTTCAGGATGAGGTCGAGCAAGCAAATAAAGCTTTTTTAATGCTATAACATTCCTAACAAATTCTTTTTTAGTTTTGTCATCTTTTGCTACCCTTTGATAAGCTTTCACTGTAAGTAGGGATAAATCCTCTGAAGATAACCTTTTCCAATCTTTGTAATTAATATTTTTAAAGTATGATGCTACCTTTTTATATCTACGTTTCATCTCTTCAATAACTACTTTAATGTCAGTCATTAAATCCTTTCTCGCCTCACTTGAATATTTAGAAAGAGATTTAGATAAATCATCGGCAATTCCTATATAATCTACAATAAGCCCTCCTGGTTTATCTTTAAATACTCTATTCACCCTTGCTATTGCCTGTGCTAATGAATGATTTTTCATCGGTTTTAAGAAATACATTGTATGTAGGCAGGGAACATCAAAGCCAGTAAGCCACATATCGACAACTATAACCATCTTTAAATCTGAGTTAGGGTCTTTGAATTCTTTGGCTAAGTTTTCAAGTTCCTTTTTTGTTCTTATATGTGGGTGGAAATCTTCAGGGTCTTTTGATTTATTCCCAGACATTACAACGGCAATCTTTGGAGCATTTGGCTGTTTAGTAATCCATTTATATAACTCTACTGCCACCTTTCTACTAATAGTAACTACCATCGCCTTTCCATCGAAATCTTGAAGACGTTTGTTAAAATGCTCAACAATATCCTTTGAAACTTTGGAGAGATAATCCTCTGTAAGCATGATTTTTTCAAGTTTGGCGAACACTTCTTTTATGCTCTCTTTTGTTTCTGGGTCATTAGCTACTTTTTCAGAGATTTCATCGAACTCTAAATCGATGAATTCATTTGTAAGATGCAATTCTACAAGACGGGCTTCATAATAAATTGGAACAACTACTCCATGTCTCTTTGCCTTATCGATTGGATAGGCACTTATATAATCTCCAAATACTAAGAATGTTGAACGGTCTTTATAATCTATTGGAGTGGCTGTGAATGCTAAAAATGATGCATTAGGAATGGCTTTTCTAAGGTTTTGAGCTAATGTTCCATAATGGCTTCTATGTGCCTCATCTGCAATTATAATTATGTTGTTTCTATCAGTTAAGAATGGATAGCTATCATCTTTTGACTTTCTACCAAATTTTTGTATTGTAGCAAAGATTATTCCTCCAGGTGTTGTTTTAATAAGTTTTTGAAGCTCAGCTATACTTTCAGCTCTTTCGGCCTCTGAAAAAACATTTGAAAAAATGCCGTATAGTTGTTCATCAAGCTCTAATCTATCTGTGAGGAATACTAAGAGAGGATAATTTAAGTGTTTCTGTTTAAGTGCTTTTTTGGCATAAAATAGCATTGTTATGGATTTACCAGTCCCTTGTGCATGCCATACAATACCGATTCTCCTATCTTCGGGAGTTTTTCCATGAAGTATAGATTTTATTGTCCTATTTACTGCTTTTTTAACTGTGTAAAATTGATAATATGTAGCTATAATCTTTTTCTTATCATGGATGATAAAGTCCTCGAGGTATTCGATGAGATGTTCTTTTTTAAATAAACCCATTAAAAGTATGTCTAAGCTTGTGTATGGGTTTCCTTTATATTTATACATTGTATTTCCATAATTATCGACTTCTATAACTTCAACGTCGTTATCACTTTCTACTCCTTCCCAAACAAAGAATCTATCCCAATTACTTGTTGGAGATCCGTATTTTGTTTCTAAACCGTCGCTAACAACGAGTATTTGGGCATATTGATATAATTGGGGAATATCTTTCATTTTTGTTTTATGGTCGTTAAATGCATCTTTGGCTGTTTGATTGGACTTTGGGCTTTTAAACTCAAAAATTGCAATAGGAATTCCATTTATAAATACAACTAAGTCGGGTCTTCTAAATCTCCCATTTTCATAATAGTATTCAACCTCAAATTGATTTGCCACTAAAAATTCGTTTTTATTTATATTTTCAAAGTCAATCAATTTAACAAATCTTGTTTTCTTTTCTCCATTTTCTTTAAATTCTAATTTAACTCCATTAATTAGCATTTCATAAAATATTTTTCCACGCATATTAAAATCTGGGTTATCTATTCTGCTTATAATTTCATAAACTTTAAGTGCCAATTCATCAGTAAGCCATGGGTTGATATTCTTTATAGCTTTTATAAATCGGCTTTTAAGTATTACATCTCTGTAAGAGTCCCTTTCGTTATATTCTGGAGTTAATTTTGAGCCATGTTTATAGGAATAGTTAAGATTTTTAAATCTTTGTATCGCTGCATTTTCCACAATGTAATCTTCATTTAATTTTGCAGTCACTTTTTTCATTATTACCACCTAATGAATACCTCCCCCACTAATAAAAATAACAAAATTATTTATCTAACTCTTCCAATTATCTTTAAAATTTCCTCTTTTAATTTAGGAATATCCTTTTTAACAACTTCCCAAGTTAATCCTAAATCTACTCCAAAATATTTGTGAATTAGAATATCTCTCATCCCAGCAAATTCTTTCCATGGGATGTGGTTATATTTTCTCTAAATTCTATAGGTAAGTTTTTAATCGCTTCTCCTATAATTTCTAATCTTCTAATAACTGCATCTTGTAAAAATTTAGATGTAAAGAAATCATCTTCGGTTTTATCTTTAATGTATTCCTCAATAAGTTCAATACTTTCTAAAATATGATTTAGGAAAATTTTTACATCTTTTTTCATAATATATCCACCGCTTCATTTAAAATTCTCTCTTTTAAAAGTGGATGTATGGAGTTGTAGGTTAATACATCAACCTCTTTTCCTAAAACTTCCTCAAGTTCATATTTTAATCTAACCAAATCTAATAAGCTCTTCCCCTCTCCAAATTCAACTAAAATATCTATATCTGATGTTTCTTTCTGCTCTCCTCTTGCATAACTACCAAATATTGATGCCTTCTTAACACCATGTTTTAATAAAATTGGGGTGATTTTTCTTTTAATTTCATTGATATTCATAAAAATCACCAATTATTTAATTGGACAGTTTTTAAAGATTAATCGTTCTTTAATATTCTCTCTATCTCTTTGAATTCTTTTTCTATAATGAGTATTGATTTTAATCCGATTGAATTAGCATGTTTATTCATTTTTTCATCGTCGGTTATTAAAATGGCATTTAGCATTGAACTTGTAGCAATAAAATAACAATCAAATCCAGAGGCTCCAGTCTTTAGGGCAATATCTATGCTATGCTCAAATATCTCATTTTCAGAAACGAAATTATAAGAGTTTGATAATGATTCAATAACTTGAAGTGCTATTTTTGGATAACCGTGTCTTTTTAAAACACTTGCTACCTCCACCAAAGCTACTTTTGGTAAATATACATTAATCCCTTCATTGTTAAGAAATTTTATTAATTGCTTGCATTTATTATGGGTTTTAATTTCCCTATCGTAAATATCTTTTGGGAGGGATTTTCTTGGGAGTAATATGCTTTTTACTATTACACTTGTATCTAACACAACTTTAATCATACTTCTTCCTCCTAACTTCCTCAAGTGTTTTATCCACATCTTCTTTTGCCTCAAGCTCAATCTCATTAATTAATTCAGCAAAGCTCTTTTCCTCAATGCATATAAGGATTTTTTTGTTTTTTGGTAGATTTATTGGTTTTGTAAGCTTTAATATACCATCTTCATAAATTGCTTCAACAACTTTAGGCATAATATCACCAATTTTTATAATTCTTCAACTCTCAACTCTCCAAATACCAATTTTGGTAATAAAGCATCTCTAATTTTCTTCAAAACCATAATTTGTTTTTGATTGTTTATAATTTTTTCGAATAAAGGTTGAACTAATGAATGGAATTTTTGCAGTATTGGTTGTGGTGGAATTAGGATAAATTTGCTATTTTTAAACAATTCTACCTTCAAATGTAATACATTAACACCATTTGCAAAGGTTGAGTTTTCTTCTTGTGAGTATTTTAAATACAAATACAAATAATATTTTAAAAATTCATCTTTTAAGTCAATTTTTGCACAATCTAATGAGATTATACCAAATTCACAATTATTTGGCAATATAACAATTGCTGGAGCTCCGACAACTTTTGCTTCTGCTGTCATGTCTGTTAGGGCAATAATCAAGTCCCCTTCTTTTATTTTTTGCGTTTCTTTTGCTTTTGTTCCTTTATAATAAATATATTCAGTTTTAAAACCTCCTCCTCTTAAAAAATTGTTTAATGTTATGAAAATATTCTCTTCTGGTTCTTTGCTGATTTCTGACGATTTGTAGGAGACACCTTTTATTAATTCTGCAATTTCTCCTAATCTCTTAACTTCCCAACCTTTCGGAATCTCTTTGTCCAACTCTTCATTATAAACAAACTCTTCATCTTTAAACGGCTCAAAATCTATAAACCAATTTTTAAATAATTCTAAAGCTATTTTTTCTAAAGTTTCATTTTGTTTTTTCTTATTCTCAATTAAATCATCAAAATATGATAAAACAGTTGCTATTTTTTGTTGTTCTTCTGGTGGTGGATATGGAATTTCAACTTCTTTTAGGTCTTTTATTGTTAATGCTTTTTGACTAGACCCGATATAAATCTCTTGATGTTTTAATATTACTGGTAGTAAAAAATATAAATATTTCTGATACAAATTTTTAAAATCTTTTAACCACAATACGTTACCATCTTTAAAATAAAATTTATCATTTTGTTTAACCATATATACATACCCAATTGTTCCAATAGCTGTCAGCAATAAATCACCTTCTTTAGGAACGCCATATTTTGCTTTTATCTCTTCATATTTTTCATTTGAAATATAAAGACAATTTTTAACTTGTTCTCCTTGAGATAATGAAATAATTTCCTTTGCCCTATAAAATGGAATTCCTTCAGAGGTATATTCCCTAAGATATATCCGCTTACTTGATGTAATGACACATAAATCACCTAATCTCTTAACATTCCAATCCTTAGGAATTTTTCCAATCTCTGTTTCTTTAAATTCTGTTTCCCATCTAAATTTAACCATTTATATCCCTTTAATTTTTAATTATTCAAAAAAAGCAAATAAGTATCCATTAAATTTCATCTACCACATACCTTATCTATTGAAACGCCCTTAAAATCCTAAAGCATCTAAAACCTCTTTAACCTTCTCCCTCAACTTCTCCTCCTCATCTAACAATCCCCTCAACTCTTCTGAATACTCCTTCATCTTAACTTCAAAAGGAATCCCATCATCTTCAATCTTAACCCCAACATATCTTCCAGGCGTTAAAACATATCCATTTTTAGCAATCTCATCAATAGTAGCAACCTTAGCAAAACCAAGTTCATTTATCTTCTCTTCATTTTCTCCACTTTCGAGCATTTTAAACTTGTCAACAATCTTGTTTATATGCTCTTCAGTTAAAATATTCTGCCTTCTTGAAATCTGCTTATATAGATTCTTTGCATTGATAAACAAAACCTTTCCTTTCATATAATCTGGCTTCTCCTTCCTTATAAACCATAGAGAAACTGGCAAACTTACATTATAAAACAACTTTGGAGGGCAGGCAACAATTCCATACACAAGGTCGTTCTCTATTATTGCCTTCCTTATCTCCCCCTCTACATTTCCAGCAGACAATGCACCATTTGCCATAACAAAGCCAGCTTTTCCATTAGATTTGGTATGATATATAAAGTGCAATATCCACATATAGTTTGCATTGTTATTTGGAGGCACTGGAACTTTTTTATTTCCAATCCTTAACCTTGGGTCGTCTGGTTTTATTCTATTTGAATCCCATTCACTATCATTAAATGGAGGGTTAGCAACTACATAATCAAAAACCATATTCATGAATTTATCATCATGATACGAATCTCCAATACGAATATCTCCTTCAGCCCCTCTAATAATGAGGTTCATTTTTGTAAGTCGATAAGCCATTGGGTCAGAGTCCTGCCCATAAATTGATAACTCATTTATATCTATTCCCTCCCCCTCCAATTTTTCAAGTGCTGAGACAAAAAATCCACCGCTACCACAAGCTGGGTCAAATATTGTCCCTCCTTTAATATCTAACACATCCACAATAAGTTTTGTTAAAGACCTTGGAGTATAAAACTTTCCTCCAAGCTTTCCTTCAACTTCTGTAAATTTTCCTAAGAAATATTCATAAATTCTACCAAACACATCTTTAACTTTATATTCTTTTCCAAAACTTATTTCTGAAAATTTATTTATGAGGTATGCATAATCGTGATTATCAAGGGGAGATTGTGCATAGATTTTTGGGATTACATTTTTTAACCTATCAGGATATTTCTCCTCCAAAATCTCTATGGCTGTATCAATAATTTCTCCAATATTTGGACTCATTACATTTTCTACAAAATAATCCCATCTTGTTTCCTTAGGAAGATAAAGAACTCCTTCAGAGAGATAGAAATCTTTATCTTCGAGAATCATTTTTCTAAGTTCTGGGTCTTCAGTGTATAACTCACTATTTGGATTAGATAACTCATCTTCAATCTCTTTTCTCCTCTCATAAAATCTACACGTTAAAGCCCTCAAAAATATAAGCCCCAAAACAACATACTTATACTGATGAACTTCCATCTTCTTTCTAAGCTTATCTGCCACTTTCCATAACTGATTTTCAAACTCTGGTGTAAGTTCAAAATGGTCATGTGATACCAATTGTTCAGATGTTTTGTTAGATTTAGACGATTTTTTCTTACGTTCTTTCATTTTAGTTTTTTTATTTTCATTATTTTTAATATTTAAAAATTTATCAAGTGTTGGCATAAGACATCACCATAATTTTGATTAATTCTTTATATCTTTTTATATTTTTATACATATATTATTGTATTTTTAGATGCACAATATGATAAGATGGTTAATAAATATTTTCAATTATATTGCAAGTTCAGGATTTTTATGCAATTCCTATTAAAATCTTACAAGATACCCTGTGTTATTTATTTAAATTTACTATTAAATCCGTTGGTTATTTTGATGTTTCTGTCTGATTAAAAATAAAAAATAAAAATGGAAATAAAAAGAGAGCAAAATTGAGAAAGCATATATAAAAAATATATAGGTTAAGTTATAATACTTACACTATAAAATTGTTGATTTTTTAGTTTAAATTTATATCCTCGATGATGAGTAATAAAAGCTGAAAGATGATGAACCCTTTCGGGGTATCTGAGAGGAATTAATTTTTATTTTACCTCTATCGTGTATTTCTTTGAAGCTCCTTTAAATAGCATTGATGAAGAGGCAAATTTTAAATATAGGAGAGCTTTATCAACATCTATAACCTTTGTTGAAGCGATGTGGGTTATGCCAGATCCTTTAATAAGATCTGGTAAAAGTTGAGAAGTTGCCCCGACTAAAACCTTCAATTTAGCATTTTTAGACCGTTCTAAGATAAAATCCAGCGTGTCATTTAATAGCGATGTTCCACTTATAAACACTGCATCCATCTCAGGTAATAGGCGATATTCAAACGTATCACTCAAAGTATTTTCATTGAAAAGAGAAGAATTTCTTTCAAAAACATAAATGTTATATTTATTATTCCTTAATATCCTAACAAGTGGGATCATATTTCCAATGAATGCAATGTTTTTAATATCATTTCTATTTAGAATCAGCGTAGAGGCATCTTTTCCATTTGCTTCAACATTGAAATAATATTGAGACACTGCATTTATTGCTGCTAATCCAAGAGTTCTTTCAACAATATCAAAACTATCTACCTTGTTTATAAGATCTTCCAAATTCTTATTTATATTTACATTCTTTTTGGTTCCATGTCCTTTATATTCTTCCAATAATGTCATTGCCACTCCCAAAGCTTTTTTACCATTATTTTCAATTAATACATAACTATAAGGTAAAGCAAATGAAAAATCAATAACCTTAAAATCCTCTTCTTCCCTACTTAATAGGTTTAAAGCCCTCTCTTTTATCTTTTCTATTATCATACTTTCTCCTCTCATCAAATCTTATTTTAGTGTTTTTTAATTTTTAACTTTAATTATTTGTTATTATTTTCTTTAAAGCTTTGCTATTTTAAAAAGTTATTAAAGAATAACTATCAATAAAAATTAAATAAAACATAATTAAAAGAGTTAAAAGATAAAAATCAAACTTGTAAAAAACTCGGGGGATCTTTATGAAATATTTAGTTCTCTATAAATCCATTCATCATAAAAATACTGAAAAGATAGCTAAGGCAATAGCAAAGGAGTTAAATGCAGATATTCATGATATTGACAAAGTAAACCCTGATATTATTAAAAATTATGATATTGTTGGTTTTGGTTCTGGAATTTATTTTGGAAAACATCATAAATCAATATTTAGGTTTGTTGATAAAATTGATAAAGTAGATAAAAAAGCGTTCATTTTCTCCACAGCAGGTTTTCCCTTTTTAAAAGCAATATTTCATAAAGAACTTAAAAATAAACTTAAAAATAAAGGGTTTGAAATCATCGGGGACTTTTCTTGCAAGGGGTATCACACATACAGTATCTTTAAATTGTTTGGTGGTTTAAATAAAAATCATCCAAATGGATATGATATTAAAAAAGCGAAAGATTTTGCAAAAAATATCTTAAAATCTTTTTAAAATAAAAAATAAAAATTTAAAGTAAAAATCATCAAATTAATTTTTATTATCTCTATTAATCATATTAAATATTTTTATTAAATTATTCCACATCTCCTCTATCTTTTCTTGTGATTCCTCCTTCTTCAATCAACTCCAATCCCTCCAATGGAATAAATCTATCTTCTAATGCCTTTAACACCTTTGGAACTGTCGTATACTCCATCATTGTTGCTGGCAATCTATGTGGTTGGAATGGACCCATTCTTCTCATTATGTCTGCCATCTCCAATGCCTTTTCTCTTGCCTTGTCAAAGCCCTTATCTGCAAACAAATCATTAGGACCGATTAACATTCCATCACAAACTTGGAAGCCAAGAGCAATAATTCTTGCTGGCCCATCGAATCTCGTAGGTGTTGCATCCTCTTCTCCAACTGGCATTAATGGTCCCCAGTGGCTACCTCTCATCCATCCGGGAACAAAGTGTGGGTTAGCAAATGGTTCTAAGACCTCTCCGACTGCTGGGAATCCACTTTGAGCCCTAACTATTGCCACAGGATCATCTTTACCAACATACTCTCCAGCTATGTAGTTTAATTTTTCTGTGCTGACAACAGCAGCTATTTCGTTATCTTTTCTCCTATAAACTCTTTTAATTGCATACTTCTCATAATCTCCGATTAGTGCTAAAAGCATATAAACCTCTTCTGGTGTCTCTAAAAATACCTTCTTATGCCCAACTACATCATGAACCTCAAACTTAAATCCTGAGATCATTGATGGATCGAAAACTAAACCAGCAGTGTTAAATGGATCTGCAAACATCTTATAGAGCGGATAATTAAAAGCAGTAGGATCTGTTTTATCACAACAGAAAACAACTATTGGCTCACTTTTTCTTTCTACAAATTCCATCTCTGCACATCCAGGACCCATTCCTCTAACATTTCCTGAGAAACTATCAGATAATAGATCTTGACCTGCTCCATATAATTTTAGCTCTTTTGCAACTTTTGTTGCCTCTTCAAAAGCTCTCCAAGCCAAACCGTGGACTTTTTCGTTATCGCAACCCAATTTATGGGTCATTATTAAATCAATATCATCTCCACATCTTGTAACGTAATAGTCCAATATAACTTCATCAACTGCCTCCTCTAAAACTGCTTCACAAACCTCTAATAATTCATCTGGAGCTAATGTATGTCCACACAAGCCACCGACATCTGCTTTTATAACACTAACAGTTATTTTGTTATTTTCCATTTAAATCACCATTCTAATTTTTAAATTTCTTTTTTTCTGTATTATATTTTTAACATTTTTAAGCAATAGGTATATAAACTTAACTTCAATTCCACATTAACTTTATATATGGGAATTATTAGTTATCCTAATAGGGATTAAGGATTAAGAGGTGATGTTATGGATCCGAAAATAAGTTATTTCCAAACATTTATTGTAGCAAGCAAAACAAAGAGCTTTTCTAAGGCAGCAAAAAGATTGGGAATAACTCAAGGAACTGTTAGCAACCATATATCTGCACTTGAAAAATATTTTGATGCTCAGCTCTTTTTAAGAACTCCTGAGGGTGTTGATCTAACTCCAGAGGGGAAGATATTTTATGAAAGAGCCGAAAAAATATTAGATCTGCTAAATGAAGCTCGTCTGTTAATGAGGGCAATTCATGAAAATCCAGAAGGAACTATAAGAATATATGCATCTACAACACCCGGAGAGCATATCCTTCCATCCATAATTAAAGAGTATAAAAACTCTTACAAGAATGTCGACTTCGATATAACAATTGCTGATTCGGAGAAGTGTTTTAAAGCGTTGGATGAAGGTTTGGCAGACATTGCAGCAGTTGGTTTTCTGAAAAATAAAAACTATGAATATACAATTATCGGAAAGGATAGATTGGTTTTAATAGTTCCTCCTAATCATCCTCTTGCGGAAAAAGGAACAGCAAAACTTGAAGACATATTAAAAGAGGATTACATTGATAGGGAGGAAGGTTCTGGAACAAGAGATGCATTTATAAAAGCATTAAATGAAAAAGGTTATTCAATAATGGATTTAAATGTAGTGATGAGATTGGGTAGCCACTCAGCAGTTATAACTGCCGTCTCTGAGGGCTATGGAGTTAGCGTTGTTTCAGAAATTCCTGCTAAAAAGGCGGAAGATGCAGGATTAGTAAAGATTGTTCCTGTTGTTGACTTGGACGTGGTTAGATACCTCTACCTTGTTAAAAGCAGAAGGCCAAAAAACCCAAGTGCAGTTAAATCATTCTGGGAATTTGTTACAAAAATCTAAATAGACAATCTAAAATTAATAATTAACAATTATTAAAACTTTCAAATTCCACTTTTAAATTTTAATTTTTTATTATTTATTTTTATTAAAGAAAATTTTTAAAAGACATCAACCAATATAAAAGGATAAAAATAGATAAACTCTCTTTTATTTTAAAATCAAAACAACTAATAAAAAATTAATTTTAAAAAAATAAAGTTAAAGTTATTCTTCACTTATATGAGATTTCCTTATGAAGTTTAATATAACCTTCTGCTCAGTTCTTGCCACAACTCTTCTTATTGTCTCTACAGCATCAATGTTTGCTGAAACACTATCAATTCCCCACTCTACCAACTTCTCAACTATGTGAGGTCTGCTTCCTGCCTGCCCACAGATTGATGTTTTTATGCCATGCTTTTTGCATGTTTTAATTACATGCTCAACCAACTTTAATACAGCAGGATGATCCTCTTTATAATACTTTGAGACCAACTCGTTATTTCTATCAATTGCTATTGTATATTGAGTTAAATCGTTAGTTCCTAAGCTAACGAAGTTTATTCCCTCTTTTATAAAGTCCTCTATGATTAAAGCCGCTGCTGGTGTTTCAACCATAATTCCAAATGGAATATCCTTACATGGCTCTAAACCAACCTCTCTCATTATCTCTTTAACTCTTCTAACTTCATCTGGATGAGTTACGAGAGGAATCATGATCTCTATATTCTTATAACCCTCCTCTCTCAATCTTTTAATTGCCTTTAACTCACATTTTAATATATCAACTTCATCAAGATCTCTCCTAATACCTCTCCAACCAAGCATTGGATTGTGTTCTATTGGCTCGTTCTCCCCTCCTTCTAATCCCCTAAACTCATCTGTTGGAGCATCTAACGTTCTATAAGTTACAGGTCTTGGGTAGAATGCATCAGCTACTTTTCTAATTCCTTCCATTAACGCCTCTATCAATGCTTCTTCTCCCTCTTCCTCTAAAATCTTTCTTGGATGCTTACCTAAACCTAATATCATGTGCTCTGCTCTCAACAAGCCAACTCCATCTGCTCCTGTAGCAGCAGCCCTCTCTGCAACCTCTGGCATACTGACATTAACTTTAACCTCAGTAGCTGTTATTATTGGAGCTTGCTGGACAACAACAACTTCTGGTTTTTTCTCTTTTTCTTCAACTTTCTTAATCTCTCCTTCATAAACGATTCCCTTCTCTCCATCAACTGTAACGATCATTCCATCTTTTAAAACCTTCGTTGCTTTCTTTGTTCCAACAACGCAAGGTGTTCCTAACTCTCTTGAAACGATTGCCGCGTGGCAAGTTAATCCTCCTTCATCTGTTACGATAGCAGCTGCCTTTTTCATCGCTGGAACCATATCTGGCGTGGTCATCTCTGTTACTAATATATCTCCCTCTTTAACCTTATCTATCTCACTAACGTCGTGGATTATTTTAACAACACCTGTTGCAATACCCGGAGAGGCACCAATACCCTTTAATAATATCTTTGCCTCTATATCCTCTTCTTTTGCCTTTTTCTCCTTCTTACCTTTCTTTAATGTAGTTATTGGTCTTGCTTGGAGCATGTAAAACTTGCCTTTCTCATAAGCCCATTCAACATCCATCGGTTTTCCATAATGGTTTTCTATTTTTAATCCTATTTTAGCCAACTCCTTAATTTCATCATCTGATAAAACCTGTTTCTCCTTCAAGTCCTCTGGAACTTCAACAACCTTTGTCTCTCCTTTCTCATCTTTAATAAACATTGTCTCTTTTCTTGCTATATGCTTATCTATAATTTCCAATGTCTTTTTATTTACTATATAAGTATCTGGAGAGACAGAACCGCTAACTACTCCTTCCCCTAATCCCCACGCTGCTTCAATAACTAACTCATCGTAGTTTTCGCTGATAGGATTAACTGTAAACATAACTCCTGCCTTTTCAGCATTAACCAATTTTTGAACAACTGCTGCTAAGGCAACTTTAAAGTGATCAAAGCCCTGCTGTTCTCTGTAGAAAATAGCTCTTGGTGTAAATAAGGATGAGAAGCATTTTTGCACATATTTAACAACATTTTCAGCTCCTTTTATATTTAAGTAAGTGTCTTGTTGTCCAGCGAAACTTGCGTTTGGAAGATCTTCAGCGGTTGCAGAGCTTCTAACTGCCACTGTTACCTCTTCCTCCCCACATATCTCACATAATTTGTTGTATGCCTCAATAATTGCTAATTTTAAGTCCTCTGGCATCTCTGCCTCTTCTATAAGTGATCTAATTTTTTTCGAAGTTTCGTTTAATGCATCAGTGTCGTTTATGTCTAATCCTTTTAAAAGTTCTTTTATTTTATCCATTAATCCGGTCTCTTTTATAAAGTATCTGTATGCCTCTGCTGTAACTACAAATGCGGGGGGGACTGGTAATCCAGCATTCCACATCTCCCCTAATGAAGCCCCTTTTCCACCTGCTAACTCTACATCTTTATTTGATAACTCATCTAACCATGCGATAAATTTCATTTTATCCCCTTTGATTTTTTGGAGTTATTTTTGCTTTATATTTGATATATTTGGTTTATTGCAATATTTTTATTTTTACTTATTTTTTCTATTTAGATTATTAAATCGTATATCATTTATTTTATTTTCATATTTATTTTCTACCATTGATATTTTTAGATTTTTAGAGTGGTGTTGGGTTTATCTATTAACAATACATTGTTTGGTTAGGGAAGTATATATAAGTTTTATTTTAAAACATTTTCATATAAAAATGATGAACAGAAAGAATACAAAAGAATATGATTAGAAAAAAAGTATAAAGATAGTATTTTGGTCAATTTTAAAAGATAAGTGGATAGAATGAGAGTTTCCTAATATTTTATAGAGTATTTATAGTATTTATTAAAATATATTTTTATTTACATATTACAGTTTGAGTAGTTCCTTTCCTTGTTCGATAACTATTCTACATGGAACTGGCAGTTTCATTGCTGCTCTTCTTAATGCCTCCTTAGCAGCTGGAAACTTATCAGGGTTTACCCAGACAGTTAATATTGCCTGTCCTTCTTTAACTCTTGCAGCTGTTCCGATTGGTTTTCCAAAAGCCAATCTCATACCATCTGAAATTCTGTCTGCTCCAGCTCCGGTAGCCATTTTATGTTCTCTCAGTATTTGGTGTGGGTATGTTCTAATTTGGAATTTGTATCCTAATCTTCCGCACATTTTTGTTAAATACTTGTTTGCTGCAACTCTTGCCGCTTCTAAAGCGTTGTGTCTTATTTGTATTGGTTTTTTTGCAATTAAATTTACTTTTACTGGAAATTCTGCTGATAGATTACCCATTATAAAGTGAACGACTTTTGGCTGTGGAACTCCTTTTACATACTCTTTTCTTGTATATGGTGGTTTATCTACATCCCTATAACATCTGTTTGGTCTTAAAGATGCCATATCATCACCCATTTTTAATAAATTTTTGTTAGCTTTAAAATAGGTTTAGTTTTTTCTTAATTTTTTTTAGTGTTTTTTGTTTATCATAAGGATTGTCTTGTTGCTTATATTCTTTAATTACTATTTAAAGCTTACTGTTGATCTACTCTAAAAGGATAAACTTTACTACGTGCTTAGCGACTTCAAGTATTTTTCTTGGGGTTATGTAAGAAATAGCATCTCTGTGATATTCTACGCTTATATATTCTTCAACAATTTTTGCCCCTTTTTTAGCCAGTTGTAGTGCAATGAAGTGTTCTACTGCATACCCTTCTCCAAATTTTATATCTTTTAGGAATTCTGATTTTATGATTCTAAAACCGCACTGGACATCTTTGAAAAAGTAAAATCTTTTTGAATAAATAAGAACTGCTAAGGATGTTAGTATTGAGGCAAGGAAATTGGATAATCTTCTATGAATCGGAATATGCTTATAATTCCTAATTCCAAAAACTGCGTCTGCATTTTTTTCTTTTAATTTTTTGAATAGTTTTGGAATATCTTTTGGTTTGTGTTGGTAGTCCCCATCAATGTATACGACATATTGATATTTGTTTAAAGAGAGAGCAAATTTAGTTCCCTTTTCTATTGCCTTTGCTTTACCTTCGTTTTTTTCATTCCTGATTAAGTAAATATTTATTTTAGAATTTTTTGAAAAATTTTCAACAAGTTTGGTGGTATTATCTTCAGATCCGTCATCAACTACTATTGCATCAATATTCAAATCCTCTAAATCCTTTAAAACCTTTAAAATATTTTTTTCTTCATTAAAAACTGGAATTACTGCAATCATAGGCAACCACGTCTAACTTTTAATCGATAATTAAAATATTTAAGTATAACAGGGCATTAAAAACCGTATAAACAGTGATATTGTAAAATTAATGTTAAAATAATATTTAAATCTTCTTTAAAAATTTTACAAAAATTTTAATTTAATTGAGTTAATTAATAAAAATAAAAAGTTAATAAAAAGTTAAAATATTAATAGATTAGTTATACGTCTTTAAATATGTTTAAACATGACAATTTATAATCATGTATTTATAATCCAAAAATAAATAAGGGTTTATAGTTTTATCCTTATAACTTAATGATATACACAACTACAAATCCAAATATGATTCCAAGTATAAGTCCCAATATTCCATAAGTTATTAATTGATTATCGTCTGTTTCGTTTGTTGTTTTTATGCTACTATTTTGAGATATTTTCGATGTGGTCAAGTTTTCAATGGCTTTTGTGAGGTTCATGCTTTTATTGGTGGTGTTGTTAACTTCCTCTTTACTATTTGTTTTATTTGTTGCGTTTATGTTTTCTGATGTGTTTAAAGTTAAAGATGTAAGATTTGATGTTGTTGTATTGGTGTATTGGAGTGTTGTATTTTCTGTTTTTGAAGTATTTTCAGTAATGTTCGATGGAATGTATTTAATTATTATCTTTTCAGGGATGTTTATAATACTTATATTTAATGTATAAGTTTTCTTAACGTGGGCTTTATTAACTAAATATGACATTTGAACATTTATTGTATGATTTCCACACTTAACTGCCTTTCCTTCAAAAATATGCAATATTTTGGCATCTTCTGCAACTCCTGCGTAGTATAGTGTAGAGTTTTTGAATACCACTGCGTCAGAGGATACTGTAACATTAAAGTTCTCAACAGTGTAAGGGGCTCTCCACTGGAATATCACATAAATTGAGTTATTTACTAAACATTTTTCTGGAACTACGATGATCTCAGGATTTGAAGCATAGTTTGCAGTAAAAAGTAATAGGGTTAGAATTAGAAGAAGTTTTTTTCTAATGGCCATATTATCCACCAACTTTTAATCTTCTTAACCTTTCGTTAAGTTTTTCTACCTCCTCTTTTGTTAGTCGCGTGGCTTTTTTAACTTCGTCCAGCTCTTTTTGTAGCTGAACTACTTTTATCCCGAGAATTATGTTTAGAAGTATACTAATAGCTACGATTATGTATAGGATCATTTTTATCTCCTCCCAAATAACCCTTTAATAAATTTGGAGATGAATGACTCTTTCTTCTTCTTAAATTGTGCTTCATATTTTGCTCCGACTAATTTTGCAGCAATTTCCATGATTGCCTGAGCAGCTGGAGAGTCGGGATACATGATAACGAGAGGTGTTCCAAATGCAGCCGCCTTTCTAACGTGAGGATCTTCTGGAACAACACCGATAACTGGAACTTCTAAGATTGTTTCGATTGCTTTAACACCAAGTTCTGTGCTTTCATTTGAAACCCTGTTAACGATAGCACCTATAATATCTGTTCCAAGTCGTTTCGTTATTGCAATAATCTTTAAAGCGTCAGATATTGATGATATTTCCGGATTTACAACGACGATCAATCCATCAGCGGACGATATAGCGATCAGTGTTTCTTTACCTATCCCTGCAGGACAATCAATAATTAGAATCTCAACTAAATCATGGATTACTTTTAAGACCTCTTCGAGTTTTTCTGGCTTTGCTCTTCTAAACTTTTCTAATGAGACACCTGCAGGAATGACTAAAACCCCTTCAGGCCCTTCGTAAATGGCATCTTTTATATCGGCTTTTCCTGCTAACACATCATTTAATGTAATAGGTTTTCCTTCTAAACCCATTATAAGCTCTAAATTTGCCATTGCTATATCAGCATCTAAAACAGCTACTTTTTTACCAAATTTTGCCAATGCTACGGCGAGATTTGCAGATATTGTCGTCTTTCCAGTTCCTCCTTTTCCGGATGCTATTGCAATAGCTATTGCCATCAATGTCACCGTTCTAAAATCTTTAATCTTTACATATTTTTACATATTTTTATAATATCTTTGCATCACAAAGTTATAAACTTTTAGGTTAAAATATATAACGCTTTATTTTATTGATAATTACTTAATTTATAAAGGTTATTATATATGAATCTATACATATATAAGTATATATCTAATTATCTTTAATAATATTCCTTTGTTTAAGTCATATTTATTGCCTTATAGTTATATTCCAATATAACCTAATTATATTATTATGTTTATTATGTATTGTTATTTATATTTTTATATATATTCGTATCTTTTTATACATTTTTCTATGTATTATTTTGTCAATATGTTGGATTTATTTGGAGATAATGATATAATCCGTCTCTACCCTCTCATCTGTTCCTTTAACCTTCATATCTCCGTTCTCAATAACTATTACATCTCCATCTTTAAAGTTTCCTTTTACTTCTATAATTTTAAAAGTATTTGGATTTGGATCTATCTTATCAACAGCTATATATTCATCATACAGATGAAGTTTTCCATCTTTTATAACACCGATCTCTCCATTTTTTACGATCTTGTTTACTATACTCATAACCTTTCCAAAATCGATTAATTGCTGTCTTAATTTTTCTCTATATTCAAATAAGTCCCCAATATCCTTTTTAATAACTTCTTCAAAGTTCTTTTCATATTTGTTCACACTATATATGTCATACTCTTTGCTTACTGTCGGATGCCATTTTAACTTTTCAAAGATCTCTCTTATCTCACTTTCAATCTGTTGAATAGGCATCATTGGGAATAATTTCGCCTTGTTTCTTAACTCTTCCTCAGCCCTATTTTTTAAAAACTTATTTCCAAATATCACCAATCCAAATCCTTCTTTTATTATTTCTTTTGTAATTGTGTCGTTTAGAATATCTATTATAGCACATTTTCCTTTGGTTGCATAGACCCTTCTCCTTTTAGCATCAACCCCCAAACTTCTAACTTCTCCACAAACCACTGTATCAGATATTTTTCTAACCTTCTCTCGGTCATCTTCTATTATTATTTTAACCCCTAACTCCTCTGCTAATTTGTAAAGTTCTTCTTCGGTTTTTATTTCTCCACTATATAATTTCTCCTCTAACAACTTTCTTTTTTCTTCATTTCCTCTAAAAAATATCTGTCTCCTATCTCCTCCTATAACTGCTCCATTCTTTCCATAATAACAAATTACCAATGTCATAAAAGACACCTCTCAACACACTTAGTATTATTATTATAGTTAATATTATATATTAGTTATTACATAGTAATAATAAAACGTGCAAAAATTGAATGAGGGGGATAATGACAGATATGGATAGGATAAGTATATCTCTACCTTCAAAACTCTTGAAAGAGTTTGATGAGATAATTGCTGAAAGGGGTTATGCAAGTAGAAGTGAGGCAATAAGAGATGCAATTAGAGATTATATTATAAAACATAAATGGATTCATAGTTTAGAGGGAGAAAGAGCAGGGAGTATAAGTGTTATATATAATCATCATGCGTCTGATGTTATGGAAAAGATCACTGAAATTCAGCATAATTATACGGATATTATTGTTGCTACTTTACACTTACACTTGGATCATGATCACTGTTTAGAGACAATACTTGTTAGAGGAGATGCTAAAAGAATCAGGGAGTTAACTGATAAATTAACTGCACAGAAAGGTGTAAAGCAAGTAAAGTTAAGTGTGATGGTTCCAGGGGGGCAAATTCCTGAATAATCCTTTTTATTTATTTTTTATTATTTTATGAATAATAATCTAATGTCTTAATGAGTTTTGTTTCATCACCTAAAGGAACTATATTTTTTTCTTCAACTTCTAAATAACTCCTCCATACTTCTTTACAATCACATTCATAGTCCAATATTTTAATATTTTGTGTTAGAGTAAATGTCTCCAATTTATTTTTTATTATTTTATTACATTTGCAGTTTTTTAAATTATGGGCTCCTCTTTCACTCCCTACTCCTGCAGTATCACACATAATTAACGAATTAGGACAGGTTTTTTTAACTTCTTTCAAAATTTCTAAAATACTCCATAAAAAAGGAGGCCTGTATTGATTTTTGTTAAAGAAATATTCCATCACACTACCTTTATGGACTGTTGCGGGACAGAATGAAATTCTCGAACAACCTATTTTTATACAACTAATTGCAGAGTGTATGGAATC
Organism: Methanocaldococcus vulcanius M7; assembly: GCF_000024625.1. Classification (NCBI taxonomy): domain Archaea; kingdom Methanobacteriati; phylum Methanobacteriota; class Methanococci; order Methanococcales; family Methanocaldococcaceae; genus Methanocaldococcus; species Methanocaldococcus vulcanius. The sequence goes on from NC_013407.1 coordinate 932,631, forward strand.
AAGAATTGCCTCTTTTTCTCTTATAAAAAGTGGTTTTATTAATAAATACGCTTTTATTCCAATGTTATAGTTTTTTGATAACTCAACTGCTTTAATAATATCTTCCATGGTTATTCCTTTGTTAATTGCTTTTTCTCTAATTTCTTCATTAAAACTTTCAATGCCAACACCGATTTCAACGTTAGTAGATAAATGGTCCCTTATCTCGCTTAATCGATTTTCGGTAATAAATTCTGGCCTTGATTCAATTGCAATTTCTTTTAAGTTATCAAAACTACTTAATTCTTTATATATATGGGCTCTTGCCTTCTTTGGAACTTCTCTGTCATCTAAGAAACTTCCTGATGTAAATATTTTAACACTAAAATCTCTTAAATTTTTTAAATCATCCTTATACTTTTCAATTGCATAGTCAAATTGATTTATTATATTTTCTGCGGTTAATTTTTCAGGAGAGGAGTCCATTAAATACGAACACATTAAACAGCCCCCTTCTTTCGCATAATAACATCCTTCAGTTCTTAAAATAATTGTTAAAGATTTTCCTATTTTAAAATCTCTATAAATATCATCCTGCATCCATACTGCAATTGGCCTGTTCTTATCTTTTATTTTTCTTCTTTTTAAATGGGATTCTCTGATTTTTTTTAAAATATCTTTATAATTTTCCTTTTTCATACTACCATCTCGTTTATTTTAATTTTTTAATTTTTTTATGATAGTTTGTCTGAGATTTTCTATGCCTACTGAATCAACAAAATCAGTAATTCTCCCATGACCAAACTTTGAATAACTTAGTAGTATTTCATCGATAACTAATAAAACGTCCTCTTCATTTTTTAAACTTATCAGTTCCTTTCCTTCCTTCCAAATTCTACCCCCTTTTCCACCTACAAATATGCTTATTACTCTCTCTGCCTTAAAAGAATTGCAAAGAGCCGTGCATCTTCCCTCTCCGATGCAATTTTCATGAATAACTTTATTTTCCCAATCTATTGCATTCACATCGCAAAAATCTTTGCATTTACCACAGTTATTGCATAAATTTTTATCTATACTTATTTTATATCTATAACACACACCTATATCGCAAAATTTATGATAAGTGCAAGAGTTCGGACATCCACTTACATTTATCTTTACTTTTTTTGGAACCCAAATTCCTTCAAATTCTTCGTGAATCCTTCTCGCTAATGAGACAGAATCTCCAATAGCATTATAACATCGCAAACCAATACATGAAACAACCTGTCGGACTCTATTTCCAGTTGATCCGATATTTAAACCTACTTTCTTTAATATGTCATTCACATCTTTAAAATTTTCAGGAGATATGTCAAATTCTATTCCCTGTCGAGTAGTTATATGTGCTTTATCTTTTCCATACCTTTCAATAACATCAGCAATAGCCCTTAATTGCTCAGCATTAATAAATCCCGGCTTTAAAGATATTCTGATAGTATAGCAATCTTTTTTCATTATAACTCCATACTTTAAATTCACATTACAATGCATCCCCGCCACCAGAAAAATTCCTAACCAATAGTAAAACTTAACCTCCGATATATACCTGACGGAGAGTATTATCTTGTTGTTTGTTTCTGTTTTTTTGTGTTTTGAGTTTTTAGTTTAGATTTTTGTTTTTTATTTGTTTTTAGTTGGTTTCGAAGGGTTGGTTTGTTTTATTATTTTGTATATTTGGATGCTTTTATTTATGGAGTTTTTTTAGAGTTTTTAGTTATTTAATATTATTTTTAAAAATCCACGGTTGATTAATTATATTTTATGTTTTTATTTGTTTTTAGTTGTTGTTTCTTAAATAAAAGTTTGAATTGTTTTGTTAAAAGGTTTATAAAGAAAAGGAGTTATTTGGGGGTAGAAATCTTATAGTGTAGAAAAATATAAATATAAGTAAAAACATAATAATAAAATAAGAAAAATTACCCTATTAAAAACAAAGGAGGTGAAAGTAATGAAGATTTTAAGATCTTTTCAATCTCTTTATCTTTATATTAAAAACAAAGGAGGTGAAAGTAATGAATTAAAATCAGCACGGATCGTGATGGAAAACGGTATAATCTGCTTTTTTATATCCTCAATAGCCATGAAATTAAAATCAGCACGGATCGTGATGGAAATACAGGATACGACATAAGGGTCTTTGACGAAACACATTAAAATCAGCACGGATCGTGATGGAAATTAATGGAACTTAATACTTCTTTTTTATGTTCCAAATTAAAATCAGCACGGATCGTGATGGAAATATGTATCTAATGAATCCATCTTTTCACCTCCTCAATCAATTAAAATCAGCACGGATCGTGATGGAAATTGCTGATACGTGTTTTAACTCTCCATCCTCCCAAAATTAAAATCAGCACGGATCGTGATGGAAACTTAATATCTCAGGATTTTGTGATAAAATCCAGTCAATTAAAATCAGCACGGATCGTGATGGAAACAAGAATACTCCTGCACTGCTATAAACTTGTTTAGTCCAATTAAAATCAGCACGTCTTGTAATAAAAAAGATAAAAGAAATTTGATTAATCAACTCTAAAAGAGACAGATTGCCTAACGTTATGATATAGGAATTAGGACATCTCCCTGGAATTTAAACTCTTTAAAGGATGAATTTCTTTCATTTATAATTCTTTTAAAAATTTTAAAAATTAACCATCAAAAACAAAAAATCTTTATTCTTAAAGTATTAATTTAATTTTAACATAGATTTGAAGTGTAAATTAACTTTATCTCCTATTTTTACATCTTTTTGTGTATAGGCCTTTATGATCGTTGATTTGTAGTTTATTAAAACTTTTTTGTAGAGGCCATAGTCAATGACATTTAGAACTTCTCCTTCATCTCCTTTGGAGATTATAATATCTTCTGGAGCAATTGCCATGTTATTTATTATATTGAATCCTAAAAATTCCGCAATTTTTTTGTTGGTTGGGTGTTTTAAAATCTTTTTACTTCCGAAAGATATTAACTCTCCATTTATGAAGATTCCTATTTTTTCTCCTAAGGTTCTGGCCTCAGCTAAGTCGTGTGTGATATGCAATACGGGTATATTTTTAATTTTTTTTAACTCGGTAATTATATTTTCTTTTATTTTTGTATCTAATGCAGATGTCGGCTCGTCGAGTAGTAAAATGTCAGGATTTAAGATTAGGGCTCTTGCTAATGCAACTCTCTGCTGTTCTCCTCCGCTAAGTGTTTTTACATCCCTATCTAACAAATGAGATATATTTAGAAATTCTGAGATCTCTTTTACTTTCCTTTCAATTTCACATTTGTTTATTTTTCTAACTATGAGCCCATAGGCAATATTTTTATACACGTTTTTGTTTGGAAATAGAGCATAATTTTGCGGAACATATCCTACATTTCTTTTTTCTGGGGGGAGATTTGTTATATCTTCTCCATTTAGTGTTATTTCTCCATTGTCAGGTTTTAAAATGCCAGCAACACATTTTAGTAGAACTGACTTTCCCGCCCCACTTGGACCAATGATTACACAGTATTCTTTCCCAATTTCAAAGGATATATTTTTTAATTTAAATTCTTTCCAATTTTTACTTAGATTCTCCACTTTTAACATGTTATCACTAAAAATTTATGTTGTTAGGTCGTTAAGTTTTTTCTTTATGATTAACATTGCGATATATCCGATTATCGTAGGGAAAATATAGGATATAAGCCGATCGAGTAGAGTTATCGCTGCGGCTACTGATGGAGGAATGTTAAAGGCAGAAAACGAGACGATCATTATAGTATCTGCTGTTCCGAATCCGCTTGGGGTTATTGATAGCACTCCCGAGAGGAGGGTTATTAGATAAACTGCTGAAACGCAGATGATGGAAACAGCATAAGAGAGGGAAAGAAATAGTATCCATAATTTTAAAATATCTACAATATACCAAAGAACTGATAAAAAAATTGCAATTATTACATCCCATCCTCTTTTATTCTTAAAGAATTTCATGCTGTTGTAAAATTCCTCTATTGATTGGAGTATTTTTGTCTCATCGTATTTGTATGAGCTGTATTTGCAGATAATTTTTGATATTTTTGTAACTGTCTTTATTAGGAGTGTTTTATTTGCGATCAGGTAAACCACTACTGCCGTTATAAAAAATAGGAAAAGCCAAGATAATATTAAATATTTGAGATATTCAAATCCTGTAAATACAAAGTATCCTATGACAAATAATGTAAAAAATAAAAATATGGAGGTATCTAAGACCCGTTCCACAACAACTGTTGAAAATGCCAGACCTTTTGGTATTTTTTCAATTTTTGAGAGATAATATGCTCTAAACGCTTCTCCTCCTCCCCTCATGGATGGTGTAATGTTATTGATAAATAGTCCCATTAAAACGAGTAAAAATATATTCTTAAAATTTGCAGAGTAGCCCAATATTTTTATTATAAATCTCCACCTGGCAGATAAAATAAGGGAAACGATAATTTGGAGAATAATTGCAAGTATTATGTATTTTGGCTTTGCGTTGATTAATGCGTTTATTATCTTATCTAATCCAATGTAGGACATTATGGCCAAAATAAACAGAAAACTTATTAACAATAATATAGTAGATTTTGTTATTTTTACTTTCATAACTCTCTCCCTTTTTGCACTTTAAGACGGAAAAGACATTTTGCATATTTTGGTATGTAGTTTATTTTTATTTTATCTTTGCTATAATTAAGATATTCAATGAGTACTATTTATAAATTATATAATGTTATTTTAATCAACTGACTTAATTGACCTGTTTGAGATAGATTTAAAATTTTTACTATTTAATCTGTTCTGTTAGCGGTGATTGTAAATCCTTTACAATCGTTTTCATTGTAGGGTGTTATCTCAAAATTCACGTTCAAAAAGTGTTTAACAACCCACATATTCGTTTTTGTGTGAGAGGTTATTTCTGAAACACCAATTGTTCCCCCTCCAAGTGCTAAGTAAGGTATTATCTGGTCTCCCATATATTTATCTAATGCCATTCCACTTTTTCTTTCATTTAATAGCTCGTTTACTGCCCTTTCAGCAACAATCTCAGCCCTTAATCCCTTCTCCCCTAAACAACTACCTCCTATTGTATCGTTCCACAGCACTATCCCCGCTCCCTCTGAAATCCCTTTAGAGCATTCGATTTTTATATTAGGGAGTAGTTTTTCTTTATTTAAAAGATCAACTGCTCTTTTTCTCATCCTACGTGCAATATTTTCATTCAGATTTTGAACATACGATATGCCTTCTACAACTTCACATTTAGAATGCTCTATTAAATCAAAGTTTTTTATTTTTGATGGTTTAATCTCAATAACTACTTCCCCTCCTCCTTTTGGGTAAAAACCTCTTTTTAAAACCTTTAAATTTGTCATTACCCCAAAGTTTTTTAAGATTTTTAGAGTAATGTTTTTTACGTAATCAATGGGCGGAGACATCCTCACATCTGTTCCTCCCCTTATTTTTAAAGTAAATGCTTTATCAACCCCCAAAGCCAATGGGACTATGGTTTGAATAATTAAAGAAATACTCCCTGCTGTTCCTATATCAATTAAAAAATTTTTTGGGGATATTTTTGAAGGTATAAATATTATTTCCATTGATCCTACATTTAATCCATAAACCTCTGCATTACATAGTTTTTTTACTGCTTTGATAGCAGCAACGTGTTGCGGAGCTAATCCGGGATTTCGTCTATTTTTTCTAATGTTTATTATCTTGACAGGTTTTTGAGTTAATGCCGAGAGGGATACTGATGTTCTGAGGATCTGTCCTCCACCCTCCATATAACTTCCATCTATCTCTATAAATTCCATTATTTCTCACCAAGATCGATTTTATGACGGCTTTCTACTTAAAGTAGAGAGTTTTTTGGCAATGATTAAAGATAAACTTATGTATATCCAATGAAAGACAGATGTCTATTCCATTATTATTAAATATTACTTTCTAAATTTTCTAAATTTTTCTCAACTTTGCAATGAAAAAGGGTTCGTTTGGAGGAAAAACTCTTAATGTTCCGTCTAAATAACCTTTTTTTATATTAATTCCTAAAAATTTATCAGGGGTTAGATAAACTAATTCAATATCATTCCTATTATTTAATATATGTCTTATAACTTCTTCATTTTCCTCTACCTCAATTGAGCAAGTTGAATAAACCAGCTCTCCTCCTTTTTTTAACAGATCGAGTGCTATGTTAAGAAGCTCTTTCTGTCTAAGTGAGCAGTATTTTATATCTTCCTTTGAAACATTCCTATGTTTATCTTTAATTTCATTTCCAGTGCATGGAGCATCAAGTAGTATCTTATCAAACTGTATTTTTTTCTTTAAAAGCTCTTCCTTGTATTTTCTCATATCTTTATTAATAATTATTGTATTTAAGACACCCATTCTGTTTATATTTGATTTTAACGCCTTAGTTCGCGTTTTACTGATTTCAACTGCCACTATACATCCGTTGTTATTCATTATTTGTGCTAAGTGAGTTGTTTTTCCCCCGGGAGCTGAGCACATATCTAAAACAAAATCATCCTCTTTTGGGTTTAAAACTATCGGTGGGATCATGGAGGAGATTGATTGAGGCATGTAATATCCAAAAAGATATTCAGGAGTTGATCCAATTGAAAAAGGAGATTTTTTAACTTCGAATGCATAATCTAAAAATGTTTCTTTTAATACAATGCCTTTACGTTCTAATCTATTTTTTAAAGTTTTTGGATCTATTTTTAAGGTATTTACTCTAATAAATTTCATATTAGCCCTCCCATGTTTTTTCCAGTTTTCAACTTTTATTTTCTTATATTAATTTTTTGTCTTTATTTAATGGTTTTTTATACTGTTCTTGATTGTTAGTTAATCAATTTAATTTATTCACGTATTAATTTAAAATAGAGAAGCGTTAAAATAGGAGTTGCAGTTAAAATTATCAAATAACCAATTATGTCATGATAGAGTTGTGAATCTTTCGGATACATGTTCGAAAAGTAGCATATTGCACTTATTCGAATTATGTTAATAAGATATGATAAAAAAACAATAAATAATCCTATCAATAAATCTTTAATCTTTTTTGAGTAAGTTATTGTCAATGCTAAAAACCCAGCTATTAAAAAACTTCCTACACATTCTTTAACAACCTCAACAGTAGCGTTTGGTAATATTATAAGGTTTTTTTGAAGTTTTGCAGATGGGATTAGTAGTTTTATCAAAAAATAACTGAAAACTGATGTTGGAGTGATTAAACAATCTCCAAAATAATTAAATATATAAAAAAATGTTAAGAAGAGGACATAAAACTTAATTATAGATTTGAGTTTATTTATTTTTAACTTACCAGCTGTGAACATATCCTCCCTCACGAAACATCTCTCCATCTATATATCTACCTTCTTCAATTACTTTGCCTATCTCAAAAACTTTTGAATGATGTTTTAAAACCCTTTTCACTTTATTTATATTGGATGTTGTAAAAAGGAGTTCAAATTCCTCTCCACTATTTAGTGCAACTGTCAAAGGATCCAAACTAAATTCTTCACAGAACTCAAATACATCCTCAGGAACAGCTTTTAAAATATGATCGCTATTCAACTCAAAATTTTTAAAGTAGGTTATCTCCTTACCTAATCCATCAGAAATATCACAACATCCCCTCAATAACCGATATTTATTCAATAAAATGCCCTCTTTTACTCTTGCTATCGGAACCTTTAACTTATTAATTATTAAAGGATACTTACTGCAAAGTTTTTTAAACTCCTTAACTTCAATCTTCCTATTTTTTAAGAGATAATATAATTTTAAAGCACAGTATACTCTTCCAATATCGTTGGTTATGCCAATCTTGTCTCCGACTCTTCCCTCTCTAAAAATTGGGTTGTCAGTTATTCCAATAGCAGTTCCTGATAATACAAGCTCATCTCCTTTGTTTGTATCTCCTCCAACAACCGGACAATCGTATAATCTTGAAAACTCATCTAATCCCTTATATAACTCTTTTATAAAGTCCTCTTTTGCTTCTTTTTTAGACAGTGAGATCGAAAGTAAAAAGGCAAGTGGTTTTGCTCCCATTGAGGCAATGTCTGAAACATTAGCAGTTAGAATTCTTCCTCCAATCTCATGAGGAGTTAAAATAGAAGGAATATGGGTGTTTTTTACCATCATATCTGTTGTAGCAACTAAATAACGATTTTCATCGATTTTTATAACTGCACAGTCATCATCTATTCCTTTTATAATATTTTGATTAGAATATGTTAGAGTTTTTTTAATCAGATTGATAATATTTAATTCATCCATTCTTGACCCTCTTTCTTTGTTAATCAACGCCATCATAACAATATAATCAATACAATCAAAAAATAATATTAAATATGTGATATTAAATATTGATATTATCAATATAACATCAATGTAGTGGATAATAAAAATAAAAAAATATTAGGTTTATAATAAAACTACCACATAACTGACAAATAAAATTAAAACAATAAAAATATAATATCGATAAAAATTGTTGATAACAAAAATTAAAAAGCAAAAAAAGTAATAATTAAGAAGTTTTGTGTTTTAATTTGTATTTTATATATAATCTTTTAATAAAATTTCTATCTTGACTTTTAGTGAGTTTTAATTTTTGATAATTTTGAGGATAGTTCTAATAATTGTTTAATAATTATAGTTTTATATATTAACCAAACATTAAAGAATTTGAAAAAATAAAAGTGGCATCAGACGGCTTGCTACTCATCACAGATCAGACGGGGATAAACGTCATCATCTGCCATTAACATAAAAGTTTTCATCTAAATTATCATATATATTTATATGAGTAATTGAGTAATTCTACTTACTATTACGACATTATAACATTATATTAATAAAAATTATTTATATATACTTTACCCAAATAATTGATGTTTAAAAAGATCTTATGGTGGACAGTTATGGGAGATGAATTATTTAAAGAGTTTAAAGAGCATTCTGTTGCTGAATTTTTTAGAAAGAACAAACACATGCTCGGATACAGTGGAAAAATTAGAAGTTTAACAACAATAATACATGAATTAGTAACTAACAGTTTAGATGCGTGTGAAGAAGCGGGAATTTTGCCAGATATAAAAGTAGAGATTGAGAAATTGGGAGCGGATCACTACAAAGTAGCAGTTGAAGATAACGGGCCAGGAATCCCATTAGAATTTATCCCCAAGGTTTTTGGAAAGATGCTTGCAGGATCTAAGATGCACAGATTTATACAATCAAGAGGACAACAAGGAATAGGGGCTGCGGGTGTTTTGTTATTCTCTCAAATAACTACGGGAAAGCCGTTAAGAATAATTACATCCACGGGAGATGGAAAGATCTATGAAGTTGAAGTAAAGATGAACGTAGAAAAAAACGAGGGAGAGATTGTTTCTACAAAAGTTAGAGATGGGATATGGAGAGGAACAAGAGTTGAAGGGGAATTTAAAGAAGTTAGCTACAATAGAGGAGAATTTGGGCCTTTTGAATATCTAAGAAGAATAAGTTTAGCCACTCCTCACGCGAAGATCATCTTAAAGGATCCACAGGGAGAAGTTGTATTTGATAGAGTTGTTGATGAGCTTCCAAAAAAGCCAGAGGAGATGAAACCACACCCTTATGGGCTAACAACTGATGAACTTTTATATATTGCAAGAAAGACGAAATCAAAAAAGGTTTCATCAATGCTCGTCTCTGAACTTTCGAGAGTTACCACAAAAAGAGTAAAAGAACTCTCAACGTATCTGTTAAGAGACATAATATTAAAGAAATTTAAAGATAGTGTATTTTGGAATATGGTTGTCTCTTGTTATTTGAGTATGGATATTGAAAAATATTTAGAGAAGTTTAAGGATTATATTAGCGATGATGAAGTAGAGACAGTAAGAAATTTGATCAAAAATCTACCTGAAAGTTTGGAGGACTTAAAAAGATATGCTTTGAAATATATAACAATGGAGTATTTATTTAACAAATTAAGTGAAGAAGAGATAAATAAACTAAAAAATCATTTTAAAAAGATACCAGAAAACTTCTTAGAGTGGGCTGAGAAGAACTACTTATCAGCAACTGTTGTCGATGAACTGAATAGAAAAGTTAGAGAGATTGTAAAAAATCCGGAAGAGTTTATTGAAGAGATAAAAAATAAAGGATTAATTTCTGAAGAGGAGTTAAAAAAATTTAAAGAAGAAGTTAAAAAGATCCTCAGCAAAAATCCAAAAGAGTTAACATGGGATGAAGCAGAGGCAATAGTAAACTGTTTACAAAGTATGGAGTTCATGGCACCACCAACAACAGGATTGAGACCAATTGGAGCTGAGAATATAGAAAAGTCATTAAAAGAACTCTTACATCCTGACTTTGTTAAAGCGATTACGAGAAATCCAAAAACATATAAGGGAGGAATCCCTTTTGCTGTTGAAGTTGCAATAGCATACGGAGGAGACGCAGGAAGACAGGGAGATGAAGGTAGAAAGATGGAGATTATGAGATTCGCCAACCATGTTCCTCTACTCTATGACACTTCTGCGTGTGGTTTAACTAAGGCAGTGAAGAGTATAAATTGGAGAAGATATGGATTGAGAGGAGAAGATGCCCCAATAACCGTTTTTGTTAACTTAATCTCTACCTTTATCCCTTACACCTCTGCAGGAAAACAGGCAGTTGCTTGCAGTGAAAATGAAAACGAGGAAATTTATAACGAAATAAGACATGCATTGATGATCTGCGGTAGGGAATTAGAAAAATACTTATCAAAAATTAGAAGAGAGGCAGAAGAAGAGAAAAAGAAAAAGTATGTGATGAAATATGCCAAAATATTTGCCGAAGCACTTGCGAACATTTTAAACAAGCCCGTAAGTGAGATAGAAGAGAAAGTGGTTAAACTATTAGAATAAACTTTAAAAACTTAAAAAATAAAAATTGACCTGAATAAACCTTTTTAGTTCATTTATCTTATTTTTTATGTGATTTTAACCGATCCATTGATCCACTCTACTTCTAATTTATTTTCTCCATTATATTTACTTAAAAATGCTAAGACAGAGGCCATAGTCCCCCATCGGTCAGAACCTGCTAAAATGTAAATGTTCCCGTTAGAATATGGGTTTTTAAGTTTTAAAATAAGCCCTTTCCTTTTTCCAGGGTAGGAATCGGTAATATTTATTTTTAACACACCTGATTTCTCTAATTCTCTTAAAATTTTATTGACCGTAGGTCCTCCTATAAGCACTATATCTCTATTTTCCTTTAAAATATTAGACCCAACTATCTCTGAAGAGCCGAGATATATTTTTTCCTTATTTTTCAATTTTCTTCCCTTATAGTATACATCTACTTTATCTCCCGATTTTAGGGCATAGATTCCACTTCCAAGATAACATTCATTCTCAACTTTATAGGTTTTAGAGTATCTTTTTATAACTTTAAATAAAACATAATCGTCTAAAATCTTTTCAGGAGCTATTGAATAGTTAAATAGATCTATTTCATTCTTTATTCTTGAAAGGTCTTTATATTCAAGTTTTATTTCATCATCTCTCACTTCCCTTACTATAAATCTACTATCTAACGGGTAAGGTTGTCCTTCTTTAAGTTTTAATGTTGAAAAAACTTTAAATGTGAATTTATATGATTTCCCTTCTTTGGTGCAGTTTATATACTCTATCCCAAGATCTCCATCCTTCGTATAGTATAACTCCCCTTTTTTAATTTTTGGCCTGTCAATATCTCTCCCATCTTTATAAATATCTACAACAATCATATTCAAATCAGCAGAAACCAAATCAACAACTACCTTATAATTATCATAGGTAAATGACTCGTTTGTTATTACTTCCTTTCCATCTTTTTCCTTTAAAATCACTTCATCCGAAGAGATGTCATCAACGATATAGCTCCTGTTAAATAACTTGATCTCTTCCCCTTTTTTAAGATTTAAATGTTCTATGCATTCTATATCCTCATACTTAACTGAATTTCCGATTTTAGAAAACTCCACAATTATATCTTTATTTCCATCATTTAGCGTCAGTTTGTTAGCGGCTGGAATATAATAAATATCTTTTGCAATTAATGAGACATTATCTCCCTCTATAATAACTTCTCTTGAAGAGTAGAGATTTTCCATTAAGATCTTTGCCATCTCATAATCAGGAGTTGATTTATTAGCTACAATAATCGGATCTGAAAGCATGTATCCGCTTATTGTGGATATTATGCCAAAAATTAAGAAAATAGGGATAATTACTTTATACATCACAATCCCTCCACTTTCTGATACATTTTTATACTTAAACTGTAAATTAGTATTAAAAATTTTTTATCTTAAAAAGTTTTTGAGATAGATCTTTAAATCATAATAAGTTATGAATTAAACTCTAAACCAAAAATGAATTAAAAATAATTAAAAAATGGATTAATTGGGTATAAAGCATGTTCTAAAACTAATATTATGTAATATTATTATTATGGCGTATGTTATACAAAATAGCCAAATTCTAATTTTTAACCTATTAATTTATTTGTAATTTAATCAACTTAACTACAACAGACCATTTCGATCAAAACTTATACTGGTGATAACCCATGTTAACAGATAAAGTTAGAAATGCCGTTAAAAAATTAAAACCCTATGTCCCAGGAAAATCAAAAGAAGAAATCGCCAGATCCTATGGGGTAGATCCAAAACATATAATAAAACTTGGATCCAATGAAAACCCATGGGGAGCTTCTCCAAAAATAAAAGATGAGATAATAAAAGAATTAGATAAACTCCATCAATATCCTGAACCAATAAATCCCAAACTTATGGAAGAGTTAAGTAAATTTTTAAATGTTGGAGAGGAAAATATAATAGTTGGAGGAGATGGTGCTGATGAAGTTATAGATGTAATTTTCAAAACATTTGTAGATAGAGGGGATGAAGTAGTTATTCCAATTCCTACGTTTACACAGTATAGGGTCTCTGCATCGATATATGATGCTAAAATAGTATGGGCAAGATATGACAAAGAAAACGAATTTAAACTCGATGTGGATAGTGTTTTAAACAACATCTCAAATAGAACCAAAGTAGTTTTTCTTTGCTCTCCAAACAACCCAACAGGAAATATCATAGACAACAAAGATATTGAAAAAATAATAAAAGAAACTGATGCATTAGTGGTTGTGGATCACGCATATATAGAATACTCTCAAAGGAAATATGATTGGACAGAAAAAGCCCCAAAATTTGACAATGTTATTGTGTTAAGAACTTTTTCCAAAGTTTTTGGATTGGCGGGAATGAGAGTAGGTTATGGTGTAGCGAATGAAGAGATAATAAACTACTTGATGAGAGTTAAGCCCATATTCAGCTTAACAAGATTAAGTCAAGTTTGTGCTATAACTGCCCTAAGAGATAGGGACTTTTTTGAAAAATGTGTAAAAGAGGGAATAAAGAGTAGAGAAATGCTATATAATGGATTAAAAAAATTTAAAGACATAAAAGTGTATCCATCAGAAGCAAACTATCTGTTGGTTGAATTAAAAACAATGAAATCAAGAGAATTTTGTGAAGAACTCTTAAAAAGAGGAGTTATTGTTAGGGACTGCTCATCCTTTGATGGTTTAGGAGATAATTATGTTAGGATTTCGATAGGCACATTCGAAGAGATAAAAAGATTTTTAAATATATTAAAAGAGATAATATCATAACAACTCAAACTGCTTAAACAACGTGTCTAATCAACATATAATAACCTTATTATTTTAAAACCCCAACTGTATAATTTTAATCTACCCATTAGACCAGTCGCTGTTAATTATTAAATTTTAATTATTAATTAATTTAATTTATAATTTAATTATTTAACCATTTACTAACTATCTGATTTTTTTAATCCCATTATATAATTCAACATTACCGTGATAATATGGATGAAAAAACCAAACTAATGAGATGCATTATTGAAAAAATTTTAGATGAACATAAAAAAGGGAAAACACTTGATAAAAAGAGAATTGAACAAATTAAAGCAGAGTGTTTGCGACTTCATAGAATTGGTATAGGGCATCCTTCAAACTCTGAAATTTTGCAGTATGCAACAGAAGAAGAAAAAAAGATATTAATTCCAATATTAAGAAAAAAGCCAGTTAGAACTATATCTGGCGTAGCTGTTGTTGCTGTTATGACATCCCCAGAAAAATGCCCTCATGGAAAATGTATATTCTGCCCCGGAGGAGTTAAAAGCGTATTTGGAGATGTGCCACAAAGCTACACTGGAAGAGAGCCAGCTACAATGAGGGGCTTAATGTTCAACTTCGATCCATATCTACAAACAAAGGCAAGAATTGAGCAGTTGGAAAAGGTAGGGCATCCAACAAATAAAATCGAATTAATTATAATGGGAGGAACGTTTCCAGCAAGAGATATCGTCTATCAGGACTGGTTTATCAAGAGATGCTTAGATGCTATGAATGAAATTGATTCAAGTAGTTTAGAGGAAGCACAAAAAATTAATGAAACAGCAGAACATAGATGTGTTGCCCTCTGCATAGAAACAAGACCTGACTGCTGTGGAAAGGAAGAGATAAATCAGATGTTGAAATTAGGAACTACAAGAGTTGAGTTAGGGGCTCAAACCATATACAACGAGATCTTAGAGTTATGTAAAAGAGGACATACAGTTGAAGATACAATAAAAGCAACCCAATTATTAAAAGATAGTGGTTTAAAGGTATCTTATCATTTAATGCCTGGAATGCCTGGCTCAGATAGGGATATGGATAAAAAGATGTTTAAAGAAATATTCAACAACCCAGATTTCAAGCCGGATATGGTTAAAATCTATCCATGCTTAGTTATTGAAGGAACTGAACTTTATGAGTTGTGGAAGGAAGGGCTTTACAAACCATACAGAGAGGAAGAGGCAATAGAGATAATTAGTTATGCAAAATCAATAATGCCGAAATGGGTTAGAACTTCAAGAATTCAGAGAGATATTCCTGCAACGGTTATAGTTGATGGAGTTAAGAAGAGTAATTTGGGAGAGTTGGTTTATAAATATATGGAAAAGAAGGGGATCAAGTGTAGATGTATAAGGTGTAGAGAAGTTGGGCATGTTATGTATAAAAAAGGAATAATGCCAGATATTGAGCATATAAAACTATGCAGGGAGGAGTATGAAGCAAGTGGTGGGACTGAGATATTTTTATCATACGAAGATGTAAAGAATGATATTTTAATTGCATTTTTAAGATTGAGAGATCCATATAAACCATTTAGGAAAGAGATTGATGATAATACGATGTTAGTTAGGCAATTACATGTTTGCGGACAAGAAAAACCATTAACTAAGGATTTAAAGGAAATAACTTGGCAACATAAGGGATATGGAAGAAAACTTTTAGAAGAGGCAGAGAGAATAGCAAAGGAGGAATTTGGAAAGAAAAAAATATTAATTACCAGTGGAATAGGGGTAAGAAATTACTATCGAAAGTTAGGTTATGAAAAAATTGGAGTTTATATGGGAAAAACTCTTTAAAAATTGAAAATTTATAACTAATGATAAATAGATGGCAAAGAGAGATAAATCATAGATTAAAAACTTAAAAAATTAAAACTTAAAAAAGGGTGAGAAAATGATCATCTACAAAGAAGAAAACGAGATCATTAAAAATTCTTTAAAAGGCATTAAACTTCCAGAGAGAGTTTATATCTTTGACACTACACTAAGAGACGGAGAACAAACACCGGGCGTTTCACTAACACCAGAAGAGAAGATAGAAATTGCAATAAAATTAGATGACTTAGGGGTTGATGTTATTGAAGCAGGTTTTCCTGTCTCTTCTTTAGGAGAACAAGAGGCAATTAAAAAGATCTGCTCACTAAACTTAGATGCAGAGATCTGTGGATTAGCAAGAGCGGTAAAAAAAGATATAGACGTAGCAATCGACTGCGGAGTAGATAGAATACACACCTTCATTGCAACATCTCCACTACACAGAAAATACAAATTAAAAAAATCAAAAGAAGAGATCATAAATATTGCAATTGATGCCATAGAATATATAAAAGAACATGGAATTAAAGTTGAGTTTTCAGCAGAAGACGCTACAAGAACAGAGATTGACTACCTCTTAGAGGTTTATAAGAAAGCAGTTGAGGCAGGGGCTGATATAATAAACGTCCCCGATACTGTGGGGGTTATGATTCCAAGAGCAATGTACTATCTCATAAGAGAATTAAAAAAAGAAATAAAAGTGCCAATATCTGTTCACTGCCATAACGATTTTGGATTGGCAGTAGCGAACTCCCTGTCCGCAATAGAAGCAGGAGCAGAGCAAGTTCACTGCACAATAAACGGGCTTGGAGAGAGAGGAGGAAACGCTTCACTTGAAGAAGTAGTTATGAGTTTAATGTCAATCTATGGGATAAAAACAAATATAAAAACTCAGAAATTGTATGAAATATCTCAACTTGTTTCTAAATACACAGAAATAAAAGTTCAACCAAATAAAGCGATTGTAGGGGAAAATGCATTTGCTCATGAAAGTGGAATCCACGCTCACGGTGTTTTGGCTCATGCATTAACCTACGAACCAATACCTCCTGAACTTGTGGGGCAAAAAAGAAAAATTATCCTTGGAAAACATACAGGAACCCATGCCATTGAGGCAAAATTAAAAGAGTTAGGGATAGAAGTTGGAAAAGACATAAGCAAAGAGCAATTTGATGAGATTGTAAAAAGAATAAAAATGCTTGGAGACAAAGGTAAGAGGGTTACAGATAGGGATGTTGAGGCAATAGTTGAAGATGTCGTTGGAAAAGTTGATAAAAAGGATAGAGTAGTTGATTTAGAACAAATAGCTGTTATGACAGGAAATAGAGTAATACCTACTGCCTCAGTTGCTTTAAAAATTGAAGAAGATATAAAAAAGAGCTCAGCGATAGGAGTTGGCCCAGTAGATGCAGCAGTAAAAGCAATACAGAGAGCGATTGGAGAAAAGATCAAATTAAAAGAATACCATATAAACGCCATAACCGGAGGAACTGATGCGTTAGCAGAGGTTATCGTAACGTTAGAGGGTTATGGAAGAGAAATTACTACAAAAGCAGCAAGTGAAGATATAGTTAGAGCTTCTGTTGAGGCAGTTATAGATGGGATAAATAAAATACTCGCAAAAAAAGAGATAAAATAAAAAATAATCAAAAATTAAAAGAGAAGACAAAAGATTTAAAAGCCAAGTTTATCTTCTCATATTTAAGTTTATTGTTATTTTTACATTCTTCATAATGATCTGAACTCCTCCATCCTTAGCTAACTTAGCAATCAACTCTCCAACTTCAAAACTATCTTCTTCATCAACACTTCTTTTCTCAACTTTTGCACTTTTTTCTTCCTCTTTTTCTTCTTCTTTTTCTTCCTCCTGCTTAAAGACGGGATGTCCTTTTTCTTTTAGGAATTTTATTAATTCATCGGTGGTTTTAACCTCCTCCTCAGTTGCAATCTTATCAAACAACCCCTCAGGAATCGCATCCTTAACCCTCTCCTTCAACTCCTTTGGCAACCAAACAATCCTCTCCCAACCACCATCACCCTGCAAAAACTTAGGCGACTTCATATAAGAAATAGAAATACCAACAAACCCAGGAACCTGCTTACCACCACTACACTGCCCTGCCAAAGATGAAAAAGGCAATCCAAATGGCGTCTCTCCTCTGAAATGCCTATGAACTACTCCAAATCCATCAACCTCTGGAATGTAGAAGACAATTGCCTCGAAACAACCACAAGACGTGCATGGATTTTCTAATGCGGTGTGTAAAGCCATCTCTTCAACACTTCCCTGTGATTTTTCTCTAACAACCTCATTAACTCCACTATATACCCCCAATTTTTCATCCAAACACTCTCCCTTCTTAATCTCAAATATCGGCCCATTAGGATCTATTTTAGCAGCAGCCCTCGCATCTAAATAGTTTATACTTCCACAGAGAGATGGCCTATCTGGGGTTATAACGCATACGTGGGTTGGAGCGAAACTCTGACACATGATACATCCATAGAAAACATCAACATCCTCTTCCCTTATCGATTTTGTTTTTTCATCTCTCTTTTTGTAGATCTCTCTTGCCTTTTCTAACTCTTCCTTGATCTTCTCTGGATCTGTTATCAACAACACATCGCATTTTTCAATTATTGGGAAATGCTCCTTGAATAGTTGTTTTATTACTTCTCCTATGTGTTTTAGTCGTAGTCCTTTTTGGTATGCGTCTTTGCTTATTCTGATCCAGACCTGGTCTCTTTGGTTTAGGTGCATTACTCCTTCGATGTAGTTGAAGAATTCATGAACTCTCCTTTCTAAAACACCCTCTAAGTCCTCTTCCAAGTTCTCTCCACTAACTCTCACAATAACTGCAAACGGATTTCTACTACCCTCCTCCATCTCATCAATATCCTTCCCAATAATCTTAACCTCATCATCAGCATTATCAACAACCCTAACCAACTCAAACCCATAACTCTTCGGACCCGCTAACTCAACATACATATCAGGCCCCCTAATCCTCTCACCCTCATTCATCGGCCCAACAGAAACAGGAATATCAAATTCAACTACTTTAACTTCAACACCTTTCATTTTTAGAGCGTTTTCTACGATGTTGTCAATATCTGAGCTTTCTAACGCTCCTTTTATTACTGGAACTTCGTTGTTTGTTATTACTGGAACTCCCGCTTTTATACAGCCCGCTCCTGCTGATAGTGTTATATCGTCGAGTTCTCCTAATGCTAATACCACTGCTGGAACTCTATTTTTTAAATATTCAATAATCTCTTCTGTTTTTCCGGGTTCAATTCCTCCGAATATTAGCGGGGCTCTTATGGCCAAGTTTGCTGCGTGTATTGCAGATGTTATCTCATCTCCAACTGGAACAAGAAGTTTATCTAATCCATACCCTATTCCTGCTTCGTCCATTTCTTTTATTATGTCTCCAATTAAGAGAGCGAGTATGTTTCTCTTCTTTATATCGTCTATAAGTTTTTTTAATTTCTCTTTGTCTCCAACTTTTCCTATAACTACAAATATGGCAGGGATTTTTCCTTCTACCAGTGGAACCCCTAATCCTCTTAATATCTCATCTGGAATGAACCCAACGTATGGGTCTTGATAGGGTTTGTCGCTTTTTGCATACTTTAATGCTTCGAGTGCTTCTGCACATATTAGTGTGATAACTCCTGCATCTAACGCGTTTTCTAATGTTTCTTCTTCTTTTACGCTTAGAGAGTTTATCAACTCTTTTAGGTCTTTTACTGTCTCTATTTTTTTACCTAATAAACCGTAGATTGTTGGTAGGTTGTAGTTTGTTCCTGGATAACCTAATTTTAAGTCCTCTTTCTCTTTTTCTAATGTGTCTTTTGTTAGGTCTAAGACGATTTTTGCTCCATTTATTATGTTTTTCACAACCATCCTTTCACCGTTATTTTGTTCTTTTGGATTTATGTTATTAAAGATTTTAACATATGAATAGTTAGTTGTATTTTTTATTTCTATGTTAATTAACTATATATAGTGTAGCTACGCATTGCGAAAAATTTTTGCAGATATTTAAAGATTTTTATTTATATTTGTAAAAAAATAGTGTCAAAAGCAACATTTTTCTTTCCTATCTACGAATTGCATATGCGAAAAATGGGCATTTTTAAACTTTTCTATTTTATTTTTACAGTAATATTTAATATATTTTTTTAAGATTACTGTAATATTAATTTATAATGGAATCTTACTTCCATTTTTAAAGGTTCTTAACACTATCGTTACCTTACATCCGTTAACATTAACAAGAGGATATATCTTCTCGGCTAAAAACTTTCCTAAACTTTCAATATCTTTTAAAACAGCAATACAAACTGCATCATATTCTCCTGTGGTTTGGTAGAGTTCTACTATCTCATCGAGTTCTTTAAGTTTGCTGAGTGTTTCATCAACTTTTGAGGGTTTTATATACAAACCGAGTATTGCCACTACTTCAAATCCCAAATTTTTTGGATCTATTGTAGCGTGAAATCCTGTTATAATTCCTTTTTCTGTTAATTTTTTTACCCTGTTTCTTACTGTTCCCTCGCTAATTCCGAGTTCTCTTCCGATTTCTCTAAATGATTTTCTTGCATTATCATTTAAAATTTTCAGAATTTTTAGATCTACTCTATCAAGCATTCAATCACCAGTAGATCTTTTCCTCAACTTTTACTAAAAATTCGCAGTATTCATCTCCCTTTCCGCAACATTTTGTC
This sequence comes from Methanocaldococcus vulcanius M7, assembly GCF_000024625.1. Classification (NCBI taxonomy): domain Archaea; kingdom Methanobacteriati; phylum Methanobacteriota; class Methanococci; order Methanococcales; family Methanocaldococcaceae; genus Methanocaldococcus; species Methanocaldococcus vulcanius. The sequence continues at coordinate 952,950 of NC_013407.1, forward strand.
TCAACAACATTAACTTTCCTTTTTAGTTTTTCCTCGAGAGTTCCGGCTATAAGTCCAGCTTCAAAATGACATAATGTTGTGCCAACATTTGGAACATTGTGGCATGAGATGCAATCTTTTAATACTAAGATCATTTCATTTTCATCTATCTTTTTTACTTCTAAAACTCCTATTTTTGCCTTGCTTAATATATCTGCAAAACTTTCAAACAGATTTGATTCATCTACATATTTTGATATTACTTCTCTACCAATATCTTTTCCAATGTTGTAAATTATTGCTTCAATACCGCATCCGGTTGTTAAAACACCAATTCTTACTGCTTGAAATATCGAAAGAGGGATTAAATTGCCTAACGTTCTTTCTGGTGGGTTGTCATTTATCAAATTTTCAAGATCTTTTTTAACTTTTTTATGTAAAAGTTCTTTATCCATAATTATCCCCTGGTAATTTATCTATCTAATTTATCTATCTAATTTATCTATCTAATTTATCTATCTAATTTATCTATCTAATTTATCTATCTAATTTATCTATCTAATTTATCTATCTAATTTATCTATCTAATTTATCTATCTAATTTATCTATCTAATTTATCTATCTAATTTATCTATCTAATTTATCTATCTAATTTATCTATCTAATTTATCTATCTAATTTATCTATCTAATTTATCTATCTAATTTATCTATCTAATTTATCTATCTAATTTATCTATCTAATTTATCTATCTAATTTATCTATCTAATTTATCTATCTAATTTATCTATCTAATTTATCTATCTAATTTATCTATCTAATTTATCTATCTAATTTATCTATCTAATTTATCTATCTAATTTATCTATCTAATTTATCTATCTAATTTATCTATCTAATTTATCTATCTAATTTATCTATCTAATTTATCTATCTAATTTATCTATCTAATTTATCTATCTAATTTATCTATCTAATTTATCTATCTAATTTATCTATCTAATTTATCTATCTAATTTATCTATCTAATTTATCTATCTAATTTATCTATCTAATTTATCTATCTAATTTATCTATCTAATTTATCTATCTAATTTATCTATCTAATTTATCTATCTAATTTATCTATCTAATTTATCTATCTAATTTATCTATCTAATTTATCTATCTAATTTATCTATCTAATTTATCTATCTAATTTATCTATCTAATTTATCTATCTAATTTATCTATCTAATTTATCTATCTAATTTATCTATCTAATTTATCTATCTAATTTATCTATCTAATTTATCTATCTAATTTATCTATCTAATTTATCTATCTAATTTATCTATCTAATTTATCTATCTGCAATTCCCGTTCTTAAATCTATATTACACAGTCCAAAAGTAATCGATAGCAGGAAAATCTTTTTAACTAATATCTACTAAAAAATATAAAAAATTTGAGTGAGGGGAGTTATATTAAAGGAAAGGAAAAACTATTATTTAAAATATACAAGGTTCTGTTAGATAGTTATGGCCCGCAACATTGGTGGCCTGCTGAAACGAGATATGAAGTCGTGGTTGGAGCAGTGTTAACTCAGAATACAAGTTGGAAAAATGTAGAAAAGGCAATAAGAAATTTGAAAAATAAAGATTTGATCGATGAGATTAAAATACTAAACATCGATGAAGATGTTTTAAAAGCCCTCATAAAACCTGCAGGATTCTATAATATAAAAGCAAAACGGCTTAAAAATATAACCAAATATATAGTAGAAAATTATAAAACAACGGAGGACATGGCAAGAGCAAACAAGGATGTTAAAGAATTAAGAAAAGAATTACTTTCAATAAAAGGCATTGGTCCAGAAACAGCAGATAGTATTTTGTTATATGCCTTAGACAAGGAAAGTTTTGTCATAGATGCATATACAAAAAGGATATTCAGCCGATTAAATATTATAAACGAAAAAATGTCCTATGATGAGATCAAAAAATTATTTGAAACCAATTTACCAAAAGATCTGCAGATATATAAGGAGTATCACGCATTGATTGTTGAACATGCTAAAAGAGTTTGTAAAAAGAATCCCCTTTGCGATAACTGTCCAATTAAAAAAGTATATATATGTGATGGAAATTATAAGAGATGATGTGCGAAGTTTAATAACAATAAATCAAAGGGTGGAAGTAAATGAATAAACCTGCAAAAAAACCACAACAAAAGAAAGTTATCCAAAACTTCGAATACGCAAGACGATTGAATGGAAAGAATGTTAAAATATTCCTAAGAAATGGAGAAGTTTTGGATGCAGAAGTTAATGGGGTTTCTAACTACGAAATTATGGTAAAAGTAGGGGAGAGAAACCTATTAATATTTAAACATGCTATCGACTACATTGAATATTAAATCTTTGAATAAAGTATCCTTAGATGTTAACAGGCAAACACAAGAGGGTTTTATTCCCTCTAAAACTTTTTTTAGGTTAAATGTTATTTACAATATTTTCAACCTTAAATAAACATCTAAACATTAGAATATGCTGTCGTTGAGAATATTTCTATAAATAATAAATAAAATAGAAACAACATAAAAACCAAACAAAAAGAATAAAAAGAATAAATCTAAGAAATATTTTAAAAATTTCTGGGAGATAAACTATGCCAAAAATGGTATTACTTCCAAAAATGACAATGGCACTCGGAGGATATATTAGAGAAACTTTATTTCCATACGAAGGAGATGACATAAAGCCCTTTCCATTTAGAAATATTATCGTAGGAAATCCAACTAATGAACCAATAAAAATGGATGTTCCAGTTTATAGTGAAGATTGGATTGAAAAACATAGAAAACTTGGATTAATAGTTGTTCCAGTTAAAGAAGATGACGATTTCGTTGGTTTATTTTATAAAGTTAAATCACTTGTAAATTCTAAATCAGAGGACAATAGAACAGATCAGAGCGATTGATAAATCTAAAAACTATTCCTATTTTAAATTTTGGAGATTTAAAATCTAATAAGAACTAACAAACAAATAATAAAATATATTTAAGGTAATATGATATGATAAGAGGAGTTCTCTTTGATTTAGACGACACACTCTACAACTCTTCAGAGTTCGTAGAAATTGCCCGACGAGAGGCGGTAAAATCGATGATAGATGCAGGGTTAGATATTTCCTTTGAGGAGGCAATGAACATATTAAACAAAATAATACAGGATAAAGGGTCCAACTATGGAAAACATTTTGATGATTTAGTCAAGGCAATATCTGGGAGATACGATCCAAAAATAATAACAACTGGAATAATAACCTACCATAACGTAAAAGTAGCATTGTTAAGACCTTACCCCCATACTATAAAGACATTAATTGACTTGAAAGCAAGAGGGTTAAAATTAGGAGTTATAACAGATGGACTTACAATAAAACAATGGGAAAAACTGATTAGGATGGGAATTCATCCGTTTTTTGATGAAGTTATCACGTCAGAAGAATTTGGTTTAGGAAAGCCCCACTTGGAGTTTTTTAAATATGGATTAAAAAGAATGAATTTAAAACCAGAAGAAACCATATATGTTGGGGATCGGGTAGATAAAGATATAAAACCAGCAAAAGATTTGGGAATGACTACTGTAAGGATATTAAAGGGAAAATATAAAGAAATGGAAGATAACAATTACAGCGATTATACAATAAACTCTATTCAAGAACTTGTAAAGATCGTTGATGAGTTAATGAATAAAACAAAAATATAACATAAAAATAAAAAATGAATAAAAAATTAGATGGGATAAAATGCTCAAGGAATTTAAAGCGTTAATTTCGTTTTTTACACGTATTCCTTTGCCGATAAGCGAATTTAGTTTTGAAGATATTGCAAATTACTTTTATCTTGTTGTGCTGGTTGGATACTTGTTTGGGATTTTTGGAGTTGCATTAGCGTTTTTATTTGAAATACTGTTTCCAAAATTACTGGTTGGAATTTTAGTCCTATTTTTTATTGAGTATTTAAATGGATTTCATCACATAGATGGGCTAATTGACTTTGGAGATGGATGGATGGCGGTAGGAGATAAGAAAAAAAAGTTAATGGCTATGAGGGATCGATATATAGGATGTGGAGGAGTAGTTTTAGCAATATTTGTTAATTTAATATCTGCCTTCTCGTTATTTTATATTCTCAACATCAATCTTTTGTATATTTTAGTTGTAGAGGTTAGTGCAAAGCTCGGAATGCTTAGTTGTTCAACCTTTGGAAAACCTCTCATTGAGGGAACAGGAAGATATTTTGTTAAAAAAGCGGATGAAAAATTCTTGACAATTGGCATAATATTATCACTTCCTCTTTTACTGCTCTTTGGTGGAATAGATAGGAAGATCACAATTATTGCAATAATTGTTGCTGTAATTTCAGGATTTTGCATGGCAAAAATCTCAAAAAAACATTTTGGAGGAGTTAACGGAGACGTATTGGGGGCTTCTAATGAAATAACAAGGGCTGCTGTGTTGTTGACAATAATTGCATGTTTTAAAATACTTGGATTATAATTTACTTCTTGTTTTTTATCTTTTATTATTTTTTGCATTTTTTATGATTTTTTATTTAGTGTTTTATAGATTAATACCTCAAACCAAAAAGTTTATATTTTGTAATACCTTTTTATAGATATATATTATCATCACAAAAACAAAAAATTAAAAAATTAAAATTTAGGTGGAATTATGCTAAAAAAATTAACAGCCCTTTTAATAATTACAGTTCTTACAGTTGGGCTTTGTGGCTGTGTAGAAAACTCTTCTAAAACAACAAAAACTATAACAATAACTGATGCCCTTGGAAGAGAAGTAAAAGTCCCTGTAGAAGTTGACAGAATAGTGTGTTGTGGGCCAGGATGTTTAAGGATGATCGTTTATTTAAACGCGACAGATAAAGTTGTAGGTGTTGAAGATGCCGAGAAAAAATGGACACCGTGGGGAAGACCTTATAGAATAGCACATCCAGAACTTGCTAACCTACCAACAATAGGCCAAGGGGGGCCATCTCCAAAACCAAATCCAGAAGCAATTCTAAAAGTAAAACCAGATGTAATCTTTGCCACATACATTACAAAAGATGAAGCAGATACTCTACAACAAAAAACAGGAATCCCAGTAGTTGTTTTAACTTATGGGAAATTAGCCACCTTTGACAACGAAGATCTCTTCAATTCCTTAAAACTCGCTGGAAAAATACTTGGAAAAGAAAAAAGAGCTGAGAATGTTATTCAATTTATAAAAAAATGCGAATCTGATTTGAAAAATAGAACAGGAGATATTCCAGACAGTAAAAAACCAACTGTTTACGTTGGAGGGATTGGGTATAAAGGAATACATGGAATTGATAGTACAGAATGCAAATACCCTCCTTTTGAACTTGTAAATGCAAAGAATGTTGCTGATGAGTTAGGTAGAGAAGGACACGTCTTTGTAAGCAAAGAACAGATTCTAAAATGGAATCCGGATATAATTTTCATTGATGAAGGAGGATTAAGTATTGTTATGCAGGACTATAAAAAAGATCCAGCATTTTACAATTCATTAAAAGCGTTTAAAACTGGAAATGTTTATGGACTATTGCCCTATAACTTCTATGCAACAAATATCGGAACTGCGTTAGCAGATGCTTACTACATTGGAAAAGTTGTTTATCCAGATAGATTTAAGGATATAGACCCTGAGAAAAAAGCAGATGAGATTTATACTTTCTTAGTAGGAAAGCCGGTTTATGAGCAGATGAAAGAGCATTTAGGAGGATTTAAGAAGTTGGAGTTTAAATAATCGTCAACAATTTTTCACTTTTTATCCAACAATTCAATTTTTTAAAATTATTTTTGGTGATAATAATGCTTTTGAATCTTCCAGATAAAAGTCCAGAAAAGATTTTGGAGATTTTTAATGAAGTATATACAAAAACCAAACTCTTCTACCTATTAAAAACTGCTATCGAGTTAGGTTTATTTGATCACTTAGAAGAGTTTAGAAGCGTTGAAGAGTTGGCAGAAATATTGAAAATAGACGTGGTTATGACGGAATATATACTAAAAGTTTTAGAGGAAATAGGTTTAATTGAATGTAAAACTAAAAATGGAAAAAGACAGTATAAAAATACGGAAATATCAAATATCTTCCTTAAAGAGGGCTCATTTTATAGTTTAAGAGATCCAATCCACTCCTGCTTTGAGAATATAAAAAATTGGGAAAATTTATCTGATATATTAAAAAATAAAAAATATAGGAAGAAAGAAGATATTAATTCCTTTTTTCCAAAAGTTATTAAAAAACTGGCGGATGAATGCAAATGTTGGGAATTGCAAAAGATTTTAGAGTATATAGCGAAATATGAGGAATTTAAAAATGCAAAAAAACTTCTCGATTTAGGAGGAGGGCATGGATTATATGCAATTGGCTTTACTTTGTTAAATAAAAACCTAAAAAGCTATGTTTTTGATTTACCAGACGTTGTTAAAGAAACTCAGAAGTTCATTAAAAAATATAATGCAAAAAATGTTTTTACAATTGCGGGGAACTTTTATACTGATGATATTGGAAATGGCTATGATATAATATTCTGTTCATACAATCCCGGAGGAAAAAATCCAAAAATTGCTCAAAAAGTTTATAATGCTTTAAATAAAGGAGGATTGTTTATAAATAAGCAGTTTTTTCCAGAGAAAGAAAGTATAGAAGATTTTTTGGATAATATTGAATGGAATATGTTTGATGCAGAAGGTTTGAAGAAGGATAAAAGGAAATACACTTTTAAAGGAGATCTAAATTTAGAAAAGTATTTGGACTATTTAAAAAAATTAGGGTTTAAAATTATAGAAGTTAAGGATATTAATCAGATTTTGGGAATAAAATATGGAAAAGCAAAAATAATCATTGCTAAAAAGATTTGAAATGTGATAAAATGGACATTCGACATATGTATAAACAACATATTAAAAAAAGAATTATATTTGGACTATTTTTGTTTTTAATTTTAATCGTAAGTGCGATCTACTCCCTATGTGTTGGTGACTATCAACTAACCATTAGTCAGGTTTTAAGTGCAATCTTTGGACATGAAGCAGGAACTGTAAATTTGATAATATGGAATATTCGCCTTCCAAGGATTATAACTGCCATTATAGCGGGTAGCTCACTGGCTGTTGCGGGAGCGGTTATGCAATGTATTTTAAGAAATCCATTAGCAAGTCCTTTCACTATTGGTATTTCGCACGGAGCGATGTTTGGGGCATCTCTTGCAATAATACTCTTCGGATTTGGAGAAATGAAGAGCGGAACGGTGTTTTTTAACAATCCATATATGATAACGATGTTCGCATTCTTTGGGGCATTAATAGGTGTTGTTGTTATATTGTCTCTTGCCAAGTTGAGAGGGTTAACTCCTGAGGCGATGATTTTAGCAGGAGTGGCTATGAGTTCATTATTTACCGCAGGAACTATGTTGATCCAGTATTTTGCTAACGATTTACAACTGGCTTCTATGGTGTATTGGACTTTTGGGGATTTGGGTAGGGCTGGATGGGAGGAGATTTGGATCTTATTGGTTGTGGCATTATCTTCAATTGTATATTTTATTTACAAGAGATGGGACTACAATGCATTAGAAGCAGGAGAAGAGACAGCCAAATCTTTGGGAGTTAATACGGAGAGGGTAAGGTTGATTGGTATGCTTATAGCTTCACTATTAACAGCCGTGAATGTTGCTTTTTTAGGAATAATTGGGTTTGTTGGTTTAATTTGTCCACATATCGTTAGAATATTTATTGGAGGAGATTATAGGTTTTTAATTCCAATATCTGCATTATTCGGGGCAGTTTTGCTGTTGATAGCTGATACATTTGCGAGAACTATAATTTCTCCACTTATATTGCCAGTTGGGATTTTAACATCCTTTTTAGGAGCTCCGATGTTTTTATATCTGCTAATTAGAATGTATAGGTAGGAATGCATAAGTAATAAAACTATAACAACGCTAAACAATTGCAAATATTTTATTGATCTGATTTGTTTTGCACTTCTTTATTTCTCATACTTTTGATCTTTTTGATCAACAGTTCTCCATCTGATTCTTTTTTTCTTTCTCTTTTTATATTATCTTTCTCCTCCCATTTTTTTCCAGTGTATCTTTTTGCTATAACATAAACCTCTGCACTTTCCTTCCTTGATGCTTGTGGTTTTGTGATATAAACTTTTTCAAAATATTTTTTAACTAACTTAACATAGTCGTCAATCATATCTCCATAAAATACTTTTGCAACAAAATTTCCTCTCTCTTTTAACATTTCGGTGGCTATTTGTAAAGCAGTAGTTACTAAATCAATAGATCGAGCATGATCTACATCCCAGTATCCGCTTATATTAGGAGAGGCATCGCTTATAACCACATCTACCTTTTTTTCTTCATTTGGAATTAGTTCTCTAATTTTGTTTAATGTCTCTTCAGAGGTAAAGTCCCCTTTAATAGCTACTACGTTATCATATCCAAAAGGTTTAACAGGTTGTAAATCAACTCCAATAACAAATCCGTCATCCCCCACGATCTCTCTTGCAACTTGCATCCAACCGCCCGGAGCACAACCTAAATCTAAAATAATCTTTCTTGGTTTTATTACGTTGAATTTTTCGTTTAATTGCATTAATTTAAATGATGCTCTCGATCTATATTGTAGTTTTTTAGCTAATTTATAATAAAAATCTCTCTTTCTCTGTAAATACCATCTTTTACTTTTTCTTCCCATTCTTTCACCAGTTTTAAATGTGCAGTTATTTTTAATCTTTGCTTTATTTGTTAATTTTTAGGTCTTATGTTTATATGTTTTTGTTCGTTGAGGGATGTGGTCGAAATATCTATAATATTTAATAACATTTATGTATTTATAAATATATCTGCAAATATGTAATTGAATTAATTAAATTAATGAATGAGATGTAAATAATAAAACATAACAACACATATGAAAGCATAAAAATTAAATCTCCAAAAATCAGGACTGTCAAAAAATAAAAATAAAGAAAATAAATCATAATATAAATAAACTAAAAACAAAAATTTACTGCTTTAAATGCACATCCAGCTGTGGGAATGGTATTTCAATGCCTTTCTCAGTATATACTTCATATATTCCTTTTAATAAATCGTTCATTACAGTCCAATAGTCCTCTGTCTTAACCCATGCTCTCAGTTGAAGATTTATGGATGAATCTGCCAATTCAGTGATAACAACAGCAGGACTTGGATCGTTCAATACAAGAGGATGATTCTTCATGAAATCAATCGCTATTTGTATCGCTTCATCCAATTTTGTCCCATAGGCAACACCAACGTTTACATCAACCCTTCTAATTGGTTGTCTTGTGTAGTTTATTATTGGACTACCCCAGATGTCTTTATTTGAGATGAATATCACTTTATTATCAGGTGTTGTGAGCTCAGTTGACATAACTCCTATATTGCTAACTTTTCCAGTGAGTCCGTTTGTCGTTATAACATCTTCTTTATCAAAAGGTCTCATCAAAGCGATCCAAAATCCAGCAGCTAAATTTGTCATTGTATCTTGTAGTCCAAAACCTAAAACAAGACCAATAACAGCAGATAACCCTATAACAACAGATCCAACATTAACTCCTAACAAACTAACGGCAATTAAAAGAACAGCTACTAACAAGAGGGCATAAATTGCATTTGATAGAAAATCTTTTAAAATCTCTGGGAGTGTTGTCTTGTCAAGGCCTTTTCTAAATACTGAAACAATTATTTTTGCAACTATCCATCCAACAATAAATGCAACAACGCTCCAAATTATCTTTATTAAGCTTATTCCGATATATGGCAAAGGTTGTGTCAAATCCATATCTTTCACCATAATAACATTTTTTTATTTGAACTGTTGCATATTCTACTTTATACTTTCAGAATTTTATATTTTACGATATATTTCACTTCATATATGTTTACATTTGCATAAATCAGTTTTCAAAAGCCATAAATAAAAATAAGTAATATAAAAAAAGTAGGGGGGAGGGGTAGGAAGCATGTGCGTCTGCTAAAAACCCCAAGAGTGTTTATCTTCGTTATTCTTTAAATCCCTTCGGGGGGGGCGACAACTCCCCAGTTATTATTTATTAACGCTTCCCCTATATATTAGTTATCTGACAATCATTAGACATTTCTATTGTTTTATATATTTAAATGTATGGGCTATAATCTTAAAAATAAAAACAAAAATCCCTTAAACTTTTTAAAGTTTTAGTTTTAAAACTTTTTTGGAGGTATAATGCCGTTTAAAACTGTTTAATTTTTTTATGGACAAATATGAGCTTATATAAGTTTTCAATACCAAAATTTTTATAAAATTTTTATAATAAGTTTATATATAATAAACAAGTATTTAGATGCCTCTGATGAAGGTGAGACAGAAGACCTAAGGAGGCATCGATATTGTGTGATATTTAAACTAATAGGAAGAGCTGGGGTTCTCTTGGAGCGAAGCGACGAGAACTTAAAAACCGTAAGGTTTTTAAGTCCGTGACTGAGGAGGAGACCAATGACTTGCTCCCAATGAACCCAGAGGGAGATGAGGTCGATGATCCCCAAGTTCAACATGGACTTATGCCTATAAATATCCTTTTTTCATATCTACGGACGTTTTAAAAACTCTCAGTTCAACATGGACTTATGCCTATAAATATCCATGTTGGACAGACCCCTACGTCTCATAAAATCAAGGATGATATGTATTAACCTAAAAAGTAAATTTGGAATAATATTTAAAAGATAATATTTAAATCAACTATTAATTTATTAAAAATATAAAATCAAATCTTTACTAAAAATTAAAAGTTTATTAAAATTCTAAGTCCATTCCTTCCAATCTCTTCCTAAACTCCTCTAATAACAAATCCTCATACTTCTCCTCTGTTGTTGGGTTTCCATTTTCATCCTTAGCAACAAAACAAGCAGCCAATCTTAAATAATGTCCCGCATCATCCCAAGGAACTGTTGAAATAAGCTTTTCTTTAATCAAATACTGAGAGAAGTCCTCAGCAGTTTTAAATTCAATTCCATTTACTTTTTTTGGAGATTTGACATACAGATAGAATGTTCCTCCCGGCATTTTTGCATTAAATCCTACATCATTTAGTATTTTAACCATTTTCCTTAATCTCCTCTCATACTTTTGCCTAACCCTCTCTGTTATTTCAGGGTGTTGTAAACAGTAAATCCCTGCCTTTTGAATTGGAATAAACTGTCCACTATCAAAATTATCTTTAACTGTTGCGAATGCTTTAATTATAAGCTCGTTTCCTACTAAAAATGCCAATCTCCAACCAGTCATATTAAATGCTTTTGAAAAACTGTGAATTTCAACTCCGACATCTTTTGCGTCTTTAATCGAGAGGAATGATAATGGTTTTCCATCATAAACCAAAGCCCCATAAGCAGCATCTTGAACTACTATAACTTCATTTTCAAATGCAAAATCAACAACCTCTTTATAAAACTTTTTTGTTGCCTGAGCTCCGGTTGGGTTGTTTGGATAATTCAAGTATAATATTTTAGCCCTCTTCTTAATATCCTCAGGAATACTCTCTAAATCAGGTAAGAAGTTATTTTCCTCCAATAGTGGAAGGTTGTAAACATCCCCTCCATACCACTTGCTATGTGTTGCGGTTATAGGATACCCTGGAACTGTCATTAAACACACATCTCCCGGATTAATGAATGCGGATGTGATATATGCAAGGGCAGGTTTGGATCCTATGGAATGAATAACCTCGTTATAGGGATCTATATCCTTAACACCATAAACTCTCTCCATATATGGCGGAACAGCATCTTTTAACTCTTGAATTCCATTGTCCGCATAACCCCTATTTTCCCATTTTTTTGCCTCCTCACATAAAACCCTTACAACTTCTGGATCTGCCATTTCATCCGGCTCTCCTACCCCCATATCGATCAATTCAACATTTGGGTGTTTTTTCATTGCCTCCTGCTTAGCCCTTTTTATCTTTTCAAACTTGTAGATAACATCCTCTTTACCAAATTTTTTTCCACCTATTCTTTCAGCAAATAGGTTTTGAATATAACTTTCCATCCCTCTCACCTAATCAAATCCTTAAATTTCCTCAATTTAATTTAATTTAATTTCTAATTTTAACCTTTATTTAACTGTGGTTTATAGTATATATAGATTATATGTTCTGGAATAACGATTCAACTTTTTTATGGTATGACATGCTTAGATGATCTTTCCAACCAATCCAAAGGTTTTGGCATCAACTATCTTTACTTTTTTGAAATTGCCGATAGATCCTCCTTCAAATTTAACTACCTTGAAATTTTCTGTATATCCTTTCCCTTCCTCTAAAATTAATGTTTTCAATTTTTTTCCAATATATTTTTTATTGTTGATGTAGCTTAACTCTCTTCTTAATTTATCGAGTATTTCACTTCTTTGCTTTCTTATCTTTGTATCAACCTGCTTCATCTTTGCAGCTTCTGTTCCCTTCCTTTGGGAATATTTTGCCCCATGAATATAGTCGGGTTTTAGCTCTTTTAATATATTTAACGTATTTTCAAATTGCTCTTCTGTCTCTCCAGGAAAGCCAACTATAATATCAGTCGTAAAGCATAAATTCTTAACTTTTTTTCTAAATTCGTTTACTATTTCTTTAAATTCATCTACGGTATATCCTCTTCTCATCTTTTTTAATATCTCATCATCCCCACTTTGTAAAGGAAGGTGTAAAAACTTTCCTACTTTGTCAGTTTTGTAAACCTCAATTAACTCATCTATTATCTCTTCCACATTTTTTGCATGCATCATCCCAACTCGCATTATAAAATCTCCTTCTATATTACATAGATCATTTAATAGGTTTGCTAAGTTATCATTTCTATCAAATCCATAACAAGCAGTGTCTTGTGCAGTTATAAATATACATTTTGTTCCTTTTTTTATTAATTCCTCTGCTTTTTTAACTATTTTTTCTCTTGGATAAGATATTAGGTTTCCTCTTGCAATTTTGACAATACAATATGTGCAATGTCCGAGACAACCTTCACAGATGGGTAGAGGAGTTATTAGGGAAGAAGTAATGTAGTCCAATTTTTTATGTAATGATTTATCGTCCTCTAAACCTTCTACTCTTTTTCCACTTTTTATATATATTTTTAATATTTTTCCTGCCTTATGTGCTTCTCTTGGATAAATGTGTAGAAACCCTTTAACCTTCTCTTTTAATGCTTTGGGCAAGCATCCTGCAACTACAACATCCTTTCCAAGATTTTTCAATTCATTAATCCTATAGATCATCCTGTTTTCAGTTTCTAATCTCACTACGCAGGTGTTTATAACAGCAACATCTGCCCTGTCCAATTCATCAACTATCTCAAATCCCTCTTCTCTAAGAGCGTTTTTTATTATTTCGGTATCGGCAGAATTTAAAACACAGCCATAACCTTCCACATAAACTTTTTTCATAGTTTCACCGATAACATTTAAAATTTAATAGAGTTTTATTTATTGTATCGTTAATTTGTTAAGTATTAAAAAAGATTAAGCTTACAGTTTTTAAATTAAAATTAAAAAGATACAAAAGTAATGATTTAAATTACCAAGAATGACTCTCCTTTTAATAATTACTAAAAAAATACGTGAATTATTAAATTAGAATTATTAAAATATAACAGCGAAAATTAGATTACTAATATTAACCTATATAATCCTATCGCTTTTTAAAGAAAAGAGAAGAAAGGTGTTATAGTGGAGTTTATTATAAAAGCCAAAGGGCATAAAAACGTTTCAGCAACCCATAAAACAACCTTAGAAATCACAAAGGAAAATTGTCTAACCCCTACAGGACATTGCATTATAGGAATAAATGCCAATAAATCGATGGATGATTTTAGCGAGGAATTTAAAGAAAAACTCAGAAATGCTAAAAAAATAATTGTAGAAATTGAAGTTGAAGATTTAAAAGAGGTTATAGTTGGAGAAGGGCATAAAGATTTAATCTTAAATCATCCAACGGATATGGTTATTAGAAAGAGCGATTATATCTGTCCAAGAACATTAATGATCAATGCAAATAAATCAGCAAAAGATATTAATAGGGAAATAGTAAAAAAATTAAAAAATGGAGCCAATTTAACTTTTAAAATAATTGTTGAGTGATTACTGGATGATTTATGTAGGATAGAAATATAATAAAAATATAATTGCCATTATCTCATAAAAATTTGCATTTATTGGAATATATTTAAAAAATCCTTACATGTGATGTTATCTACCTAAATTGTTTAAAATATTTTTACAAAAAACCATTTCATTTGCGAAAATCTTAAAAATTATAAAAGTTTACTAATTATAAAAGTAAAAAAATTTAAAACAAAAAAGGTGAAAAGATGAAAATAAAGGTTGGCGTCTTGGGAGCTACTGGAAGTGTTGGACAGAGGTTTGTTCAATTGTTGGCAGAGCATCCAATATTTGAGTTAACTGCTTTATCCGCATCAGAAAGAAGTGCTGGAAAGAAATATAAAGATGCATGCTATTGGTTCCAAGATAGGGATATTCCAGAAAAAATAAAGGATATGGTTGTTATTCCAACAGATCCCAAGCATGAGGGGTTTGAAGATGTCGATATTGTCTTCTCAGCTCTACCTTCAGATTTAGCTAAAAAGTTCGAACCAGAATTTGCCAAAGAAGGGAAATTAGTTTTTTCCAATGCGTCAGCTTATAGGATGGAAGAAGATGTTCCATTGGTAATTCCTGAGGTTAATGCAGATCATTTGGAGTTGATAGAAATTCAGAGAGAGCAGAGGGGCTGGGATGGAGCAATTATAACAAACCCTAACTGTTCGACAATCTGTGCTGTCATAACCTTAAAACCAATAATGGATAAATTTGGCTTAGAATCGGTTATTATAACAACAATGCAGGCAGTTAGTGGAGCTGGCTATAATGGAGTTCCTTCAATGGCAATCTTAGATAATTTAATTCCATTCATTAAAAATGAAGAGGAGAAGATGCAGACAGAGAGTTTAAAGCTCTTGGGAACTTTAAAAGATGACAAAGTTGAGTTTGCGAACTTTAAAATAAGTGCTTCATGCAATAGAGTTGCAGTTATAGATGGGCATACTGAAAGCATATTTGTCAAAACAAAAGAAAGAGCCGAACCAGAAGAGATAAAAGAAGTTATGGACAAATTCGACCCGTTGAAGGATTTAAATCTTCCAACCTATGCTAAACCAATTGTTATTAGGGAGGAGGTTGATAGACCACAGCCAAGATTAGATAGAAATGAAGGAAATGGGATGAGTATTGTTGTTGGTAGAATAAGGAAAGATCCAATATTTGATGTTAAATACTCTGCATTAGAGCATAATACTATAAGAGGAGCTGCCGGGGCAAGTGTCTTAAATGCTGAATACTTTGTTAAAAAATACTGGTAATAAAGAAATAATAAAAAAGTAGTCGTTAGATTAAATAGATTAATTAATAACATTTATTTTTTTTAAGGTTTTTTATTATTATTTTATTAGCTATATATTTCAATTAAATGTTTACTTTATATTTACTTCCAATATTCTAACGCTTTTTTTAACTCGATAACTTCTTCTGCTTTTTCTTCAAGAGGTTTTCCTTCCATAACCGCTTCGATAGCTGCTCTCATGGCCTTAGCTCCTGCTCTCGTTCCATCAGGATGTCCATGAATTCCTCCTCCTGCCTGGATGATCACATCCCTACCGAGAATTTCAACGATCTTAGGAACTAACCTTGGATGAACCCCTCCGGAAGAGACAGGAAACACACTGTTCAAGCCAAACCATTCCTGTTCAAAAAACTTATGTTCATTGTCTGCCTCAACTTTATCATAAACGATCTCATCTCTGATCGCTTTAACTTCTCTCTCCTCTCCCTCCATTTTTCCAACTACTGTTCCAATATGCAACTGATCAACTCCCAAAAGTCGATATATTTTTGCCAGAGTTAACATAGTGATTCCAAAATCCTTGCTCCTTGTCATTGCTGCATGCATTGCCCTATGAGCATGAATTATGAATCCAAAGTTCTCCTCTCTAAATGATTGCACAGCAGAAAATCCAGAAACAACAACATCAATCATTACATACTCACTTTCTGCATCTTCAGCGATCTCTGCTCTTCTTATCATCTCATTATATGGAGCGGTAATGTTAGGCATGTATGCCTTTCTCTCTCCTGTCTCTTCTTCTGCTTTATCTCTCATTTCTAATGTTTTATAAACTCTATCTTCAAATTTATTAAAGTCCTGAGAAGTTAAGTTTTCATCATCTTTAACTAAATCAACTCCTCCAACCCATGCCTCATAAGCAACTTTTGCATGCTCTTCTGTTTTTAATCCAACCTTTGGTTTAACGATGGTTCCCAATAGCGGTCTTTCTTTGATTTTTAAGGTATTTCTTACTCCTTCAATACCATACTCTGGCCCTTCATATTCGTCAATAAACTCTTTCGGAAATCTAAAATCCAATATTCTTAAACCTTTTGCAATCTTCATACCAAAAATATTCCCAGCGATTCCTGCTAAAACACCAGGCATGTTATTTATTTCAAAATCATATAGTGGATAAGCAATTTTAATTAACCCAATCTTGTATTTTCCATCATTCCCAATTTCTTTAATTTCATAAACGTTTGGTTTTAGTTTTTCATAAATATCGCTTTTCATTGTTTGGACTTTTGTCCATGTTCCAATGGAACTCTCTCCAGCGATTTCATTTGCTAATTTTTTTAGGTCATCTCCTTTAATGATCATGCAAGATAGCAGATCACTTTCTTTTGGAGTGTAGTTTAGGTTTATGTAATCCATAATTTCTCCCCACAAGCTTTTACTTGATTTATTGACTAAATCTTAATGGTTATGTCTCTATTTTATGTTTGTTTTTGGATCTATTTATTACTTTCCAATGGCATGATAAACATTAAAATAAAATCATTGTTTAAATTACATTATTGGTTGTTTTTAATTATTTGAATTAATCGAATTTCTAAATTTATGTGAATATATAACTATGAGGATAGAAAAATCTTAGCAAAGTTTATATAGGATCTTTACAGCATTATTATTCATTTAGTTCAAAAAATTTTGAACATATTTAATTTTAATAATTACAATCAAACATATAAAAATTCAAGGATAAAAATAAAAAACGTAGAGATTAAATATTGCAGGTGGGAATATGTAAACCACTTACAATATGAATAAGGGATAGATATGGAAGATGCAAAAAAGTTGATAATTGAGTTGTTCTCAGAATTGGCAAAAATTCACGGATTAAATAAGTCAGTTGGGGCGGTATATGCTATACTCTACCTCTCAGATAAGCCATTGACAATTTCAGATGTTATGGAGGAGTTAAAAATCAGTAAAGGAAATGTGAGTATGTCTTTAAAAAAACTTGAAGATTTAGGATTTGTAAAAAAAGTTTGGATAAAGGGAGAAAGAAAAAACTACTATGAGGCAGTAGATGGGTTTATATCGATGAAAGACATTGCAAGAAAGAAATATTACCTTATAAACAAAACATACGATCAATTAAAAAAATTAGAAAATAACGATGAAAAGATGAAAAAAAATATCGAACAACTGTATAGGATGAAAAAAATCTCAGAGAGGATCTTAGAGTTGTTTGATGAGCTTGAAAGGGATCAGGACATAAAAACGACATAGCAAGGGAATCAAAATTTGAGATAAGGTAGATAGTTATGTTAAAAGAGATACTACAAAAAATTGGAGAATTTTCTGCTAAAAAGCCCCTTATTGTAATATTGATAGTTATTATTATGAGTATATTTGCTGCTTCATTTATTCCCCATATTAAAAAACAGACATCCTACGAAAAAATGCTACCTCAGGATTTAAAAGCAGTAAAAGAGCTCTATGAAGTTAGAGATGAATTTGGAGGAACAGATGTAGTTGAGATAGCAGTAAAGATCGTTCCTTCAGATTGTAGTGACAAGGTCGTAGATATTCGAGATCCCCGAGTGCTAAATGCTGTTAAAATGTTAGAAGAAAATTTAAGGTCGGTTGATGGGATAACGCGGGTTTCTTCTCCTGTCGATGTTTTAATAAAATTAAATGGAGGGACAGTTCCGCAAAGTATTGACACAGTAAAAAAGTTGATGAGAGAACTTCCTCCCTCAGAGAGAGAAAAGATGTTCAACAAGGACTATTCAATGATGGTTATAACCGCATTTACTGATGTCGGAGGGGATGAAAAAAAATGCGATAACCTCTACAAATCAGTAAATGAAAGAATAAAAGAAACACCATGGCCTCCAGGAGTAGAAGCAGTGCAAACAGGTTCTATCGCTTTGAGAGCACTTTTAGGAGATCTAATGAACGAAAGTCAGGAGATCACAACATCTGTCGCTTTCCTGGCAATAATGTTAATCATAATACTCCACTTCAAAAGAATAACATCAGTAGTTATATTAACACCCCTCGTGTTCTCTCTAATCTGGACAGGAGGATTTATGGGTTTAGCAGGAATTCCTCTCGATATGGCAACATCCGCAGTAGGATCCTTAGTTTTGGGGCTTGGAATTGATTATGGAATCTACTTTGGAAGTAGATACAAAGAAGAAAGAGAAAAAGGCAAAGATCCTGAAGATGCAGCAATAATTACAGTAACCTATGCAGGATCTTCCGTTTTAGCGAGTGCAGCGACCACCGCAGCAGGTCTCTTATCTTTAACAATAGCCCCACTTCCAATGATGGCAAATCTTGGAAAAGTGTGTGCTGCTGGGATAATATTCTGTTGTATGTTGACAATATTCTTCCTACCCGCTGTATTGGTTCTTGAAGACAAGTATGTCCTTCCACTAATTGCAAGAATAAAAAGCAAACTACTCTAATCAATTTCAATCAAAAAACAAAATAAAATGAATATGGTGGATCTTATGAAAAAATTAGGAGAAAAAGCATATAATTTAATTGAAAGGGTAGTAAAAAGTAAGGTAAAGTTGTTAATACTTCCAATACTTTTGCTGATAATGACATCAACCTTTGGTTTGCAGGTTGGGGAGGTTGAGTATCAGCCGAGTGTTATTCATCCTGGGGATGATGTGGATTTGTGGGTTAAGGTTACGAATGATAATTATAATCATGAACTTAAAAATATTGTGGTTGAGATTAAACCGCATTATCCTTTTGAGTTAAAGCAAGTTAATCCTGTGAAAGGGAGGGTTTATATTAGTCATTTGAACATTGGAGAGTCGGAGGTCGTTCACTTTAAACTCCATGTTAATGAAAACGCTCCCTCAAACAACTATGAAATAGACATAAAAGTAAACTACGATGAAGTAGAAACCGAAAACGGAAAAGAAATAACAAACCACTACCAACTAACAAAAATATACTACCTACCAATCTACGGAAAAGCCAACTTTGAAGTTTCTGGAAACTTTTCATTAATTCCTGCTAAAACCCAACGTGTTCCTATTGTAATCTCAAACTTAGGAACTGGAAAAGCAAAAAATGTAAATGTCTATGTAGGGTATGAGTTAAACTCTGTAAATGCCGGAACCCAATCTACCCAGGTTTCAGCTTATGGCACCACCAAAACCATTGAGGAAAATATATTCTACCCAACACCAGTTCCGGTTTCAAATCTACCAATCTCACCGGTTGGAACCACTAAGTTTTATCTTGGAACTATAAATCCGGGAGAGGATAAAGAGATATATGTAAATCTCCATACATCAGATAAATTAACAGAAGGTAGTTATCAGATCCCTCTTGTAATTACTTGGACGGCAGAGGATGGAACTAAAAAAGCAACATTGATCTCTCTTGGAGCATACGTCAAAGGAGATATTGAGTTAGGGGTCTCTAACGTTATAACTGATCCAGTTGAAATAAAGCCAGGAACAACTTATGCGAGAATAGACATAACACTAACAAATAATGGTCATCAAGAGGCAAAAAATGTCATTGTCCAATTGATAACACAAAAACCATTTAAGGATAGTTGGAGCAACTGTAATATAAAAGATATTGGAAATCTTCTTCCTGGAATGTCAAAGGTTGCCTCTTTCTACGTAGACGTTGACAAGTATGCAAAAGCAGGACATTACAAACTTCCACTTGAAATAACCTATCTTGACACCTCAGATAACGAACACAAAACTGAAAAGTTTATTGATCTATATATAAAGCCAAAACCGTTGTTTGAGATATTAACTAAGGAGGTTAACGTAACTGCTGGAGAAGACAACGTCGTTTATATAAAAATAAAAAACGTTGGGAGTGAAAAAGCGGTTGAAGTTAAAATCTCCGCAATAAAAAACTCCGGACAGCCATTTGATTATCCAATAAAAAGTGATACGATTGGAACCCTTTATCCTAACCAGACAGGAATAGGGACAATAACTATTCATCCAAATAAGGATGCTCCATCAAAACCTTATTACATAACATTAGAGATAAGATGTGCAGGAGATAGTGAAGAAGGAGATAACAACGTCTACGTTTATCAAAAACCGTTAAAAGTGGTTGTTAATAATTCTGGATCTGCGAACTATTGGCTATTAATTGGAGTGGCTGTGCTTATTATAATAGTAGTGGGAGTGTATTTCTTCAAAAAAAGAAAAAATGAATAAAAATAAAAAATAAATAATCAAATAAATAATCATCTTTTATCTTTTACCTTTATCCTTAATTTTATCTTTTAATTTTTTTAACAATCTTTATCCCCTATCTTTATTTTATTTGCCTAATTTTTGTTTTTATATATTTCTATACTTTAATTTATTTTAGTAAAATTGTTATTTTTGTAAATTAAAGAGGAAGAATTAAAAATAATGAAACTTTCTACGAGGAAAATAATTAAACATTCCCTACTTAATTTTTTATGATCCATTTTTACGATTTTTGCAGAGGGTAATGTATTTAAACAATGAAATGTTAGTTTTATTATTGGACAATTAATGAGATGTATACATTGGGGGGAGGTTTGTAAATTAAAGGTAGATAGTATGACAAAATTCATAAAACTACATCTGGTTAGAACACTCAATAAATACAGAGAGTTGCAACGAATGCGAGTTAGAGATATTATGATCTCAGGGGATGTTGTGGTGGCAAGACCTGAAAACACTGTAAAAGATGTTTTTGAGAGTATGGTAGAATATAACATTAATGGAATCCCTGTTATTGATGAAAGGGGAAAAATAGTGGGGTTAGTTACAATAAAAGAGATTAGACCATATCTTGCAAATGGAACTGATGTTAAGATTGAAATGGTAATGTTGAAAGACCCGCCATACACTACTGTAAATGAGGATATAATAACTGCCTTTGAAAAGATGATAAATTTTGATAGGAGGTTAGATCAGCTTCCAGTGATAAACACAAATTCTGAAGAAATGCCATACGGAAAGTTGGTGGGCGTGGTTTATATAGAAGATATAATAACCCTACTATATGAAAAGGTCATAAAAGAATTAAAGACGCTCGTAAGTTTGTATAATGGAAATAAAGCAGGAAGTGTATTTTAAAATTAATAAATCAAAAACTTAATAATATAAAAAAATAAAAATAAATAAAAGAAAAAAGAAAGAGGAGAAGATCTGCTCATATCTGTTTTTAATATTTTAAGTTTTTATTTTTTTAATTTTTAGTTTTAATTTTTAGAGTTATTTTTTAGAAAAACTTATTAACGTTTTTTATGCATTGATAAACCAGTTCAACAGTTTTTTCTAAGTCCCTTTTATCAATAACCTCAACAGGTGTGTGGATATATCTCGCTGGAACTGAAATAACTCCTGTTGGAATTCCTTCTCTTGTTAAATGAATCGCAGTAGCATCAGTTGTTCCCCCTTCTCCAACTTCCCACTGAACTTCAATGTTATATTCCTTTGCAACAAATTTAACCATCTCCAAAACCTTAGGATGAGCAATTAACCCCCTTCCCGAAGCATCAACTATTCCTACAACAGCTCCTTTACCCAAATCTACTGGGGCATCTTCTTTTTTAATTCCGGGGTGATCACCTGCAATTGTAACATCAAGAGCGATCGCAACATCTGGATTTATTTTAAAAGCAGAAACCTTCGCTCCTTTTAATCCAACCTCCTCTTGAACAGTTCCCACAGCATAAACTTGGCAATCAATCTCCTCTTCTGACAATCTTTTCATAACCTCCAAGAGAACAGCGCAGCCAACTCTGTCATCAAATGCTTTTCCTGTTAACCTATTTTTTCCCAACTCATATACCTCACTTAAAAAAGAAACCCAGCTTCCTATCTCAACGCCCATTTCTATTGCTTCATCTCTACTCTCTGCTCCAATATCAATAAACATGTCCTCATATTTTATAAGTTTGTTTCTTTCCTCTTCTTTCATTTTATGAGGAGGTTTAGATCCGAGAACCCCTATTATATCTCCCTTATTCCCATGAACAACAACTTTCTGATTTAATATTGTTGGGTCATAAATTCCTCCGATCTTTGTAAACTTTAAAAATCCATTATCATCGATATATTTAACCATCAATCCAATCTCATCCATATGTGCTGCTATCATAATTTTTTTCCCACTATTTCCTCTCTTAGCAATTAAATTTCCAAATTTATCTATTTCAATAGAATCACAATATTTCTCCAATTCTTTTTTCATAACTTCCCTAACATTATCTTCTCTCCCAGATATTCCATGACATCTCGAAAGTTTTTTTAAATATTCAACAACTGACATCTTTCCACCCTCTTTATGTTAAGGTTTAATATTTTTATTGATGCTTTAATATGATCTCAACTACTATTTTAGAATTATGATTAAAGTTATTTTATGATAAAACAAATTAAGTAAACTAAAAATGACTGGAAGTTAATAAAAAAGATCCAAAAAGATCCTAATATTAAACATCATTACATAACTTAAAATAAATTATGAAATTTCCCATCTTTTTTTATTAATAATCTTTTTTAGGATGTCTTTTAATCCCATAATCACACACCCATAATGTATTTTTAATCCCTCTCAAATTTTAATTTTATCTTATGCACTATAACCTCTGCTGATGATATTATTTCTTCTGGAATGGGCATTTTATTTTCTATTCTATATTTTATCATTTCTTTTAGTTTTATTAGATCATTTTTAATCTCTCCTTTTGCATATTCAATTAAGTCCCCACAGTATTTATAGGCATTTACACCATCATTGATTTTTAAACACATTAAAAACAACTCTCCACAATAGAAAGCACTTCTACTGAAATCTCTAATAGTTATGGACTTTTTAAGTTCTTCTTTGAAGGTTATTTGAAGGTATTTAGCTAAGTCCCTCTGCAGTTCTAATATTGATGAGTATCTATCTTTAGGATTTTTACTTAGACATTTTAAGATGATGTTTTCTATCTCATTATTGATATTTGGATTTAATTCAGAAGGTTTTATCGGTTTTTCTGTCGTTATTATAGTCATCAACTCAACAAAATCATCTCCTTCGAATGGCAGTTTTCCAGTTGTTAGTTGATAAAATATAACTCCCAACTGCCAAATATCAGTCCAAAATCCTATATTACCAAACTTTTTACTGAACTGCTCTGGAGAGGCGTAATATGGAGTAAATGCATATTTGGTTGTGGATGTAGATTTAGCTATAACTTTTGACAATCCCCAGTCGGTTATTTTTGGAATGCCGTTTTTTAGCAATATATTGTGTGGCTTTAAGTCCCTATGTATGATTCCCTTATTATGGGCATATTTTAATCCCTCTGCAATGTTAAAGATTATGTAAGAAGCTTCCTTTACATCTAAAACTCTCTTTCTTTTCAAATAATCCTCTAATGACTCATCACACAACTCCATTTCAAAATAAGGGATTGGTAGGATGTTGTAATCATAGACCTTAACTATATTCGGATGATTTAGTTTAGTCCAGTTTTCTAATTCTTTTATAAAGGATTTTCCAGTTGAAGCATCTAAAGATATTGGTAGCTTTATAGCTACTGGTAAGTTATCTTTAACTCTTATTGCCTTAAAGACCCTTGCAAAGCCACCTTGTCCGATAAATTGAATATTTTTATAGAATTCTTCCAACTCTGGTGGAAATGTTTTTGGTGTTGTTGGCTTTGGTGTGAATTCTGCGGGAATCTTTTGTGAATCAATTTCTTTAATGAGTTCTTCGGCTTTTTTCAGATTTCCATCTTTTAATGTATTTATTAGCAATACTTCATAATTTTTTATGATTACTGGATTCTTTGATTTCAGTTCGTTAATTTTATTTAGGATTTTGTTCTCTTCATCAACTAAAATTAAGGCATCTTTTAGATATTCTAATGCCAATGTTGTGTTATCATTTTTTAACTCATTTAATGCCTTTCTTATTTTTTCTTTTGCTAAAATATAATGCCCCTCCTCCTTCATTTCTGATTTTAGTTTTTTTATTGCTTTAGAGATTAAATCGTATTCTGACGACATTTAAACACCTTTATTTTAAGTTCTACAATAATAAAACTTAAAGTTGTTGGAATATCGTTATCTCCTTAGCAGATCCTCCAATTCATCCATAACTTCTTTTTTCTTTTTGTCTTTGTTTCTCTTGTTTATTATATATGCCCCTC
Source organism: Methanocaldococcus vulcanius M7 (assembly GCF_000024625.1). Classification (NCBI taxonomy): domain Archaea; kingdom Methanobacteriati; phylum Methanobacteriota; class Methanococci; order Methanococcales; family Methanocaldococcaceae; genus Methanocaldococcus; species Methanocaldococcus vulcanius. The sequence goes on from NC_013407.1 coordinate 977,593, forward strand.
CACCAACAACTATTAAAGACCCAAATACAGCACTAATTATTAAGATTATGTTGTTATTGTCCTCTTTTGCTAAACCTACGGATATTTCTTTTGAATCTCCTGGCTTTAATGTTATTTTTTCTACATATTCATTATATCCATCTTTTTTTATCTTTATATTGTAAGTTCCTTCCTCTAATTGTAATTTTAAAGGAGTTATTCCCTTGTATTCTCCATTTATGAATACGTTTGCATCACTTGGCTCTGACTCTATATAGATTGTTGCTAACTTTGACTTTATAGAGGTTGTTGATGTAGAGGTTGAGGATGCATTACTTTGTAGTGGATTTTTATCTGTTATCTTCAAACCTTCAAATTTAGAGGTTATAAAACTTGGATTTGGAACCTTCACTTGAAAATCTTTTAGTGAATAACTATTTGGATTGTGGATTGTTATTTTGTATAGATTATTGTTAATTTTTGATATTGTAGTTGTTGGCTCTTTATCTGCGTATTTTCTAACAAAGATGTAATCAATATAGACCGTGTCATCCGTATCCTTTGTTAAACAAAAATAGTTACCAAATCTATCGACAGTTAAATCGGTTAGAATTTGATTATTGTTAATTATTACTGATTTTATTATATCCTCTGTTACTTTTATGGTTACTCTTTGATTTGTTCCATATAAATAAGGCATGCCTGTTTTATAGTGCCAGCCATCCCATATTCCATTTTTTATTGGATCTATTCTGCTATCACCACCTTCCCATGGTAATAAACATTGCACATAGTTTGAGTCAGAGATGTCTAAGTTTATCCCAATACGCATATCATGATCTCCGTCTGAATTATCATATTTTGTTTCAATAATATAATTTTTTGGTAGTAGAAACTTTGAATAAATATAATTTGGTGATTCTGCATAAGATAAGATTAAATTACCTCCTGAAACATAGTAAGATGGAGAACCCGCCACTCCCCATTTACTTCTATCCAACTCACTCCCATCAAAATCATCAAAAAACTCAAAAACCTTATCTCCATCTGGTTTATAATCACTATCTTTCTCAACATAAACTACAGTATCTCCATTTGCTGGAATATAAGGAATTTTAACCCATAGATTATAACCGTCTCCATAATCTTCAATCCAATAGGGCATTGTCTCCGCATAAACAAAACCTAAAGATACCAACAAAATTCCAAGGATAAGATATTTTAGATTCATAATATCCCCCATATTGGTTATTTTAAAATCTCCCTAATAGCATGCCATTCAATTATAGAAGTTGGTTTGATTATGCCATTTATTACGTCATAGAATAAAATCTCATTTTCCACTAAAAACTTAAACTCTTTAATTAAGTCCCTTTTAATAATCTCATAGTCATTAACTTTAATATTATCCTTAAACTTGCCCAGTATCTCATATGTCTTACTTTCATCCAAATCATCTGGCATACTTGCTATTAAAAATCTTAATCCATCTGCTTCAATATTTATCCACTGCTTTATAGTTTGTTCAACGGATAAACCTAATTTCTTATTATTTATCAACTGAGAGATTTCATAAGGTAATGATAGATAATTTAGGCAATAGTTTATCTCTCCCTCATTAAAGCCCTCTTCTTTTAAAATATTTCTTATAGTTTCTTCTCTTAACCAATCAATTAAATAATACTCAGAAGCATTTTTTAGTGTAGAGTTCCTATAAATCTCATCGATAAACAAAGTATCAGAGGTTAGACAAATTACATGGCATAAATGCTCCATCTTAGTTAGGGATACAAAGAGATTAAACAACTCATTTAACAATGATTTTCCTCCGTTAAAATAAATATTTTTCAACTTCTGCAGTTCATCGATTATTAGAACTGGCTTTTTTCCTTCTTTTATAACCTCATTGATATTTTCTTTAATCTTTCTAAAAACATCATTTAATTTTATATCATCAGCATTCCATCCTTCCTCTACCCCAAACTTACATACTTTAATATCAATAATTAAATTATTCCTAACGTATTTTTTACCTTTTTCAAAGAAAATGCTCAAAAACTCTTCCTTTGTTGGAGTTGCATATTCTCTCAAATTATAATAGAAAAATATTATATTGCTGTTTTCCAACTCTTTAATAACCCTCCTCATAACAGTTGATTTACCTGATGATTTAGGACCATAAACAAAAAGTATAGAATTTGGCTCTAATTGGCAATAGGTTTTTAGATAATGCAATTCTTTTTCTCTATTGTAGAATTTCATTTTAACCACCTTTCTATAATCCAAAAATAAAATTAAAAATATAGCAAATTATTCCTTCTCCATCTTCTTTAACCAATCCTCATCTTCCTCTTCCTCATCCAATTTTAAACTATCAACTGCACTATCAACATCTACTCCTCCGCTTTCAACTTGCCCCCACGCCTCAAATAACTTCTTCTCTGCCTCATCCTCTTCTCCTTCAACCTCATCTAATCTCATCTCAAAGACCTTATTTAGGTTGCTAACCATCTCATCAAACTCCTTTCCATCCAATATTATATCACTTAATTTCAACTCTAAGAGTTCCGGCTCTATATTTGATATTTTATTCCAAATTCCAATATTCTTTAGCTCTTTTTCATACTTTTTAATAATGAGCAAGTTATTAACAAAAGTATATTGCTTTTGTAATGTTGTGAAGTTTTTATACTTTAATTTCATCTCCATCTCCAATGCCTTAATCTCTTGAGCCAAAATCTTTTTCTTTAACTTATCCGCTCCTATGCCTTCTTGGAAGAGTTGCTTTTTCTTCTTTTCAATTTTATTAATTTCTTTCTTTAATCTATCTAATTTGCTTTTTAATCTTATTTTTTCTCCTTCTAAGTCCCTAATTGATAATTTCTCAATTGGATTTTTCATAAACATTTTTTTTGCTCTTTCCCATAAACTCATAGTTCCACCTCAATTATCTTTTAATTAAAACTAATCCAACATCTTTTATAAATTTAATCTCATAATTTCCAGTTTTTTCTAACTTATAAAATACATCTCTAACCACATTCTTTGGAAATTCTTTTGTAATATCCTCAAAGGTAATATATCCTTTAATATCAACTTCTTTTTTAACCTCTTTCTCACATCTTAGAAACTCCTCATTTTCAAACTCTAAACTCATTAATTCAGCAAACGCTCTGCAGAACTCATCAACCTCATTATAATAAAGTTTTTTCTCCTTAACATCAAATAAAGCCAAAGATACTTTATCTGATAAATATCTCTCCCTTAAATCCTCTGAACTAACTATCTCCTTAGCTTTATCATCAAATCCTGTTGGTGAGGCAATTAATAAAACAACCCTATCGTAATCCTTTCCGTTAATCTTCGCCTTTTCTATAATTTCTTTAACCTCTCCCAATGTCATTGGATACGTGTCAAATCCATCTTTTTTGTATTCATCTACATGGGAATAATAAACTCCTCTAAACATGATTTTCATTTTCTTTACAAGTGGATTAAGTTTTCTCTCTTCCATTAAGACAATAATTTCAGTATTCTTAGGTAAATTCTTTGGAATAATGTTTTTTGTTTCAACAATCTCATCTTTATAAATTTTAAATCTTTTTTCATTAACTTTTATGGTTTTATTTTCAGATAACTTCTTTCTTAACCTATCAACAAACCAAATTTCATAAAAGCTTGCTTCCTCCAACCTAACGATTTTGTCTTTTGATAGTTTCTTCTCTTCCTCTAATGCCAATTTAATTTTGTTATATAATCTATCAAACTCTTCTTCAACTTCTTTCTTCTCTTTTTCAAGTTTTTTAATCTCTTCATCTTTAAGTTTTAAAAGTTCATTTAACTCATCAATAATACTTTTATACTCTTCTTCAACTTCTCTTAATTTTAACTCCAATTTTTCTTTCATCTCTATCTCTTTTAATGCTTCAATTTCTTTAATTAATTTCTCCCTCTCTCTTTCGAACTCTTTTCTTAGTTGTTCTCTTTCAAATTCAATCTTTTTCCTCTCAATATCTTTCCAATTTTCAAATTCCTCCTCTAATCTCTCCCTCTCTCTTTCAATAAACTCCCCTAATCCAGAAATTTTATTTTCTAACTCTCTAATTTTGGTATCAACTCCTTCAATAAACCTTCTAAACCAATCATACTTCATTCCCTCAGCAATCGCTTTATCCATCTTTTCTTTATAACTTAACCATTTCTCCTTTGCAAAATCCCTAATATACAATCTAATAGTGTGATCTTTTATGCATTCATCAACCTTATTTCCAATGCCATTGTAATACTCTTTTAATAAGTTTAGAGTTTCATCAAAGCTCTTATATTGAGCGTTCATAATCTCTCTAACAATATCCTCAATGCTCCAAATCTCAAAGACGTTATATTTTAATATATAGCCAATTAGCTCTAATTCTTTCTCTTTGTATTTATTTAAGGCAGAAAAATGTTCATTATTATAATAAAAGCTGTAAGCCAAAACTCCCAAAGCCCATTCAAAATTTTTTCTTGTTGCTCTATCAACATCATCTAAAAACTCTCCGCAATGCCCCTCTTTATATAAATCGTAGTTCTTTTTTATCTTATTCCATAATGCCACTCTTTCCTCAAAATCCTCATAGACAATATCAAATCCTTCTCTAATAACTCTTTCTGCCGGACTTTTTAATTTTTTTAGGCATTCAAAGTTTCCACTATCTCCAAATAGCATTTTCATCCCTCTTTAATAATAAAACTCATCTCTTCATTAATTCTTTCTGATAGGTAATCAACAACCTCTCCATAACCTTCGATTTCAAATATTGCATAGGAAGATTCTAAGGTAATTTTTATTATTCCTTTGCCTTTTTTTGTATAAATCTCATATTTTGCTGTTTTTCCAATTGAAGAGATATAAGCTCCTCCCATCTTTGCCATTAGATAGTCGATAAACTTTTCCATAAAATCCATATCGTTAATTTTGTATTTTAAACTCTTCCTCTCTTTAGGAATTTTTTTCTTTACCTCCTCTATTTTATAGATTTTTAGTTTTTTCTCCTCATCTCCTTCTAATTTTGATGAAATTTCTTTAATAAACTCATCCATGTCGTCAATATCAACTATTAATGCAGTTTTTTTTATTTTCTCAATTTTTCCCATTTTACTCCACTTTTCAATGAGATAATCAATCCTTTTCCTCTCAATGTCTTTATTATAATTTACTATAACCAAATACATAATCCCACAAATATTAAGTTGGAATTTTGCCTTTATATAATTTTTGGTTTTGTAGTAGTTATTTATAATTTTCCAAAATGGATATAAAGTTTTTAATTATTTAAAATAGTTTAATTATGTAAAATACTTAGATAAAATATATATAGTGGTTTTTTCACATAAGGATATTAACGCATATATAAACATACATGAACTTAAAATAAAATGAGTTGTTAGGTGGAAAAATGGGGATTTTAAGATTAAAGCAGAAAGGAATGAGTGCATCAATGAAACCAGTTAGAAATTTAGTAGTTACTATGAAATGGACTACCGCCGCTGATTTTGATTTATCAGCAGTTTATAAAACAAAGTGGGGGGAGTTTGGTATTGTATATTTTGGAGAGTTGGGAAGTTTAACAACCTTTCCTTACATTGAATTAAGTGGTGATGAGGGAGTAGGAGATACTGGAGGAGACAATGAAGAAATTTTAAGGATTGCAAAATTGGATGATATGGATTACGTATGGATTATGTGTTGGGATTATACAATGGTTCAAAAAGGAAGACCTGCAAGATTTAAAGATAGCGATATTGTGTTAATTATTGAAGATGATGAGGGAATGAGGTATGAGGTCCCTCTTGATACTGGGAACTTTGGAAATGTTGCAGTAATTGCCACAATCGACAACACTTCAGGGACTCCTATGCTAATAAATGAAAGTAAAGTAGGAACACTTAAAGGTTTGAAAGATTTGGCTCAATTACTGGATATTATAGGAGTTGAATATTAGATTACTTTTAATTTTGTCTAATTTTTATTATAAATAATTTATAATTTTATTGATTATGCATTAATAATATTTTTATTATAAATTTTAAGGATAATTTTTGAGGGGATAGTATGGATATTAAAGAATTGATCAATAACTTTAAATTTTCGATATTCTTTACAATTATATGTTTAATCTTGGCTTTTCTATGGGGGAATTTTATTGGGCTGTATGTTGCAATAATCTTGGGAATATTGGAAGTTAGTTTATCTTTTGATAATGCCGTTGTAAATGCGACTGTTTTAAAAAGAATGGATGAATATTGGCAAAAAATGTTTTTAACTGTTGGAATTTTAATTGCAGTGTTTGGAATGAGATTAACCTTCCCATTGGTTATTGTTTCTATTGCCTCCCATATAAATCCAATAGATGTTGTAAATATGGCATTAAATAATCCATCAGAATATGCCATGCATTTAAAAGAGGCACATCCCTTAATATCTGCATTTGGGGGAGCGTTTTTGTTGATGGTATTTTTAAAATACTTTTTAAATGAAGAAAAAGACACGCATTGGATTGGACTAATTGAAAAGCCATTGGCTAAATTGGGAAAGTTAGAATCTATTGAAATTGTTATTGCTCTTTTTATCCTTCTTTTAGCGTTAAAAATTGTTCCATCATCAGAACAATTAACAGTATTGATTAGTGGCATCTTGGGGATAATTGTTTATGTTTTAGTTGATTCTATAGGAGAGTATATGCAAGAAAAAGAGCAAGAAATGGTTAATTCAGCTATAAAAGGAGGGCTAATTCTATTTCTGTATTTGGAGTTGTTAGATGCAAGTTTTTCCTTTGATGGAGTAATAGGGGCTTTTGCAATTACAAGGGACATAATTTTAATTGCCTTAGGATTAGGTATTGGAGCGATGTTTGTAAGGAGTTTAACGGTATATTTGGTAAAGAAGGGAACTTTGGATGAGTATATATATTTAGAGCATGGTGCAATGTATGCCATTGGAACATTGGCAATGTTAATGTTTATTGGAATTAGATATCATATACCTGAATATATAACTGGTTCAATTGGTGCATTATTGATAGGTTTGGCGTTAGTTTCATCAATAATATATAATAAGAAAAATATGGAAATTGCTTAATTGGAGTTAGGGAGATTTATTAGATTCATCGTTTAATATATAAACATAAGTATATTTAATTTCTTTAAATTGGGGAGTGTTATGGAGGTAATATATGTATTAATTGCCTTTGGTGTATTTTATATGTTAATTAAAGTTTCTAATTCATCAAAAAAATCAAAAAATAAAGATAAATCTTCCACTACACATAAAAATTCAAAAACAAATATATATAAAAATTTAGATAGAAATATTAACTCATTATTTGAGGAAGGAAAAAGATATGAAAATGAAGGGGACTATGAAAAGGCAATTATTTTTTATAACGAAATTTTAAAAAAAGACCTTAATAATGTTGATGCATGGATTCGTAAGGGGATTTGTTTATATAAACTAAGAAAATTCAAATTATCTATTGAGTGTATGGATAAGGCATTAAAATTGGATAGAAAAAACTATTTAGCGTGGTTTTTTAAAGGAAACGCACTTATGGAACTAAAAAAATATGAAGATGCATTAAAATGTTATAATTATGCACTAAACTTGGCTCCTCCATCAGAAAAGGCAAAAATTCTCAATAACAAAAAACTATTAGAAGAAAAACTTTGTAAAGATAATCAAGATTTTGAGAGGATAAAACATTTTATTAAAAAAGGTAGAAACTTGTTATTAAAGAACGATTATAACAACGCACTAATAGAATTTAAAAAGGTCTTAATGAGAGATAAATATAACATCGAAGCATTATTTGGAGTCGGCTATTGCCTAAATGCATTAAATAAATTTGATGAGGCATTGGGATATTGGAATGAATATCTAAGATTAAATCCAAAAGATGCCAGTGGCTGGTTTAATAAAGGAGTGAGCTTATACAACCTAAAAGATTATAAAAATGCCATTTATTGCTTTAAAAAGGTTATTGAATTAAATCCAAAAGATGTTGATTCCTACTTATTTATTATAAACGCCTATTTATATCAAAAAGATTATAATGGTGCATTAGAATATGTTAATGAAATACTAAAAATAAATCCTCACTGGAAATTTTGGAAAATAAAAGGGGATATATATTATTCAATGAAAAGATACAAAGATGCGATAGATTCATACAAAAATGCATTAAAGTATGTTAAAGATGAAGAAATATATATATCTATTGGAAACGCCTATAAAAATATTGGGGACTTTAAAAATGCATTAACATATTATGAGTATGCATTAAAACTAAATCCAAAAAATATAATTGCAAAAAATCTAATTAGTAAAATTAACAGTATGATTGATAAAAAAACAGAGGAATATATAAATCTATCATTATATCCTACAACATTCTACTTCAACGAATGGAATGAAGCCACAATAACAATATCAAACAAAACAAAAGATACAATAAAAAATATTAGTTTTGAATTAAATGCTAATTTATTTGAAGTAGATAATATTGAGAAAATAAATTATCTCCCTCCTAATTCATCAATTGAAATCACATTCTTAATAAAACCAAAAAAGAAAGGAGAAATTCCTTATGAAATAAAACTCTCCTATGAAAGAAATGGAATAAAGCATATAGATGTTTATGAAGAATACATAAAAGTTTCAGAACCTAAAATGCAACAGAAGTCAATTGGAAAGGAAATATATTATTGTAGTGAGTTATTTTTGATACACTTAAAATATAACGACCTATATAAGGCACTGGGCTATCTATATGATTTAAAAAAATATGCTGAAAAAAACAAATCGGAAATGGTAAAAGATATAGAAAATCTTCTAAATGAGATAAATTATAGAATAAAAGAGAAAATAGGTGTCTCAGATGACTTCTATAAAAGGTCAGAAGTAATTATTGAAAGAATAAAATTGGGAAATTAAGATAATTTATAAACCATTTAAAACTCTCTCCTAATCCTATTCAATAAAACTTCTAATGCTTCAATTGTTTGTTTTTCTATTGGTATCTGCTCTTTTATTAAATACTCAATATGTTTTATAGCTCCCCCTAATTCTTTTTTATTATTTTCTGATTTAACATAATCCTTTAATGTTTCTAATGCCTCCAATAAACCAACTTTATCATTTGCCTTTGCACAATTTAGAGCTAATTTTGTTGTCGAATCAACTAACTCTCTGATTAATCTCTCAATCTCTTTTTTGTCAGTTGATTTTTTGAGTTTATCTATTGTTTGAGTTAGTGTTTTCTTAAGAGATTCTTTTTCTTTTATTAACTCTTCTATAGATTTTAATGCCCTTAAAAACTCATCTATTGACTGGAATCTATCTTCTTTTCTCTTTGCCAAGTGTCTTTCAAACAAACCATCGAATATAGATAGAGAAGGATTTATTTTTGAAGGAGGGAGAGGTTTTTTATCTGGATTAACTATTTTTAAAGATATTTGAGCTGGTGAAGTGCCTTCATAAGGCAATCTTCCAGTTAATAACTCATAGAATAAGACACCTAACTGATATATGTCTGTTCTTTTATCTGTCTTTCCATACTCTTCCTCATCTATCTGCTCCGGTGCTGAATATAGAAGAGTTAACGCCTTAGTAGTTGTTGCTGTTGATGATTTAGCCCCTATTTTTGCTAATCCCCAGTCAGTTATTTTTGGGATTAAGTTAGGGGTTAACAAGATGTTTGAAGGTTTTATATCTCTGTGGATGATGTTTTTATCATGGGCATGCTTTAAACCTTCTGCAATTTGTTTAATTAGATTTATCGCCTCTTTAGGACTTAATGGTTTTGGATACTTATCTAAATCTCTAATTAGTTTGCCGTTGAGGTTATAGCCGTCAATGTATTCCATTTCAATGTGCGGTATTGGTTCTTCATAAGCATCGAACATTCTAACTATATTTGGATGATTTAGGTTTTGCCAGACCTTAATTTCTTTTAGTAGGTATTTTTTAGCTTTTTCATCTAAATTAGGAATTTTTAAAGCAATAATTTCTCCATCAGATTTTCTTTTAACTTTGAAAACTTTTCCAAAACCACCTTCCCCGAGTTTTTCTAATGGGGTGTATTTAGATAACAATTCTGAGGGGAAATCAAAAATATCCTGATTTTGTTTTTCACCGATATTTTTTTGTTTTCTTTTTCTAACTAATACTAACCCAACAACTCCAAACCCCATCAACGCAAACGATCCTCCTAAATAATATCCTGCATAGCTGTTTGTTAATTCTATATCTAATTTTTTATACTCTCCATTTTTAATAGATATTGAAGATTCATATATTGGAAGTTCTCCGATTTTACATTCAATATGATAAAATCCGGGTTTAACATCATGTTTGGTTATTGGAGTAGTTCCTATCCATTTATTGTTAAGATATATATCACAAGGAACTCCCAGATAGGAATAAACGGTTAAATATCCATATTTTGGTGTTAGTTTGGCCTTTATCGTTTTCGAATCTCCACTGTTTATATAAATATCTGTTGAATATGTATTATACTCCTCTTTTTTAATTTCTATGTTATGATTCCCTATTGATAGCTTATAACTTCTTAAAGGTGGGTGTCCTACATACTTACCATCGATATAAATCTCTGCTCCTTCTAATGAATAAACGGTTAAATACCCGAACTTTGGTTTTAATTCAGCGTTTACTGTTTTTGAATCTCCACTGTTTATATAAACATCTGTTGAGTAGGGGTAATATTCATCTTTTTTAACTTCAACTGAATGTATTCCTGGAGTTAATGTTAAATGGAGAGGTGTTTTTCCTTCATAATATCCATCAACATAAACATCTGCATCTGTTGGATTGGAATAAACATTTAAGCAACCATAAGATTCTGTCAATGTGGCATATATGTTGTAGGTTTCTCCCGAATTCACATTAACATATTCAGTATATGACTCATAACCTTCCTTTTCAACAGAGATCGTATGGCTTCCGGAGGTTATAGGATAATCCGCTATGGGAGTTTTTCCAATATATGATCCATCCACATACACATCTGCATCGTAAACATTTGAATCCACTGAAATGTATCCATCTGAATTATAAGAATAATCATTAGTTGGATAATTTGATGTATCAGATGTGGAAGATATTACTTCAAATGTAGTAGTTGCAGATTTTGATTTATCATCTTCCCCAATATTTAACCATCCTGTGTCTATGTAATCAACATCAATGTGTATTGTTTTTACACCTTCTAACGCACTGTTGTTAACGTTTATGGTGAATGTAAAGGTTGCTGAACCATACTTGTCAATATCTACAGGTGAAGATTTAGAAGGTGAAATAAAAATACCGTTATCTAAACAATAAGGTTTTACAACAACATTTTTTGCCCAATCTTCCCCTCCAACTTCACTAACATTTACTATCAACGTTCCAGTTCCTCCTTTTTCAATTTTATAGGGATTTACTGATGCAGATATTTCTAACTCTGGTGTTCCTAATTCTGCATAAGATATACTAATTTCTGACAATAATATTAAATAAAATATTAACAATAACAATTTTTTCATTATTTCACCTACTCACTATATAGTAATACTAATTAATATCTACACTAATTAATATACACATAAATATAAATGTAGTAATTTGATGGATTCAGATTTTTAAGTTTTTTATTGGATTATACTTCATAATCTGGATATTATTTGATCCCCTAACTCTACATCAATTGATCTCTTCCAATAAAACTATTTATCTATTTTTAAATTTTAAATTAATTTAATAGCACTTTTATATTTACCATTAGTTGTCGCTAAGGAAGCTCCGAGCTTTAGCTCGGAGAGGAATTCAGATGAAAACCTAACGGTTTTCATTACTCTCCTCGCTACGCTCGAAGATAGGGGAGGCGGGCGGGGATAAGGTTTATATATCCAATTCGATATACTAATTATTGCCTCCAGTCCACGTTATTATGGGTGGGATTCAGGGAAAATCTTCGATTTTGCTACCCGAAGCTTCGCTTCGGTATCGAAAATCCCACTGCTGGGGGCTAACGGTTGAGAGGAGGTAGCCCCGAGTCCCGTTAAGGGATAGGGGTAGTGGCTTTGGCGGAGCCCTCTGCTCTCCCGAAACTCCGCCCTTTAGGGCGGAGAGCCGTCATATGTAGTTGGGAAATTTTATTATCGAAGTAATAACTATAAACAATGATAAAAACAAATTATCACTATTTTTCTTTATCTAACTTAGTATGTTTTATGTGAATATACTATAATGCTCACATTATCTTTTGTCTTCTTTAAAGCAATATCTAAAAGCTCTTTAACAATTTCTTTTGGATTATTCTTATTTTTAATTACTTCTAAGATTTCTTCTTTTTTAATATAATCATGCAATCCGTCAGAACTTAGCAATAAAATATCCCCCTCCTCTTTCAAATTCCACTCATAAATATCAACCTTAAAATCATCTATTCCTAATGCTGATGTTATAATATTTTTCATTGGGTGGTGTATTGCTTCTTCCTCCGTTATATGCCCCTCGTCGATTAAAGCTTGAACTAAAGAATGATCCCTTGTCCTTTCTACAATTTCGTTATTTCTAATTAAATAGGCCCTACTATCTCCACAGTTTGCTATAATTGCTAAGTTCCCTTTAATTATTGCAGTTGTTAAAGTTGTAGCCATTCCCTCCTTATCTCCAACTGCCTCTGCTTTTATCTTATTATGAGCAGATTCATAAGCATCTTTTAGGAGTTGTCTTACTCCTTCAATTGAGAGGTTTTGATTGTATTTTTCTTTAATAACTTCTTTTAGAATATCTATTGCCATCTTTGAAGCAACATCTCCCGCCTTATGTCCCCCAACTCCATCTGCAACAGCCAATAGGTAGATATCTTCAATCCTTTTGATTAAAATACTATCCTCATTGTTCGTTCTATTTCCTTTGTGGGATATTCCATAGGCATTATCTTCAATTATATCATTTATATCATTGTTAGAGCTATCTATCAGTTCTATTTTTGATATTTCTATATCTACAACGTCCTCCACGGGAATTTCAATTTCTGATTTCTGTTTATCTTCTTTTTCCTTATCAATTCCAATTTTTCTTAGAAAATCTTTTATTCCCATAAGCATCCCGTTATTTATTTTAAAATTAAATTAAAATTATCCCCCAAACTCTTCAGCCCATTTCTCATACTTCTCAATATCTCTCTTAGTTAATGGACTTTTAATCTTCTTAAATGCCTCTTCAAAATCATTATTAGTTAAAGCTCTTGTTTTTAGCTTCCTCTTTCTTAATTCATTATAAGGCAGTTTAGCCAATTCATACAAGTTCTTATTAACATCTCTAATCATGTTCCAAATCGCCTCTTGGCAGAGGTTTTTTAAATCTCTTCCTGAATACAATCTCTCAACACATTTTTCAGCAATTTCATCTAAATCAATATTTAACTCAATACCTTTTGTATTAATTTTAATAATCTCTTTTGTTGCTTTCTTATCTGGCAAGGGAATATAAATCCTTCTTGGAAACCTTGATAAAACTGCCTCATCCAAATCCCAGGGTGTGTTAGTGGCAGATAAAGTTAAGACCAACAAATCTTTTCCCTTATCTTGGAATCCATCCAATTCAGTTAATAATGTTGAGAGCATTCTCCTTGATGCCTCACTAACTCCCTCCCCTCTTTTTGTTGTTAGAGCGTCAATTTCATCAATAAATACAATACTTGGACTTAACTCCCTTGCAACTTCATATAGGGCAGTTATTATCTTTGATGATTCCCCAAAGTATTTACTTGTTACTGATGATGCCTTAACGTTAAAGAATGTAGCATCTAAGCTTCCTGCACAGGCAGATGCCAATAATGTTTTTCCAGTTCCTGGAGGTCCGAAAAGCAAGACACCTTTCCATGGTTGTATTGATTTTGGTTTTTGTAGGGCAGAGATAACTATTGTTTCCATCATTAAACGTTTTACATCCTCTAAACCACCAATATCATCCCATTTTACTGGTGATTTTTGGATTAAGTTGTTCTTTACATAATTTTTAAATTTGTCTATCTCATTCTCCTCTTTTTCTTCTGATTGGTTTGTTTGAGAAAAAGTTGATTTCTTTATCGATTTTGTTGTTTTTGTCTTTGATTCAAATACTTCATTAATATTCTCTGCCACTATTTGCCATTTTTCTGCTTTTTCTACATAACTTTTTGCATTGTAAGTGTCATATTTTGCTAACTCTTTTAATAACTTAGAACACTCTAATGCCTTTTTCTTTGCTAAGGACATATTTCCATTTTTTTTTGCTTTTTCATAATCCAACTTTGCTTTTTTGAATTGATTCATTAGAGCTCCTGATAAGTCAATTTCCATTAAAGATCCCCTCGTATCTTAAACTTAACTATCTATCTAAAAACAATAATAATCATATTATGTAAAATCATAAGATAATATAGCAGAATATAAACACTCCAAATATATGTTGTTATTCAAATAATATCCTATCCTTATTCTTTTTCTCTTCACTTACTATTTCTTTTGCATCTTCAACATCCAACTCTCCCTCTTTAACTGCATGGATGGTTTTTAAAATATCTTCAATATCTTCATCATACTCCTCTGAAGCCATAGATAAAGTATCGTCTGTAATTCCCAGTGCAGTATTGAGCGTATTGATAACATTTTCACTATTCAACCTTAGGTTAATAAGTGCCTTTTCTAACTCTTCTGGGGACATTTTACTTAAAGTGTTCCATAGTGGAGTGGATTTTAATATTACTTCATTTTCTTTAATAACCAATAAATTATCTATGAACCTCATTTGCTTATTTAATAAAGCATGAGAATTTTGCAGTTGCTTTTTCCTTTGGTTTAATGTCTTTATTTTTGTAGCTATTGTCAGCTCTTCACTTCTGCTTTTTGCGTTCTTTGCTTTTTCAAAAAGTGCAGTTATTTGATCGTCAATATTTGCCATTTCGTTCTCCAATTTTCTAATTTGTACATCCAGCTTTATTTTTGATTCTTTTAGTTTGTCTAATGGAATATCTAAGGGATTTTTATTTTTGCTGAATAGATTTTTTAATTTGCTGATCATTTTATCGCCTCTGTTTAATTTTTTTCAGAATTTTAATTTTATCTTATGCACTATAACCTCTGCTGATGATATTATTTCTTCTGGAATGGGCATTTTATTCTCTACCCTATAGGCAATCATTTCTTTTAATTTAATTAAATCATTTTTAATATCTCCTTTTGCATATTCAATTAAGTCCCCACAGTATTTATAGGCATTTACACCATCATTGATTTTTAAACACATTAAAAACAACTCTCCACAATAGAAAGCACTTCTACTGAAATCTCTAATAGTTATGGACTTTTTAAGTTCTTCTTTGAAGGTTATTTGAAGGTATTTAGCTAAGTCCCTCTGCAGTTCTAATATTGATGAGTATCTATCTTTAGGATTTTTATTTAGACATTTTAGGATTATTTTGCTTACATTACTGTCTATTTCAGAATTTATTTTTTTAGGTGGTTTAGGTTTTTTTGTAATTATTTTCATGCCTATTTCTATTACTGACTTTCCGTCAAATGGAAATTCTCCAGTCGTTAATTGATAAAAGATAACGCCCAATTGCCAAATATCTGTTCTTTCATCAGTTTTAGTATTATTTATCTGCTCCGGAGAGGCATAATGAGGAGTAAATCCTCCTCTTGTTGTTAAAGTGGACTTAGATATAACCTTAGATAGTCCCCAGTCGGTTATTTTTGGAATGCCGTTTTTTAGCAATATATTGTGTGGCTTTAAGTCCCTATGTATGATTCCCTTATTATGGGCATATTTTAATCCCTCTGCAATGTTAAAGATTATGTAAGAAGCTTCCTTTACATCTAAAACTCTCTTTCTTTTCAAATAATCCTCTAATGACTCATCACACAACTCCATTTCAAAGTAAGGAATTGGTAGGATGTTATAATCATAGACCTTAACTATATTCGGATGATTTAGTTTAGTCCAGTTTTCTAATTCTTTTATAAAGGATTTTCCAGTTGAAGCATCTAAAGATATTGGTAGCTTTATAGCTACTGGTAAGTTATCTTTAACTCTTATTGCCTTAAAGACCCTTGCAAAGCCACCTTGTCCGATAAATTGAATATTTTTATAGAATTCTTCCAACTCTGGTGGAAATGTTTTTGGTGTTGACGGGTTTATAATGTCTGTGAGTTTAAACGATTTTTCTTTGTATATGTGTGCTCCTTTAACTTCAACTTCAAAATTGTAGGTATTTTGATAGGTCTTGTTGTTGTGTTGGTATTCAACTGCTATTTCTAATGGGACAATTCCTTCATAGTTTGGTCTTACATATATAGTTAGTTCTTCTGATGATTTTCCTTTAATTGATAGTGGAGATATGCCCTTAACATTAAAATCATCAGAAAATTTTAATTGGACATTTTTTGCAGTTCCTTCACCTTTATTGATGATCTTAACTTTAATCTTTTCCCATCTACCTAATACAAATGTAGTTTTTGGAAAGTTTATTATGAGATTTGGTGGGTTATTTTGCTCTTCTAAGGACTTTATCATACTCCGTAAAGTAGTATTATTATTAATTTTTAGTGCTTCTTTATAATAGTTTATAGCATTTTTGTAATCTGCTTTTTTAAGTAGCGAATCGCCAAATTTAACTAAGACATTATACAATAATGTATTATTCTTCACACTATCCATTTTTAAATATTTTAATGCATTATTATAATCACCAAGATTATAATAGCAATTAGCGATTTTTTCTAAGAGATCTTTTTTACGACAGATTATTTTATTTTTTAGATTATTGGTATAATTTTTTTCAATAAACTGGTAGTATTTTATAGCGTTTTCATAATCTCTTTTATTATATAATATATTTCCAAACTCATAAGATAAATTGTAAACTATTGTGCTATTTTTATATCGTTTTGCATATTCTTCAAAACATTTAATTGATTCGTCAAATTTATTCATTAGGTATAGGCATTTTCCTTTCCTCCATAGTGCACCTGCTTCTATTGTTTTATTTAATATTGAGTCATAACATTTCAAGGCCTTGTCATATTCTCCTTCGGAAATAAAAAAATCACCTAATTTATATAATAGTCCAGTATCAAGAGAGCTTTTATTAATTTTGTTAAAATGCTTAAGAATTTCATCCTTAGAAAAATTTCCTAAAACATTGTTTTTAGATGAAGATATTTTTTGCATATTTTGAGAGGTATTTTTTACGCTATTATCGTTTGTTTTATCATTTAACGATGTATTGTTAAGCTTGCTATTATTTAGCATTTCCATAAGAGATTTTTTATATTCTAAGAGTTTTTTATTATTTTTGTTATATTTTAATGCGTTATTTATACATAATAAAGATTCTTCATAAAATCCTAATTTTTCATAACATAATGCCTTAAAATAATATGCTTCGGTATCTTTTTTATTATGTTTTAAATATTCGTCTAATAATATTAACGCATCTTTATAGTTTCTGTTTTTGTAATGGGCTAAACCTTCTGATTTTAATCTATTTGCTACATAATTTATTTTATTTTTTGCATTTACATTTTTGTTATTCGTTTTTAGAATCTTATTAAAACATTCTAATGCCTTTGAATAATTCCCTATATTTAAATATGCATCTCCTAAATATCTAAGAACCTCTGTATCGTTTTCATTAGAACTTAAACACTGATTTAATAATTCAATCGCTTTATAGTAATTTCCATTTTTATATTCTTTAACCGCCTTTTGGAGGGTTGGGAATTTAGAGTTATTATCCGATTGATTTAAATTATTCCCTATTTCTGCGATAATTTTCTTTCTAAGCTCAAATACTTTTTCATTTTTTGGATTTAAATGCATTAGTGTGTTTATTATGCTAAGGGCTTTTTTATATTCCCTCATATCTTTAAGAATCAGTGCTTTATTATACATGGCAAGTTCATTTTTTGGATTCAAAGACAGTGCCTTTTCATAGCATTTTAAAGCCATTTGATAATCTTTTAATGCATAATAAACATTTCCACAGTTGTTCCAGAGTACGTCATTTTTTGGATCTAATTTTAACGCTTCGTTATATAACTTAATCGCGTCATTATATTTTCCTTTGTTAAAAAGATTCTTTGCAGTTTTGTTTATCTCTTCAATCCTTAATATGTTTTCTATCATTTTGATTTTTGCTTTTGCTATTGAATTTTTGGAATCTATTTTTAGAACTTCTTTAAATTTTGATAATGCATCTTCATATTTCTTAGATCTAAATAATAATTCTCCCTCATTTAATAATATTTTTTCTTTGCAGATATTTAAATTTGTTTTTATATTAGTATCGTTAGGGTTTAACTTTAAAATCTCCTCATATTTTTTTAATGCATTGTTATATGCTCCATTTTCAAACAGATTATCTGCATCTTTTTTTAATTTTTCAATTTTTTCGATAATTTTTATTTTATCTCTTATTTTTTTATTATCCTCTATTTTTAATGCATCTAAATAAGCTTTTTTAGCAAGTATATACTTACCTTCTATAAAAAAATTGTCACCTTCTTTTATTAGATCCTCTAAACTTTCACCTTTGAAAATCTTTTTTAATAGTTTAATAACCATAACACCCCCCAATCAAATTCACATAGTTCGATATAATATCAATTATCTAAAATCTCATTTTAACTTTTTCAATTATAATTTTTGCATTTATTTTTAATTCATCAGAGGGTTCTTTTATCCCTTCATTTATCCTGTAATTAACTCCTTCAATTAAATTATTAATTGCTTTAATTACATCATCAGAACAGTGCTTTTCAGCATAGTATTTTAGATCATATAGGTAATTTAATGCAGTTTTTAGATCATTGTTATTTAAATGAAACAAAACCAAATCAGCACAGTAAAATACACTTCTATTAAAATCCTTCTGAGTTTTTGATCTGTTTAACTCTTCGGTCAGTTGGACATTTAGATAACCTGCCAAATGCTTCTGCAATTCATCTATTGATTGGTATCTCTTAGTTTTATCCTTTTGGATGCATTTTAGAATTATTCTTTCCAATTCTTCATCAATTAATGGGTTTATCTGGGAAGGTTTTTGTGGCTCTTCATTTTTAATCTTTTCCAATATGTCAAAAGTATCCCCATTGAATGGAAGTTGTTTTGTAGTTAATTCATACAAAATAATCCCAATTTGGTAAATATCTGTCCTTTTATCCTCACCTACTTTGGTTATTTGTTCTGGTGCTGAGTATTGGAGAGTTAGAGCATTTATGGTTGTTGATTTTGATGTCTCCTCCTTTGCTAATCCCCAGTCAGTTATTTTTGGGATTCCGTTGGAGATTAAGATATTTGAGGGCTTTAAGTCCTTGTGAATAATTCCTTTATTATGGGCATATTTTAAACCGTTTAATACCTCAAACATCAGCATTAACGCATCTCTAATGTTTAGTTTGTTTTTGATTTTGTTTAAGTCAGTTTCACAGTATTCCATCTCTATGTGCGGATATGGAAGGATGTTGTAATCATAAAGTTGGACTATGTTTATGTGGTTTAGTTTTTTCCAGTTTTCAATTTCTCTTAAAAACATCTTTCCTGTTAATTCAGTTAATTCCTTAGGAACTTTTATTGCTATTGTTTTTCCATTCTTTACTGCTCTAAATACATAAGAGAAGCCACCCTCTCCAATTTTTACTGGATTTTGGTATTTTGAGAGAAGTTGTTTTAGTTTTTTAAGGTTTTCATCTTCTTCAATTCCCAAATTAGCTACGCCTACGGGTCTAATTTGAATATCTACTGTTGATTCATCCCCTAAGAGTAAATTTTTAATTTGGATAAGCTCATTTTCTATTTGAAGTTTTAGTTGAGTTATTTGACTGTTAAAGGTTTTGATTCTTTTGTTTATTGTTTCATCTTCTATGTTTTCTAATAATTTTGATGCCTTTTTTAATGTTTCTCTGGCCTTGGAATAGTTTTTATTTGATTTTAAAGTTATTGCCTCATTTATTTTTAACTCAACATCTTTTAGTTTGGCTTTTATTCTGAGTTCAGATATTATCTCTTGATACTGTTTATACTCTTCTCTATCTAAATAATGCATATTTTGATTTAAAAAATTCTCAAGTTCACTAATATCCTTTAAAATCTCTTTTATCATAGTTTATCCCCTAAGTTTATTTGATATTAGATCAATTTTTGCATTTAATATATTTTTAATTATTGATTTTATATTATCACGTATGGATAATTCCAAATCATTATCTTTATTTGATTTAGCTATTTTCTCCGCCTTTTTATAACATTCAAGTGATTTTTTCCATTTTTCTATTGCATTAGGAATATTATTATTTTGGAAATCATTCATTGCCTTTGATGATAGTTCCTTTGCTTCTAATAGATAAGAAGTAAGTAAATCTGACTTATTGTAGAGCGTATCGTTTCTGGTCAATATCTTACTGGATTCGGAAATTTTAAATGTTATTATTTTATCATAATGTCGTGAAATAAAAAAGAAGATCATCGACACAATTGCCCCTGAAAGACCCATCGGTTCCCATGCCAATAATAAGGTAAATAACAATAATGTCCAAAATGCAATCTTTCCAAAACATCTACTTGAGAATCCATTTACGGAGGCCCATATCATTATATTACCAAATTCGCCAGTATTATTTATACTGTATCCAAAAATACTTGCTAAAATTTCCCAAACAATAATCATTCCAATTAAAATTATCCACCAATACATAAATTTAAAAAGCCATCCTACTGGTGATGTCTCTAAAACTTTTTTGGTTTTTACGTATTTCTCTACTTTTTCTAATATTTTTATACTTATTACAATTGATATGATCTCAATTATATATTCAAACATACTAACCCCACCAATTAAAATCAGTTTGAATTTTATTATATATTGGTTAAT
The DNA here is from genome assembly GCF_000024625.1 of Methanocaldococcus vulcanius M7. Classification (NCBI taxonomy): domain Archaea; kingdom Methanobacteriati; phylum Methanobacteriota; class Methanococci; order Methanococcales; family Methanocaldococcaceae; genus Methanocaldococcus; species Methanocaldococcus vulcanius. The sequence goes on from NC_013407.1 coordinate 998,532, forward strand.
TTATCATTTATTAATTTAATTCCAGTTTTAAAAATATTACTGATGATAACTTTAATATTCTTATCTACTAATTTAACAATTTCTTTATCTTCTTTTAGTTTTGCAATTTCTTTTGCTCTTTCGTACTGTTTGACAGCTCCCTTCCATTTTTCAATTGCCTTACTTAGTTTATTTTGATTAAATAAAATTAATGCTTCAGAAGAATATCTTTTTGCTCTTTCTAATAATAATTCCAATGGTGGATTTTTAAGAATTTCCTCACATTTTTGGATTTTATCATTTAGGACTTTTTCATACTTGTATGATATTTTTTGATATTTTCCAGATAATAAGTTTAACAATTTTTCGTATTCATCCATCGCTTCTTCTATTTCATTATTTTTGAATAATTCATCTGCTTTTTGTAGTTGGTTTTTAAATTCAGATTCTAACTGTCTTATACGCTCATCTTCTAATTTTTTCTTACATTTTTTGATTTTATGTTTTGTTTCATTTTCAAACATGGGATATTCATTTAATAATTTTTTATATTCATTTAATGCTTCCTCTATTTTATTTTTATTAAACAAATCATCTGCTTTTTGCAATTGTTCTTTAAATTGGTTTTTAAGTTTTGATTCTGTATTTTCAATTTTATCTTTGATGATTTCTTTTAAATCTTTATTTTCATTCTTAGATGCATTTTCGTTTATTTTTATGTATGTTTTTAATGCTTCTTTGTAATTACCTGAATTGTAATACTCATTTGCTATTTGAATTTGTTCTAAATTGTCTTTTAGAGATATTATCTCATATGCCAAATCTTTGTTGTGGTAAGGAATTTCTTTATTACTATAATCTCTTAACAAATATAAACTTCCATTTAAATGTTTTAAACAATTACTATAATCCTCTCTTTTCAGATTTTCAAGTGATTTATTGTATTCTGATTTTGCAATCTTATCTGCAATTATACTTGCAATTTCAAATGTAATTCCCCCTACAAATCCGCCTGTGATATACCATACAAAACCTGTACCCCAACCTACTATCTCTGACATAATCTTTCCTATAATACCAAGTGCAATTCCAAATGCGATTACTCTTGCAATTCTATGTGAAATCATCCTTAGAATCCAAAATGCAATTGCAAATATGGCCATCTCTGCAATTACAAATTCAATCATGTCAGTAATTTCAACGTTATAATAGTTTGTATAGTATGTAATCCACCATGCAATTTCAAGCATAAATCCGCCTGCAATCCACCATGTAATTTTTCTATACTCTCCTCTTATAATCCACCATGCAATTCCAAGTGTAATCCCATATACAATTCCACTTGCAATCACATATTCAATAAAAATTTTCCCTGCAATCTCATCTGCAATTTCCCATGAAATTCCCAATAAAAAGATATAAATCAACACTGTAAATGCCTGTCCTTCAAAAATTTCTCTCTTCTTTAACTCAATTCCTAACCAAAACCAACCGCTATAAACTAAAACTATATAACTAATAAGTCCAAACAATCCATAACTTGCAAAGAAATCAACAATATAGTTTATCATCATTATCACCTAACTTTAAAATAAAATCAAATATTATATAATATAATTACTGTTAATGTAAGATAATATATTAATCTTTAAGGTTTCATAAAATAAAAGCTAATTATTTATTTGTCTATATATCTACATAATCACATATTTATGGATGATTTAAAACAAGAAATAACGTAATAAAAGTTATGGAAAGAAAAAATGGATTTTGAGATGGCAACATGCAAGAATATTACCTATATTCTGCTGTTAAAACCTCTCTAATCTTTTTAGCCCTCTCTTTTCCGACTCCATCAACTTTCATTAATTCTTCTTCCTTTGCTGTAAATACATTTTCAACTGTCTTAAAGTGCTTTAACAACCTTTCAGCTAACGCCCCACCAACATCTGGCAAACTTTCAACAATGAATTTCTGCTGTTCCTTCAAAGACATTGCTGTCTTTCCATACCTTACCATAACAGCCCTTTTCTCTTTTATTTGCTCTTTCTCAGCAATCTTTATTAGTAAATCGGCTGTTTCTTCAGCATTTTTTGTAAAGATTATTGGGATGCCAAAATCCAAAGTTATTGATAAAATGGCTCCTTTAAGTGCATTTTCGTGAATTCTGCTAAAATTATCTCCTTCAATAATTAATAATGGTCTTTCAACCTTTCTAAGGTTTTTTAACTGGTTAAATAATCTTTTATCAATTATTGAATTTACAAAATCCTCAGCTGTTTTTCTCTCAACAACTACTCTATCGCTTAAAATATAGTCCCCAACTTCTAAGGTTTTTAGTTCAATGTTCGCATAGTTATGTAAAAGTTTAGCCATATTCCTCTCTCTAACATCTATAATGATTTTCAACTGTTTTTTCATGCTTTCTTTATCTTTATTTTTATTATCATCTTTATTATACTCTTTTTTATCATTTTTATTAACTTGGTTTATAAAGTCCAATATAGTAATTTGTTTCTTCTCTTTTTTTGTCTTTTCGTTGTTATTGTTTTTTATTACATCTTTTTCTGTTTCTAATATTGAAACATCTTCTTTTTTACTCTGAATTTCCGAAGTGATGTTAGATTCTATCTTTTTTTCTTTATTTTTTTCAGCTAATTTCTTGTTTAATATTTTACACATATTTTTGAGTATTTGTTTCATTCCTTTTTCTTTGTAAAGTGCACTTTTATAGTATGCCTCATCTGTTGTGCCTTTTGCAATAAGAATAAAAACGTTTCCTCCTTCTCCTCTCATTGCTCTTCCTCTTCTTTGAATAAATCTTATTTCAGAGGGAACGGGTTCGTAAAATATTATGTAGTTTACAGATGGGATGTCTATTCCTTCTTCTGAAACGCTTGTTGAAACTAAGACACTTCCCTCTTTTTTGAATTTTTCTATTGCCTTTATTTGCTCTTTTTGTGTCATTCCTTTTCCTTTTTCTTTACTTGCCTGGCCTATAAATTTTATTGCCTTTATTTCATTCTGGTTTAGAAGATTTACTATTTTCTCAACTGTATCACGATATTGAGCGAATATTATTATTCGTTCGTCTTTATTTTCTTTTAAGATTTTTTTAACCATTTCTATGACTTTTTCTAATTTTGGATGATCTGTATTTGATTTTAGTAGTAGATTAACCGCCTTTATAATTTTTTCATCGTTAATTACAGATTTAGCAGATTTGGTTCTTTGTGATGATAATTTATTTATATAATTCAAGAATACTGTCTTTCCTTGACTTTCTAATAGTTCTCTTGCGTGCATTAATTTCAACGCTTCAGAACAGACCTTTATTAGTTCATATTTTATTTGCTCATCATATGCAAATAAACGTTTATTTAACTCTATGAGATCTGTTTTAGTTATATGGTATATTGAGTTTACAACTCCCGCATCTTTCAATATTTTTAATCTCTCTTTTAATGCCTCGTTTATCAATGTTAATGCCTGTTTAAACTCTTTAGGTAGTTCAATTCTTATGGGTTTTAATTTAATCTTAGCAATGTATGGTTTAACGTCCTCATCATCCTCAGTTCTCACTTCAACATGCTCTATCCCTAAATTCTCACATATCTCCATAATTTTATCAATATCTGATCCAGGAGAAGCTGTTAATCCCAATATGTGGCATTTATCTCTAAATTTTTTTGCAACGAAAGCGTAGGAGTGATCTCCTGTTGTATGGTGTGCTTCATCGGCTATAAGTAAGATGAACTCATCTATATTGATTCTTCCTGCAATTATATCGTTTTCTATAACTTGCGGTGTGGCAATAAATATCTTTCCTTTTTTGTAAAGATCTTCTCGTTTTTTTGGGGATATTTTCCCAGTTAGGGCAATTATCTTATCTTCATCAATGTTTAAAACATCTTTTAATTTTTTATAATGTTGCTCTACCAATGGGCGTGAGGGGGCCAATATTAAAACCTTTCCGTCTTTTTTTGTTAAAATACCTGCTATAACAAGTATGGCTATCGCTGTTTTTCCCAATCCAGTGGATAGCACACAGAGAGTATTTTTGTTTAAGGCATTTCCTGCAATTATTTGTTGATATACTCTCGCTTCAAGTATGTTTGGTTTAATTAGAGGATGATTAATGAACATGGTATCATCAATTTTATTTTTAATTTTATTTTATTGAGTTTATTGGATCTTGATTCTTAATTTATTTGTCCAATAACGAATCAAATTATTTAATCAACTTATTTATTTATGTATTAACTTTTCCATACAAAATGAAAATCAACATATTGTAATAAATTGATTGAAATGATTAAACGATAAACATAATTTAAATGTCAATTAAACAATTTAAAAATAAGTGTAAATTTTGGATATAATTATGTTATAAATGTTATAAATTATAAAGTTAATAGACAGTTATCTTACCTATATAATAATTATTTAAAAATTAAAAAACTATAAAAAATAAAAAAGTGAAACTTGTTTTTCAGTTAATAGTTTAAATGTTGACTATCCTACTCCTCTTCTTTTAAGAGTCCTGCAGCATCTAAAGCTAATTTAACTTCTTCTGTTGAAGCTCCTTTTTGAATGTCAACCTTTTTCTCTGTTGGCTCTAAGTGTTTTATGTTGCATCTTCTTCTCTTAACTAACCCATCAACTACTACAAAGTTTTTATCTAAAACATCAACTATAACACAGATCTGTCCTGCTTCTCTTCCTGCTGTTTTTATACAAACTCTTCCTACTTCTACTGCTGGCATTAACCTCACCTCATTTTTGTTGTTGTGATTCTCGCGAATCACAACTCATCCTCCAAATGAGGGAGGTTTAATACCTTCCCTCTGCGGTTTTTTATTGTTGTAGATTATCTATGGCAGAGGAGACGATATTAAACACTCCCTCCACATTCCATTTTGAAGTATCAATTATCAGATCGTAAATTGAAAGATCATCAATATCTATTCCATATATTTCTTTATATCTCTTTTTTTCACTATTCTCTCTTTCGATCATCTTTTTTAGAGCAATGTCTTTATCGATGTTTTCTCTCTTACTAATTCTCTCTGCTCTAACTTCAAGGGGGGCTTTAAACCAGATGGTTAAATCTGGCTTAATTCCGTTTTTTAATAACATCCACGCTGCTAATCTTCCTTCTAATATGACATTTCCTTGTTTTGCTATCTCTACTTGCCTTCTGTCTATCTCTTCATCAACTTCTTTATGTTCCTCAGCGTATTTGCTAAATTCCTGCAAATCCATGCCCATTTCTTCCGCCATCTCTCTAAATATGAAGCCAGCACATACGTGTCTTAGGTTGTATTTCTCTGCTATCATTTTTGCTATTGTGGTCGTGCCAGTTCCTGGTAGCCCCCCGATTGTGATTATCATCTATTCACCCATCTAAAATGGATTCCTTTACTATAAATATTTTTTCATACAACATATATAAATATATATTGATGGATAATGTAAATGTTATAAGCAGTTGTGTATTATGTTATATTGATTTTTTAATTTTATTTTAAAGTGTTCTTGCTCTTTTAATCATTAATCTTTTTAAACATCTTGGACATAAGTAGCCACCATATGGCCTTTCGGGTCTTCTTCCAGTTTTTGGTAATTTTCTAACCTCTACTGGCCTACCTCTTGGAACTCCGTGGAGTTCTGCTCCGCAAATTGCACATCTTGGTTTTCCTGGTTTTCTTTTTTTGTAGTGGATGACTATTCTTCCTCCAGGAGTTCTCCTGTAAACTCTCCTATATGATCTTGATCTGTATCTTGGTGCTGGCATTTAACTCACCTTATCATATTTTTTTAATTATATTTTTAATTTTTTATTTATTTTTCACGTTTTTAGGTTTTCCAGTTTAAACACAAAAGTTAAATTAAGTATATTTTTAATTTTAATCTGTCTAAAAAGTTTTAATGGCTTTTAAACAATTTTAAACAATTTATTATATAACTATTGAAAATTTATATCATAATACCATAGTAATTACTATTTAAAACTTTTGGTTCTGTATTGTTTCAACTTAACAAAGTTGCTAAAAATCACAAGTATGCAAAAAGATTAATAATTATTAAATAAAAAATAACAAAAAAATCGGTAATTATAATAAAAGGAATAGAATTTATAGTAGATTAGTAAAAACTGGTTTATATTAAATAATGCATTTTAAACAATATCAAAAAATAAAATTAAAAACATAAAAAAACCATAAAAAAAACGTAAGAATAGTTGTATTGTGGTTTATAGTTTTAAAGAAAGAGGATGGTGGATTATTATGTTAGAAATAGATATTTGTGGCATTAAATTCAAAAATCCTGTGTTTTTAGCAAGTGGAATAATGGGAGAAACAGGTAGTGCATTAAAAAGAATTGCAAAGGGAGGATCTGGGGCAGTTGTTACGAAATCAGTTGGATTATATCCAAACCCTGGTCATAAAAATCCTACAATTGTAGAAGTTTATGGTGGATTTTTAAATGCAATGGGTTTACCAAATCCTGGGGTTGATGAATACATAGAGGAAATAAAATCTGTTAAAAAAGACCTTGAAAAGATGGGTGTTAGAGTTATTGGTTCTATATATGGAAAGGATGAGAAGGAATTTATGGATGTCGCTAAGAAAATTGAAAGTTTTGTTGATGCTATTGAATTAAATATTTCCTGTCCACATGCGAAGGGTTATGGGGCAACAATAGGACAAAATCCAGAGATGTCATATAACGTATGTGCTGCGGTTAAGGACGTTGTTAAAATCCCTGTTTTTGCTAAACTAACTCCCAATGTTAGTGATATTGTAGAAATAGCTGGAGCGGTTGTAGAGGCGGGGGTAGATGGGCTCGTGGCAATTAATACTGTTAGGGGAATGGTTATTGATATTAAAGCGAAAAAACCCATTTTATCCAACAAATTTGGAGGATTGAGTGGAAAAGCGATAAAACCCGTTGGTATAAAGGCAGTTTGGGATCTTTATGAGAACTTCGATGTGCCTATTATTGGTGTTGGAGGGATAATGAGTGGGGAGGATGCTATTGAGTATATGATGGCGGGTGCTTCAGCTGTTCAAGTTGGAAGTGGAGTTTATTATAGGGGATATAATGTGTTTAAAAAGATCTGTGATGAGATATGTTCATTTTTAAAGGAAGAAAATTTAACTTTAAAAGAGATAGTTGGTTTGGCTCATAGATGATTTTTAATTAATTTTGTAATTTATTTTTATTTAATTTACTCCTCTTTTTCCTCGAATTCTTCTATACATTCATCACATAAGTATCTTCCTTGATATAATCTTACTCTGCCCTGATAACCGCAGTTTTCACATATTCCGTTAATATATTCTTCGCTAAATTCATCTGTGTCTAATGAAAGCCCTTCCACATCTTCGGGAGTTATTGATGCATATTCCATAACGATTTCCAGTAGATTTGGAGATATTTTAATTATGTCGCTTTGAGTAATTATACCCATTAAATTCCCATCTTTAACAACAGGTAATCTTTTTACTCCGTATTTTGCCATAATTTTGGCAGCTTCTGTTATTGACGCGTTTTGATGTATGGTTATTATTTTTTTGCTCATAACTTCTTCTGCTAAAACTTCTTTCGGCTTTAAATTTTTTGATACAACTCTTTTAACAATATCTCTCTCAGTTAAAATTCCTACGGGTTTGTTATCTTCAACGATCACCACTGCTCCTATATTATGTTCTGTCATTATGTTTGCAATATCATAAACACTCATATCCTTTTTTGCAGTAATGACTGGAAAGCTCATAACTTCAGAAATAGGAATATCACATTCAACTTTCATAATCCCCACCTTTAACAATTTTAACATACCACTCTAAATATTAATTGTTTATATATTTTGTTATTACCTATTTAAAAACCATAGTTGGATCTTAATTTCACTGTTTTAAAAACCTCACTGTAAACGTCCTCAACGGTTCTGTCTGTTGTATCTATGATTACAAAACCTTCTTTTTTTGCAAGATCTAAGTATTTCTCTTGCACTTTTTCTAAAAATTCTTTTTTTTCAAAAATATCTTTTGTGTTTATTCGTTTTAATGCAGTTTCAATATCGCAAATTAACAAAAAAACAAGATCTGGCTTCAATGCGTATCTATTTATCGACCTTATAAAGTCCTCGTCAACACCTGCAACACTTTGATAAGCGATTGAAGAGTAGAGGTATCTATCACACACAACATCCCTGTATCTAAGTTCTTCTTTGATCTTCTTGTTATGCTCTATCCTATCCGCTGAGAATAACAAAGCTAAGGTCTTATCATCAACTTTAACATTTCCAGAAAGTATTTTCCTAATCAATTCTCCTACAACACTATTTGATGGCTCATAAGTCCAAAATGCGTTTATACTTTTAGCCAATTTTTTTGAGATTGTGGTCTTTCCACTCCCATCTATACCCTCAAACACAATAAACATAAGATCTCCTCTTTATTTTTCTTCTATTTTTATCTCTATTTTTCTTAAAATATTTAAGTTTGTGTAATTTAATTGAATTGTTTGTAAGATTACTCTCCTAAGCGACAACTATGGATAATTTTTATAACATTCTAATAATCTTTTACTAAATAATTTTTATACAAAGTTGTTATAACCTAACTGTCAAAATACTTAGGCATACAAACCTTTATAAAATCTAAATTATGTCTACTTAATTATTAAACTGTTTATAAAACATATTATAAAAGTTGAAGATATGGATATTATAACTTAAAAAATATAAAAAGTATTTAAATAGGTGATTGAGTGTGATCGTAATTCCCGCTGTTGATCTAAAAGATAAAAAATGTGTGCAATTAATTCAAGGGGATCCAACTAAAAAACACTTAGAACTCGAAGATCCTGTGAATGTTGCTAAAAAATGGGTGCATGATGGGGCAGAATACTTACATATCGTTGATCTTGATGCTGCATTGGGTTGTGGAAATAATGTTGATGTTATTGAAAAGATCGTTGAAGAAGTTAATATTCCCGTCGAAGTTGGAGGCGGAATTAGAAGTTTAACAATTGCTAAGAGGTTAATGGATATTGGTGTAGATAAAATCGTAGTAGGAACTAAGGCAATAACCGATCCGACCTTTTTAAATGAATTACTTTCTGAAATTGAAAGGGAAAAAATAATTTTAGCTGTTGAATGTAAACAGGGAAAAGTTGCTATAAAAGGATGGAAAGAGACGATCAATAAGAATCCCATAGAGATTGCAAAAAAATATGAAAAAAAAGTTGGAGGGATTTTATTTACTAATGTTGACGTTGAGGGGATGTTGAGTGGAATAAAAACAGATATAATCGAAACGTTGGTAAAGAATGTAAGAGTTCCAATAATTTATTCCGGTGGAATAACAACCCTTGAAGATATAAAAAAACTTAAAGAGATCGGAGTTGATGGGGTTATTATTGGATCTGCGCTTTATAAGGGAATAATTAATTTAAAAGATGCATTAAAAATATCTAAAAGTTAAACCTAACAAAATTAAATTTTAAAATAAAATTAAATGAAATAAATTAAAACGTAAAAGCAAATATATAAATCAAAGAATAAATAAATAAAGGGATAAATATGAAGATAAAAATAATTCCTATAATCTTAATAATTTTAATTAACCTGCTATTTTGCGGATGTTTTGAGCAACACAACAATGTGGTTTCTTCTCCATTCATCGATGCTCATGAACACTACTACGGAAGAGTTGTTAAAGTTGTAGATGGAGATACTATTTATGTGGAAGTTAATGGTCATTTATGGAAGATTAGGTTGCTGGGAGTTGATACTCCTGAGACATATAAAAAGAATAACCCCCATGAATATTATTTACTAAACGGAACACCAATAACTGATATAAATTATCTTAAATATTGGGGAGAAAAAGCCAAAAACTTTGCAAAGAGGGAGTTAGATCATAAGGAAGTAATAATAGTTTTTGATGACGAAGCTCCAAAAAAAGACAAATATGGAAGGTATTTAGCGTATATCTATATAAACGATAGCGGGAAGTTAGAAAACTTCAACGAGGAATTATTAAAGTATGGATATGCAAGAGTTTATGTTAGCAGGTTTGAGTTGGAACATGAGTTTTTAAATATCGAAAGAAAGGCGAAAGAGAATAGAATAGGATTATGGAATTGGACTAATAACTAAAACAAGTAAAGAGCGATTAAATATAAAAAATATCATAAAACGATTATAAAAATAAAGGAGTGAGTTATATGGAGGGTAATGCATATGCTTTGGCATCTGGAACTATAATAAACGCGATAGCTACGGGAAAAGGATCTGCTTTTGGTCTGGATTTGAAAGTTTATGCAAAAGTAAAGCTTATAGATGATGGAAAAGGAAAAATAGAGGGAAAAGTGTTAGATAATCCCAACATAAAACCGAATCTCATAATTCGATGTGTTAAGAATACACTTGAATATTTTAATTTGGATTATTCTGCCTATGTTGAAACAAAAACAGAAATTCCCATAAGATCAGGATTAAGTAGTAGTTCAGCGACATCCAACGCAGTGGTTTTAGCAACCTTTGATGCTTTAAATGAAAAGATAGATGATGAATTAATAATAGAACTTGGAATAAAATCAAGTTTTGATGAAGGATTAACTATTACAGGAGCTTACGATGATGCTACTGCCTCATATTTTGGTGGAATAACTATAACCGACAATATAAAAAGAGAAATTATAAAAAAAGATAATATGGATGAGAATCTTAATGTTTTAGTGATAATCCCAAAATTAGAAAAAAATCTCGATGTTGAAAGTATGAAAGCAATTGGGAAATTTGTAGACGTGGCATACAATGAGGCATTAAAAGGAAATTATTTTAAAGCATTATTTTTAAATGGCATACTCTACGCCTCAGCCCTTAAATTTCCGACAAATATTGCAATAGATGCACTAAAATCGGGAGCTTTAACTGCTGGTTTATCTGGAACCGGACCTTCTTACATTGCTATTGTGGAAGATGATCACGTGGAAAAAGTGATGTCTACCTTAAATAAATATGGAAAAGTAATAAAAACTAAACCCAATAATTGCGGGGCTAAAATAATCTAATTAAAATTAAAAACTAAATTAAATAAATTAAATTAAAAATTAAATTATAACAAAGCATATACGAGGGATTAAAATGATTGTTGGAGTTTTATCTATCCAAGGAGATATAGAAGAACACGAGGAGACACTAAAAAAGGCAGGGTATGTTCCAAAAAGAATAAAGAGACCTGAGGATTTAGAAGGAATTGATGCCCTTATAATTCCAGGAGGAGAGAGCACAACAATCGGAAAGTTAATGAAAAAATACAATTTCATAGAAAAAATAAGAGAACTTGATATTCCAATATTGGGAACCTGTGCAGGAATGGTTTTATTATCAAAAGGAACAGGCATTGATCAAATCTTACTTGAATTGATGGATTTCACAGTTAAAAGAAATGCCTATGGAAGGCAGGTAGATAGCTTTGAAAAAGAAATTGAATTTAAAGGCCTTGGAAAAATTTACGGAGTATTTATAAGAGCCCCAGTAGTTGATAAGATTTTAAGTGATGATGTTGAGGTTATAGCAAGAGATGGAGATAAAATTGTTGGTGTTAAGCAGGGGAAGTATATGGCTCTATCGTTCCATCCAGAACTTTCAGAAGATGGATACAAGGTTTATAAGTATTTTGTTGAAAACTGTGTTAAAAGATAAATAATTGTGAAAATAGGTGGAAGAGTTATGCTACATAATTACAACTCAATAAAAGAAGTTGTAGAAAATCTTAAAAAAGGTAATTGCTACTCTTGGTTATATAATAAAAAAGATGAAATAAAAGGAATTATTATAAGTCCAGATACTGATGGATTTGTTTCTGCATTATTTTTAAATGAAGTTTATGGATGGGAAGTTGTTGGATTTTATGATGGCAAAGTTCTTACTACATTGGAATCAATTGATTTCAAAAATAATAAAGAAAAATATGCCTTTATTGATGTAGAAATTTTAAGAGAGGGAATAAAATCAATTGGTCATCATATATTATTATGGGATTCGAATAATCCGCCAAAATTAATAACCTCAATCCAAAATGAAATGATAAATCCAAATAATTGGAGAGGAATATGTGCAAACAAACATGAAAAATTTAAAAGAAAATACCCATTTGGAACATTCCATTTACTTGTATCTCTTGTCTATTATTTATATCCAAACAAAAAATTTTTTAATTTTAGCCCAAAAGATGCATTAATCCCTTCAATATTTATTGACGGTGTTTTCAAAAACCTATTTAATTATCCTGAAAATTGTCTCGATTGGTTGAAATATCTAACAAATAACGATTCAAACCATCCACTTGAAATATTATTAAATTATCCCACATCTATAAAGGACTTAACAGAACTAATAAGAGATTTTTTAGATGAGTTAAACAAACTATGGACAACACAAAACAAGGATAGAAAAGGTAAGATAACGTTATCGAATAAAAAAGGTGAGTTAGTAGATATTAAAAAATATGAAAATGAGTATTATTTAGATAAAACTGTGGGAAATGAACTTTCTAATTATTTAGAACATCTTGCAAACAGGTATAATTGGAATTTTAATGTTGATAAGTGGAATGTTTTAAAAGATAAACTTGAAGTGGTTATCTTTGATAAAAAGATTAATGAAACCAGGAAAAAATATTATGATGAAGCAATAAAACAAAAACCAATATCTCTCGCAATAACTTCAAAAAATAAAGGTCTTCAATATACAATAGATAATAGAAATATTTTTTAAATAAAATCGGTAATAAGAACTTTCTTTGGTTTTTTAACATTATTTAATGCATTTTCAATTGCTTTTTTATTTAATGCAACCTCTATAAATTCATTAAGGGAGATACTTATATTGTATTTTTCATAAATCTCAACACATTTTCCATACACAAATATTTTTATGTCATTCTCATCTAACTTAAAGTATTTACTCTTTTTTATCTCATCTATTAAGTGATCAATTTCCTTCCAAACAAGATCTATACTTTCTTCAACAGATATTGACACTTTTTCAATTTTTTCTTTTTTACACACCCAAATTCCATCAAATACACTTTTTTGTCCTCCAAAATGTCCAGCACTAACATTTTCCCCATGATAGAAGTGTATTTTTTTGACAGATAAACCTGCCTTTTTTACAATTTCTAACATATCAACCCATGCCTCTTTACTAAAATCATGGAATGTAAATATAAACATGCCATTATCTTTCAATACATTTGCTGACTTTCTAAATATGTTGGTTAATATTTTTTTGAAATGCTCTTTATCTTTATTTTGAATTTCATTTACAATTGCCTCATTTTGGTTTATTGCTGACGGATTTTTAAAGCATTCATAATCCAAAGCCAATTTCAACCATACGTAGAAAAATTCATAGACCTCAGAGTAATTTATGCTATCAAAGTATGGAGGATCAGTAATTACTAAATCAACTTTATCTTTTACGATTTTATCTAAATCTTGGGCATCCATACAATACACAGCCCATTCCTTTTCCCCAATTTTTTCATCCAAATATATTCGTTTTGTGCCTTTATTGGTGTATAGTCGCTCATAAGGTTTTAAATTAAATTCTTTTCCCTTTAAAACTCTTTCAAAAACTTGTCTAAATGATCCTCTGCCATATTTCCCTCCCCAGACATTCTGCTCTAAAGGAAAATTAACCGGTGCAAAGTCCTTTCTTGAAAATAATGGAGTGATCTGTTTAGCCCATCTCTTATCGTAATAGCAGAACATGTTATTTGCCCTTAACGTCTCTGAAAATGTTAATAGGAATATATCTCTTACCTCTTTTGGTTCAATTTTTTTAATTTCTTCTAAAAGTAGTGATAAAGCAAGTAGTTGTCTTTTGTTGAACATCTGATACCAATATTTATAATTATGCTTTTTCATCTGATTTGTATTATAGCCATCTGGAATTTCATCTTTTGGAAATAACAACTTTGATTTATTCTCTTCAAATGTGTCTTCAACTTTTTTGAGAATTTTCCAATCATTTTCATCAAATTTTTTAATGAACCTTCTTTCACAATTGTGGCAAAATCCATCAATAGCATAAGGAATCGCATCTAATGGCTCATCTTGTTTTTTTAATACATTAATTAGTCGGAATTTATGACTACAATAGGGGCAGGTTATGTTATTTTTAACAACTACTCCATTTTTTGGATTAAATACATTTCCACAAGTGGGGCAAGTGGTTTCTTCTTTTAAAGAAGTTGTATGAAAAACATCTAAACATCTTGGACATACAAGATAAAAGTTTTCTTCTTTTTTATCATAAGTTACAATATAGTCCTTAAATAACTGAATTTCTTTATTACAATTTGGACATTTAACCTTTTTTATCCAAAAAACGTATATTATTTCCCCCTCTTCTCCACAATGTGGGCATTTTGTTTTATACATTTCCTTTATCTTTCTTCCAATAGTGATTTCAAGGTTTTTATATGTTTCTATCAATTTATTTACCTCTATAATACTCATTTCACACTTTGTAATAAACCAAGGTATTGGATTTATCTCAAATCCAATAACTTTTGCCCCTAATCGTGATCCTTCTATAAGAGTAGTTCCACCGCCACACATTGGGTCTAATATTGTTATATCATTTGTATCAGGGTCAGTTCTATGTGATTTGTAAAATTCTTCCATTATATTCACAGAATCATCTTTTAAAGCCCCCAATATAATTGTCCTGAAAACAGAGCCGATTCTTCTTGCAAAGATCCTATGCATCATATATATTGGCTTTAACGCAATTCTCTCAGAAACACATATTCTATTTATTTCTGCAATAGGAAATTTCTTTTCTATATACCTATATCCCTTAACGTTTTTTGCCATTATCATCTCCTCTAAATAATCTGTTTTTTAAAGCCGTTGAAATAAACGATTTTTCAATTAACCAATTTAACACAATATTTCTAACGACTTCAGAGTCAGATAATCCCAATTCTCCTTTTAGTTTCTCTATCAGTTCCCACTGTTCTTTTGTAAATGTTACCTGTATTCGTTTTACTTCTCCCCTATTAGTTTTCATAGACAACACCAATAACTCATATATTACACAAATTTGTGTATCAAGTATATATAATTTGCGTGCGAATATATAAAGTTAATTATAAACATATAATAATATATACTGTATGATATTACAGGATAATATATTAAATCAAGATGCTAAATATTTAATACCTACATATTTAGAAATATATAAAAAGATTAAGAACAAAAAATGTAAATATGTTATTTAACAATAGTTATCTAACGTATGGATACAAGGTTTATAAGTATTTTGTTGAAAACTGTGTTAAAAGATAAATAATTGTGAAAATAAATAAGTTATAGAAATAAATATAAAGAAAAATTTTTATCAGAATAATTCATCAAGTTTCTTTCCCTGAGAGAGTTCTTTTCGATATGCTTCCAACAGAATGTTTTTTTCTCCTAAAAATTCAGCTATCGTTTTAAATTCTACATTTATTTTTTCTTTATACTTTTTATCCCTTAATAAATGATGATCAATTATAATCTCAGCTCCGGTATTTTCAATTATGGATTTTAAGTTCTCGTTTGTTTTTTCTAAGTTTTTCTTTCCATACCTATACATTAAATATGTAGGGGGGCCTCCAATAATTATTAGATTTGGTTTTTCTTTTATTATGTAATCTCTTATTTCATCAAAAATTATTCCCTGAGTGTCGGAAGTGTGCATAAATTTAAAATTTCCTTCTTTAATTGTAGTTATCAGCACATATCCAAGTTTATCATCCCGCCCATGTGGGAACGGAGGAGAAAATTTTATTTCCGTATCTCCAAACTTGAAGGTTTTATTATCTGCAAATTCAACTTTTTTTGCAATATCTTTAACGCATTCTAAAAATTTCCGTGCCCTTTGCATCTGACTCTTGTTTATATGATCAGTAGGATGCTTTATTAATAATATCTTATCCTTATACAACTCCTTAGCATAATCCTTTGAATCTAAATAAATATCGTCAAAAAAAGGTGTATAGTGATCATAGTGGTAATGGGATATGGTTATCACATCTGCTTTTTTTGCATATTCGTTTATTTTTTCTCTCATTTCTTTTAATTTCTTGAATTCCAAATCTGTGGGTTTTAATCCATATCTATCCGGAGCAATTGCCACTCCCGGATCTATTAAAATTCCGATATCCTTAGTTTTCACATAAGTTGCCAGCGATCTAACACCCAAACTTTCAGATGCCAGAGGAAGAACAATCATAAACCTCACCAAAACAAGCATTATCAATATAATTTTTTATATTTTTTATTCAATAACTTATTTTAATGTTATAACCCTTAATTTACTATATCTATGATCCACATATGAATTTTATTTTATATTTGATTTATACATACATCTAAATGTTATGATTAAATCTTACTTTTGACAGAACAGATAAAAAGTTTCACATTAAACTTAATAAATAAAAATTATATGAAACTACTTTATCATATAAATCCAACTATTTAAAATAATTAATAAATCTATTAAGTCCAGTGGTTTTAAAAACCATTGGTTTTATAAAGCAGTTGGATGTATCCAACAAATCGTGTATTCCTAAAAGAGCTGTAATTTAACCTTTTTTGTGATAAAATAGGTATGGCGCAGGGGCTGGGATTTGAACCCAGGCGGGGCAAAGCCCCATGGGATCTCAAGTTATACACAACCAAAGAAAGATAATTATCGGATTTTGAAGATTTTTATTTTATAAATTCTCGTTTATTTATTTTGAATACTTATAGTATATCAGTATTTAATGATAAAATAATAATTTGTTGGATATTTTTTAAATGGTGCTTTGTTTCTGTATCAAAATCTTTTGGACTTTTTAGATAAAACATTTTGTTCCTATTGTGGAAGGTATTTATAAGTTAAAAATAATAAATTTTATTTATCTGGAGAAGAAATTTTTAATTTGGTGATGATTATGCCAACTATTGAACAAAATCCGGAGGATTTTGTAGCTCAAAGCAAAGCTTTGAAAACAATAACTCTAAGAGTCCCTTCTAATATTCCTAAAAAGAAGATTGAAGAGTTTATTAAAAAGCTTGAATTGGAAGAAAAATTCAAAAAAACTGAAGAGTTTAAACTGTTTGTTAAGGATGAGGATTGGAAAATGAAGATTTATAAAATTGCTGAGTTTGTTGAGAACTACCTAAAGAAAAAATATCCAAATGAGAAGTTTGAGATTGTTTTGGATTATGATGGGATTGATGACAAAGTAGTTATTAGAGTAGTATTTAAGAAGAAATTAGATAAAAGAAAGTTAAAGGATATAAAATTTGTTGAAAAATTGGTTGATAAGATTAATAAGATTATAGATGATGTTGGTTTAGAATGTCATGATAAATTCCATGAATTGATGTGTTGTGTGTTAGTTACCTCTGAGTTGGAGGTGTTGTAAGTGTTTGATATTGATGAATTTAAAGAAATAGCCGAAAAGCTACCAACTTTTAAATCTCTGCCAGATGAGGGGAAGTATCGAACAGCAATTGGAAGATACTATTATTATATCTTTTTAAAACTTAGAGAGATTGCTAAAGAAATAGAAGAAGATAGAGAAGATGGAATTTACGGGCTTTTAAATAGTGGAAAGGCACATGGAGCATTACCAGCATATTTTACAGCATTTGCAGATAATTTGAGGTTTGATAATAACTTAAGAGCTGAATTAATAAAATTGGCAGATAATCTTAGTAGATTAAGGGGTAAAAGAAACAAATGTGATTATTCTATTCATGAAAATATCACTTTCTTTGATGTTATTGGTGCAAAGAAAAGGGTTGATACAATTGAACAGATAATAACTAACATTTCCTATCAAAAACCAAAAAGTAAAACCAAAATTGTTGGATTAAAAAATGTTCTTAAATATTTTAAGGATAAAGATAAACTACCAACCTATAATGATGTTATTAATATGATGTATAGGAGATAATTATGTCCAATAGATATAAAAAGCCAAAATGGTTAATTGAGGCAGAAGAAGAGTTAGATAAAGCTATTGAAACAGGAGAATATGATAAGTGGCTATTGGAACAACTAAAAAGATATGAAAAGAAGCATAAAAATAAAAAATAATTTTTGGTGATAATATGAGAAAGCAGACAAAAAAGATTATAAAAAAATCTTTGGAAAATAAAAAAAATAAATTAAAAAAAGATAATATGGCTTTACCTTGGGTTGCAAAGATTAAAAATGAAATTGAAAGTATGGGTCATGAAAAATATGTTGAGGATGTGGATAAATTTTTTAAAGATTTAAAAAAGCATGGTGTTGAAAAGGTATTATTTGGGGATGTATAATAGATTTATGAAGTCCTCAGGGGTTATGATTTTAGGAACGGATATTTTTAATTTTTTTAGTTCTTTTCTAATTAAATCTTCGTTTTTTATTAAATCTTCATTGTCATAGGTTATAAGGTATCTGCATCTTAAATAGGATGACTCTATTAAAATTCTTAAGTCAGATTCCTTTATATGTTTTAATTTAGGAGAGATTTTTATATTTAGTGCTTTTTTGTAAGCCCTTTCATTCATTGACCAATGAAAGCATTTCATATACTTTTTAACATTTATACGAACTTCTGGTGGAGCTTTTCTAAATTCATACATAACGAGTATTGGAACCACCGCTTTTATTCTTGGATTTGAACAAACAATTTTAGTAAATATTTTAGAATATTCCATTCTTACAAGAGCTTTTTCAATGGCTTTTTTAGTTTTTAAACATTTAGCAATTCTTTCTTCTGTCTCTCCTAAATAACCTAAAATATTGTTATCAACTGCAACCTTAACAACCATCTAAACACCTTAATTATATTTAATATGCTATATCAAGCAGGATTTTAACTATCATAATAATGAATGTTGGAATTCCCAATGATATAGCTCCCTTAATAATAAAGTGAGTTATCAACTCTTTTCCTGCTACTTTTAATATTTTCTTCGCTAATTCCTTCTTGTATCTGTCTTTCGTTTTCATTTCTACTATTTTCCACTTCATTATGAACATTAGTTCCTTCGTTGCTCTCAACCATATTAGAGTTATTATTATGATACCTTTTAGCAGAAGAGACAAACTTTTTAGCAAAAAGTTCTGCATCCTTGAGCAAAAGAAAAAATTTATCTGGATATACAACAAAGTAAGCGACGATTAAGGCAAAAGTAAAATAAAATATGTAAAGATAGCTATTACTAATTAAAGCATAAAATAAATTCATAAAAAGTAAAACAAAGAAAGATAGATGAATTCTTTTGTCTATTTCTTGCATGATTATCACCTAAACATCCTTTTCTACAATCTTCCCATCTTCTAAAACCACATAAGGGTATGGTTTTTTTGACTTCAATAATAATTCCGTTGCTTCTTTGCTAATCTCTTTATATCTTTTAATGTCAATTGGCTCAACAACTCTAAAGAGTATCTTTCTCCTACATTGGCTTCTAATATCTGGAGAGAAATACGAAACTCTTTGAGTGGCTAAAATAACTTTAATATTTCTTTTCCTACCTTTTTTCAATAGAGCGATTAATGGAAAGCTTAAATATCTTAAATCAGCCCCACAGTCCTGCACTTCATCTATAATCAAAATAATCCCCTTTGCCTTACAAAATTTATAAATCTCTTTCCATTTATTCAAAATAAACAAATAAAGAGTGTTAATTTTTTCTAAGTTTTCTTTAAACTCATCTTTGTTTAATGGTGGGGGAATTAAAACTCTAACAGCCCTATACTTTGCTAACTTTTTAACCAAATCGTTGAAGTTTAATGATTTTAGATTAATTGTAGGGATTTTTAGATGAGAATATTCCTCTTCTGGGTCTATGATAATTTTTAAAATATCTTTCCTATCGAACCATTTTGGCAGTATTTTTGTTTTAATGTAGTGGGACTTTCCACTTCCAGTAACTCCTAACACACATTCATGTTTAACTTCTGGCTGTTTCATCTTATCCCTTTAAATTTTTAAATTTTTTAATAATGGTTTTATTTCTTTTTCATAAACTTTCCTGTTAATTTTCCAAACCAAAACGCCCCCTAATCCTTTTGTTAATGTAATTGTTGCTATTGGTAAAATGTCTAATTTATTTCCAAATGACATTTTTGGAATAAAACCAACCACTGATTTAGCAAATTTTAAAGCTCCATTGACATCATTTTTTGAAAAACTAATTTTATCCAATTCTTCTCCGTTCTCATCTACAAGTTTTATCATTAAATAGCTACCATGCGTCATAATATCCCTCTGTTGAGTTTTCAGCTATTGTATTTTTATTTTCAATATTGGACGGTTTAGATGACTCTTTTTTCTCAACTGGTTTGTTTTGTTGCTGACTTTGATTTATCGCTTCTTGAACTTCTATATGGAAGTTCACAGTTGAAGACCTTACATTCTTACAAAATTTTGATGTAAGATAGCTTCTTGAACTTCTATATGGAAGTTCACAGTTAGCATAAGTATTCCAAGAATGAAAGCATAATCATCTAATTTAATTAATTTTTCATAGGTTTTTGGTAAAGTATTAGCTAAAACTCTTTCAATCCTAATTTTTATTTCATCTATTGCCTGTTTGTTCTTTTCAATGAAGTTCTTAACAAATTTGGCTTTATTTTTCAGTTCTTTGTAGAATAATGCAAACATCATGAAGTAGAAGAAAAATGCATAGTCCAATATTGCAGATAATTTGCATTCATCAGCAGATTTTGGGGGCTCTTTTTCCATTGAAAAGTCAATTTCATCGTCATCAAAGCTAATATCTCCAAACTCTTCCTCATCTTCTTTATTTTCCATACGCTCTTCATTCTCCTCATCGGAATCTTCAGATTTATTCATAGATTTAAGTTCTTCCAGTGCTATATTTTCCAAATTTTGACTATCTTCTAAGCTTTCAT
Source organism: Methanocaldococcus vulcanius M7 (assembly GCF_000024625.1). Taxonomy (NCBI): domain Archaea; kingdom Methanobacteriati; phylum Methanobacteriota; class Methanococci; order Methanococcales; family Methanocaldococcaceae; genus Methanocaldococcus; species Methanocaldococcus vulcanius. The sequence goes on from NC_013407.1 coordinate 1,019,500, forward strand.
TTTCTTTATTTTCAAGTTTTTTATTCTCCTCATCATTGAATTTAATCTCTACCATGTTCTCACAAAAAATAGTAAGATTTTAATTGAATATAAGCTTTTTGCTGAAAAATATACATTTATTTTTTTAATAATCATGTAAAACTATAAGATTATAAAAATATAAGTTGAATAAATGTATATAACTATAACTGTATATTTGCATGCTCCAATAACCTTTAAATACTACTTTTTAGTTAAAATAAAGATGGGGCTACCCCGATTGATGTGATAACATAAAAACGGGTGAAAGTATGACAGATCCAGTGGCGGTAGGAGTGGATGCAGGAACTTTGTTGTTTATGATTTTGGCAGGTATGGGACTTGTTGGAGTGGTAGCATATTCAAAATTCAACAGCTACAAAGCAAAAGAAGAAGTTAAGCATGAAATTAGGACTGATTTGTTAGATAGGGAACAAACAAAAGAAATAAAGAGAATTGAAAGAGAAATCGACGACATAAAAAGAACAAAATAAACAATTTTTAGAACGAATTGCAAGATTGGAGGCAAAAGTCGAAATGTTAGAGAAAGAAAATCAGCATTTGAGGGATTTAGTGTTTAAAAAACTTTAATTTTTCTTTATAAATTAAAATTTTTTTGGTGATAGTATGATACCAGAAAATTGGACATTTTGGGGAGTGAATGTGAAAAAAGGAGTAGCATTAGGAATTATAATATTTTTGGTTATATTTACATTTGGATTAATAATTCATCATACTTTTGGAAAAGATATACTATAAGGTGGGAGGATGACTGTATTAGACAATATGGTTAGCAAATTGTATTCAGCAGTGGTAAGAACTGTTAAAGCCAAAGAGAGTGATGATATTTACGATTTTGATGATAGTAAATTTGTTGAAAAAGTTTTCTTTTCTATTTCTAACGTAGAGGATACTGATAAAGAGAATGTTAGAATTACTATACATGCTGGAACGAGGGATAGAACATTCTTTGATGGGACTTTAACAGATTTATTAATGATTTCATACTTGCAAAACTCCAGAAATATTATTGACACAACAAATAAGACATATAAATCATTAATAGCTTTTGATTACTCAAATGATTTGTTTATGACACCATTAGCCCCTTATCTAACTCCTGTTAAAATTACGGTTTCAAATACTACTGCTAACGACCTTACAATTAAATTAGGATTTGAGGGAGTAGATAGCGAGGATGTAGTTAATACATTTAGAGAGATTTACAAAAAAGCAACAGGAAAAAGCATCATAACTGATAATGAATTAAAAACATTTATGCAACAAGAATTTAAAAAGAGAAGATTTTTAAGTAGGACTGAAACACTAACAGCTACTGAACAAGGTTTCCAAATCCCTGCAGGGGCGGGAATTTACGATAGAATAATAATTTACACCATTTCTGGAAATATAGAGCAAATTAAATTTACTGGCTTGGATACGATAATTGAAGAAAACGATATGGACACTTTAACAAGTGTTAGTTTGTTAGAAAATAACTTAAACCCCTCTTTGGCTCCATCTGATCAAATTGCGATTTTAGAGGGATTGCCTGCAAATGTTAATTATCAACTGAGAATATGGGGGGAAACAGGAACTAAATTTAAGATATTATTGGAAAAAGTGGTTTAAATGCCAACAATCTATAAATTTTTGAGAAATAGGGAATTATTGGTTTTTGGTGCAGGTCTTGGATTAGGAGCTTACTCAATGTATGAACTTTCAGATAAGTCCAATAAGATAAATAAAACAGTAGAAATGGCAATATTTTTTATTATTTTGTTAATTGTTGGCTTGTATATTGCTAAAAGAAGAAAATTGGTGAAATTATGATTGATCCTGCATTATTGAGAAGAGAAGTTATGGGGTTTAGAGGAAAGTTAGCAAATTTGATTAGAGATAACAAAAAAGTAGTATTGGCTGGTGCTGGTGGTTTAACTGCTGGATATTTGGCTAATGAAATGCTAAGTAGTGGAGAAACACAAGTATATAGGATAAAAAGAAATGACGGGACACTTATTGAAAAAATTGTAAAAAAAGAAGATGGGAGCGTTAATTATTTAGGAATTTTTTTAATAGTAGGAATTTTAGGGGCTATTTGGTATTTTTTTGTTAGAAAAAAGAAAAGCTAAATAAGGGATGATTATGGTTTTATTAAGATTGGGAAGACGATTAACAAGTGGTTATGCTAAAAAATTAGCTGAATTAAGGAATCTGTATAAATTTAGATTATCGAGAGTTGCACAAATTAGGAACGCACTATTAAAAAGAAGAGTTTCATTGTTGCAGAAAATAAGACAGCAAAGATTGGAATTAGCAGAGAGATTAAAAGCACTTAGGGAAAGACAATTACAGAGATTAGAAGCTATGAAAAATAGAGCAGTTGAAATGAGAAATTTAGTAATGCAGAGAAGAGCATCAATTCTGAATAAAATAAAACAATATAGACAATCATTAGCAGAAAAGTTAAAAGCACTTAGGGAGAAAAATCAAATGAAGATAAAAGAAATTGAAGAAGCGAGATTAAAAGAAAGAATGATGATGCAACCAAAAAAAAGTTTATTAGAAAAACTAAGTGATTTAGCAAACATCGGATTTTTGGGATTAATGGCTTATGAGATGTTTAAACCACAAGAACAAGGATTAGAAAATGGAGATTTAGGAGATTTAGGATTAGGGGATTTGGGAGCTGGAGATTTAGGAAGCTTAGGATCTGGAGATTTAGGCAGTTTGGGAGATTTAGGAAGTATGCCTACGGATAGTTTAGGAGATTTGGGAAGTTTAGGAGATTTAGGGACTGGTGATTTAGGAAATGATGAAAGTGGGGATATATTAGATGGATTAAGTAATGGAAACGATTTAGGGGATTATGGAGATAATGGTTTAGGGGACTATGGAGATTATGGTTCAGGGGACTATGGATTGGATGATGGATTATATGGACTAAATAATGGGGGAGAAGGAATTGTGGATGGAATTTCAAACAAATTAGGAATTCCTAAAGAATTTGTTTATCTGGCTATTGGAGGAGCAGTTTTAATTGGGGGTTATTACTTTGGAGTTAAAAAAGGTGGATTTAAGAAATTAAAAAAGAAAATATCAAAGTGAGATCATGTATTTTGTATATGGGGAGATAGATGATTTAGGAGCAGGGAATCAAATTTATTACGTTAATAGAACCGAAAATAAAGACAAAAATAAAAATAACGACAATAGAACAGCTATAATTATTATTTTACTACTAATAATTTTAATCGTGGTGATAGTAAATGGAATTAAAAATAATTCCAAAAAATGACCCTTACTTGTTGGATGTTGAAGTTTCTGGAAGTGAGGAAGAGCTTTTAAAGTTAGAGGAAGCATATAAAACAACTGAATTAGGTTATTTGATTTTTGATTTAGCTTTTAACAATAATAAAGCAACATTCACAATAATAAAGCAAGATTTAGATGCTGTTAAAGCTATCTTAAAAAATATTGAAAAAGAAGTAGAAGATGAGGGAGAAGATGATAGAGCTTAATATTAATGAAGAGGCATATATAAACGAGCATTTAAAAAGAAGAGGGCAAATTTTGGATAATATAGATAATGCATTATCAAATAAAGAGGTTAAAGAAATAAATGTATGGCAGGGATCTTGGAAAATAGGAAGAATGGATCAGAAAAGAAAAGGAGTTGTTGTCTGTTGCAAAAATGGAGATGTTATTGATATTAGACATTATGAAACTAAAATAAACAACAAAACAAATACAACCGTTTATGCTTCTGCAATGATAAATAAAAGATGGAGATGGCTTGGTGTAGTAAGTAATGATGAAACAGTATGTAATTTAGTTAAAAATGTTATAGAGAGGACTGAAAATTTAAAAAAAGAGCTGGATAATAAAGTAGCAATAAAAATAAAATCGAAATATGAAAGAATTGGAATAAAAAGAGGATAACGGGATAAAATGACAGGTTTCAGAGGAATAATTAGAGACATTTCAAATGTTGATTTTTATTGTGATGTAATATCAAACGAAGGAAAAAAGGAATTTACAATTAACAAACCTTTTAGGATTATACAAGTTAGTTTTTCAGGTTTTCAGGAAAATAGCCCAGTAATAGCATCTGTTTATGGTGATGAAAGATCACACGGGAATTATTATGTCTATAAAGGGACAACGGGAGAGCAATTTAAAAAATCTCCAATCCTCATAAACAAAATAGAAGTTGAAGTTATTGGACAGGTAGAAAATCCAATATTTGTTAATATCGTTTATGAAATTTTAGAAGATAACTATGGTGTATGAATATGGTTGATTGGAAGACAAAATTTATTGGAACACCAACATACAGCGATTTAAATAACTTTTTTAGCATAGACCTTAGTATAAATGAAACCAGAACTTTTGGATCTACAAATAACAATTTACAGAGATTATTCGTTGGAAATGAAATTATAGATGATAAAAACGTTAATATTGATTTTAATATTGATTTTAATCTTCCAGATTTAATAGATTTCGGTTTTAATCTCCCAGATGTAAATGCAAGAACGGGATATATTTACTTTAACTTGGAAATACAACAGTTAGGATTTAGCATGTGGAGGGGAGTTCCATACATTAGATTTCCAGACCGAAATATGATTTTTCCAAGTGGATACAGATTAAGTAATGGAAACATATATTGGGGAACTGATATAGAAGTTGGATGGATTACTTCCTTGGTGCAAAGAAGTATTAAATTAACAGGTTCAACTGAAAGGGATATTTTAGCTGAATTTGGAATTTATGATCAACAATTTATAGATTTTTTAAAAAATTTTGTTTATAATGCATATAATTTAATGAAAAAATATACAGATTGGTATAATCATTTAGCAGACAATTCAAACACGCTTTCAGTTGCTATCGCAGTTAATACTGCAAGGCAGATATTCAATGCTTTATCGCAATATAACATCCAAGGAATTGTTGATATAGCAAAACAAAAATTAGGAGATGCTTATGAGTATGTTAAAGATCCTAACGTTCTAATAAGCATAGGTTTAAATTATGCAATCGACGCTCTTGGTGATGCTATTGTTGGAGCATTAGGCCTCTCAGAAGGAATTGCAGTAATTTTAGGATTTATGCTATATTCAGCCGCGGAATCAATAATGGACGGAGTTAAAAAATGGAATGAATGGAAACAGACAAACGGAGATAATGTTGTATCTTTTGCAAAATTTTTAACCAATTATTTTAATCCCACACCTGAAAATCCCATAGATGCAGATAATTTTTGGGGAAACTGGGCTGAACATATTATTGAATCTTGCAGTGCCATTGCAAATTTTTTGGGAATATCTAAAAATAATTACACCTGGGAAGATTTTCTTAATGAAATTTCAAAACTTGCTCCACAACTTATAACTGAAGATTTAAAATTTACAGTAGATTACACATTTGAATATACATTAGTAAATTGTAATTATGGATTTGCAAAATACGACGGCTGGTTTTTCCCAAAATACCACATTTATAAAGCTTATAATTTACAACCTTCAAATTACAAACTTTGTGGAATGATACCACTACCAAATGGAGATGTTTTTTTAAGAGAAATTGAATTAACAAAAGATAACATTGATAAACTCTTTAATAAGCCAAATTTCCCTTTATTAATGCTAAAAACTTGGAAAGGCACTTATGCTTTATTAAGTCAAGTTATGGAAAATGAAGGTATCACAAAATTTGTAATTGGCTCAACTTTTCCGAGTTATTTGCAAATGAAGGCATATAATATTTTAAAAATCAGAATAGAGTAGAGGGAAAGCATGGTTAAAAAATACTATATGGGGATAGAAATAGCAAATTATTATTTAGAGAGGTTTAAAAGCAAAGAAAATTTTTTCTACCACTTAAAAAACTTCATAGAGGAAGATGTAAGGGAATGGAAGACAAAACCGCCTAAAAACATTGATGCAATTTGCAATTACGGCTGGAAAGTTTATAACTCTCTAAAAACTGTAGAAGAAAAGAAAAACTTCATTTATGCTTTATTATGTATGCCACATAGGATTTTGGAAGCATTTAGAAATATGAAACTCGTAGAAGTTAAGAAAATCCTAACAACTGTTAAAGTGAATGAAAATATCTTTAAAAACTTCTATTTGGTGTTTGATGAAGATAATTTCAGATTTCTTATTTACGATTACAATAATGAACTAATTGGGGATATTTCAAATAAAGAAAATGTTTTAGAGCTTTGTAAATACCTAAGAATTCCAATAGGTGGTGTTAATGAAAATAAACAGCAAAGTGGTGATTTTAGCGATATTATTCCTGATATTCACCATCATATGTAATCTAATGGCTGATGAAATAATAAAAGAACTGAAAAAGTGATTATTATGGAAAAATACAAATATTTAGGAAAGACAGTCAAAGATACAGGAGAAAAAGGTTTAGACAATCCATCAGAATTTAGAGGAATTCTAAAAAATATTATTTTAGATTATAGGGAAGGAAAGATTTCTAAAAAGACAGCATACGGTAGGTTATTACTATTATACCGATTAACTTATCCAAAATATAATCATAAAGTTTCAAAAGTTCCTGAAAAAACTCTGAATAAAATTAGAAAAGAAATTAAAGAAGCTTTAAAAGAAATTAAAGGTGAGAATATGACATCATCTAAAACTAAAAAAAGAACAGTTAAAAAATTCTCAAAAAAGCAGATGATAAGTTATTTAAAAAGATGGTTGAAAAATAGAGGAGTAGATCCTGATTTGGTAGATTTAGAGGCATTGGTTGATGAAAAACTTACTTATGAAGAAAATAAACAGCTTGTTTTGGAACACATTAAGCCATTACTAAAAAAAGATGAGAATGAACTTAAAAATTATGAGGATAAATCATTAAATGATTTAAAAAGACATTTATTTGATGAAGCAAGAAAAATAAATGATGAAAAACCATTAGAAGAAAGAGAGAACGATGAACAAACAAAAGCAGATGTGATTTTTGATTTAAACAATGCAAAATCAGAGGAAGAACTTTATAATATGTTTTTAACTTGGATGGAAAACTTAGACAAATTTGATGAGTTTGACATTGAAGGAGTCGATTATTTGGGTGATAACATGGCAAAGAACGAGGCAAATAAAGAGGAATTAATGAAATTAGTTAGAAAGTTTATAAAGGCAAGAATTGAGCTTGCTAACTATTTAAAACAACATAAAGTTGATGAAAATGAATTAAAAGAAATTTGGAAAGAAGTTTTAAAATTAGAAGGAAAAGATGTTGAAAAATCAGTTAAAGTTGATGAGAAAAAGAAGGCAAAGAAGAGATTAAAACCAACAGTTAATAACATTATTAAATGGATGATTAATCCTGCAAAGTATGATTTAATTGGGGTGGATGAATAAAACTCATTCAAAATCGAGAGTTGGAAGGTATTTTTTACCCTCTTTTTTGCTAACTCTTTTATTCATCTCTTTTATAGTGAGAAACTCAACAATGTCTTTTAATCCTTTTTTATTAGAATATGTTATTGAATTTATCTTATCGATTATTTTATCTGCTAATTTTTTAGCATCTTCAGCATTTTTAGAAGTTATTTTTATATCTGTCCTATAATCTGCCAATTTTCGAAGATTGTGCAATCGTTTTATATTTTCAGATATTTTTTCAAAATCATAATTATTTGTTATCTCTGCAAGTTCTTCTAAATATGTCCTAACATAAAAATGGCTCCTGGAAGAATTTAACAAATCTTGTATTAAAGGTCTCCTATCAGCTTTTAAAATTAAATCTCTAACTGTTAAAAAAATAAAGTAATAATACCTTCCTATTACTGTTCTATACCTATCTTCTGCTTTATAGTTTTTATCATCCTTTAAGACCTCTGCAATATCATAAAATCCCTTTGGATTATAATAAAATCTCCTTCTCATGTTATCTACCTAAAAATACACTACATATATATTTTTCCTTTCAGATTTTGGAAATTCTTTTCTAATTGCATCAGAAACCTCTTCAATAATCCTCAATCTATCATCACTTGACAATTTACTTAAATAATAAACACATATAGTTATTTCCTTCTCAAAGTCATCATACTCCAATCCTATCTTAAATCTAACCTTTGGATAGTGCTTTTTTAAATAGTTTTCAACAAATTCGGCAATTTTCAAAGCCCTCTTTTTATCATAGTCATTGAGCAATTTAAAGCCCTCATTTACTTCATATTTTTTTAGTTTGATTAAATCCTCAATCTCTTTTAATACTTCCTCTTTTGAAATTCCTGCTGGAAGCTCAACGGTTATCTTTGTGGGCATAACTCTCACCAAAAAGTAGTTTAATTAAATTTTTGTATTTTCATATTCTTTTGGAAGTGAGAACTCTATCATTATTTTTTCGAGATTATTTCTCTTCATAAAATCAGCTAAAATATATTTTAAAAACTCATTTTGATTTCTAAATTTAAATCCCTTCTTTTTTAACGCATTATACAGCAAATCAAGCTCGTCTTTAACATCCGCACCTATTCTTATCGTCGTCCATTCTGACATTTTATCCCTTCCGTCTTCTGAAGTATATTTATATCCAATAATAATATATATTGTATTATAAGATTTTTATCGGTGATTATCATGACATCAAAAGTTAAATTAACCTTAGAACTTCCTGCTACAATATCAAAAAAAGAGGCAATAGAGATTTTAAAAAAAGAAGCATTGAAAAAGAAATTTAAAAAGACAGAAGTGTTTGAAAAATATGCCAAAAATAAAGATATTGCTTACGAAATTGCCGATTATGTTGATAGATATTTGAAGAAATATTATAAGGACTTAAAATATGAGATTTTGTTGGATTATGATGTAGATGAGGATATAAACATAATTAGAGTTTTTGTTAAAGGTATTGATTTAGAGGAGCAGTTGCAAATTGAAGGGAAATTGGACAAGATAATAAACTCAAAATTTGAAAATGCTTCATTACACAATATTATAATTGTTGAGGGATAAAATGGAATTTAAATGTGAAGAGTTTAAGGAAATTGCTGATAAGCTTCCAAATTTTAAATCTTTTCCTAACGAAGGAAAGTATAGAACTGCTATTGGGAGATATTACTATTACACTTTTTTAACAATAAGAAATATGATTTATAGAGTAGATGAAAGAGATGAAGTTAAAAAATACTTCTTTTCTGGATTAATCCATAGTTTCATTAGGTTGTATCTTAATGAATTTTCAAAAATAATAAGGAATAGAAAATTAATAAAGGTAGCAAATAAATTGAAAAAGCTCCACGACCTTAGGAAAAAATCAGATTACAACGTTAATACTAAAATAAAAATTAAAGACAAAAAACCAGAAAAATATATTTTTAGAAATAAATAATTGATTATGTCAAAAATTACTCCTGAATTATAAATTCCAAAATTTTAAATTGATGAGTTATCGTAAACTATATATACTATATCCTCCGTATTCAAATATGCATTTTTGAGCAGGGGTAGCCAAGCCAGGCTACGGCGTGGGACTTGAGATCCCATGGGGCTTTGCCCCGCCTGGGTTCAAATCCCAGCCCCTGCGCCATACCTATTTTATCACAAAAAAGGTTAAATTACAGCTCTTTTAGGAATACACGATTTGTTGGATACATCCAACTGCTTTATAAAACCAATGGTTTTTAAAACCACTGGACTTATATGCTAATCGATTATTTTAAATAGTTGGATTTTTTTGTGTTCATACTCAACATTGTAGGTCCTCTCATGTTGAGTATTACTTTCCCGAATCAGTTTTAGAGATATACCTCTATCTTACATCAAAATTTTGTAAGAATGTAAGGTCTTCAATTTAAACTTATTTTAATTAATTGTTAATAATACATCCAAACATATCGATATAAATAAAAAAGAGTAAAGTTAATTTTGGAAATATTAAGATTAAATATTTAATTTGAACAAAAGTAATAAATAAATTTGGAATAATTAAATAAAAAAATAAAAAGTAAAAATATAAGAACAAAGAATTTTGATAAAAACATGAAGAAAACTAATGGAAATATATATGGTGAAAAAATGGGATGGAAAAATGCTCCTTCGCATATTTGTAGAGGAGGGGACTTAAGAGGTCTGGCTTTTTGTTGTCCTCCAATTAAATATTGTCCAATACATAAAGCTCTTGCAGTTCTAAAAATGACGCCAGAAGAGTTTATAAAAATAAAAGAGGAGTTTGGAAAGAAAACTAAACTTGGTTTGGGAAAAAATACCTGCTTTGGAAGTTTGGTTTGGTGTTGTAAAATAACGAAACCATGCCCTTATAGGGATTATGAGCTTGCTAAAAACAATATAAGCCCTGATGAATATATGGAATTGAAAAAACAACTTGCCGAGGAGATCATAAAAAATAGCCAATTTTTTAAAGAGGCGGTTGAGATTTTTGTCAAGAAGGGAATTCCAAAAAAATTAGCAGAAAAATGTATTTTAGAGACAGGAGATTTAAAGAAAGCTTATGAAATGGCCATAACTAAAAATAATGAAAATAGGGATGAAAAAATATAAAATGAGGACAAATGTTATATCTTTGGAATTTTATTTTCTTTAAATTCTTTAAACATTTCATATTCTTCTTTCGAGAGATCATACACATAGTATATGACATCCTCTACAATGCATAAACTTTTTAATAAACGATAGCTTTTTTCTCCATCATAATCATTTAAAAAGGCATATATTGGCTTTCCACTTTTTGAAACGATATATCCTGTCTCACTGCCCTCAATTTTTAATAGAAGGGTAGACCCACAAGATAACGCTTCCACAAGTGAAGTGTTTTTTAAAATTTTTGGAACTTTTGAAGAAATTATCTTATCAATTAGATCTTTAAATGAGTCCCAAAATACCAACATCCCATCCGGATATTTACTTATTATTTCTTCTAATTCGCTTTTTCTAATTTTTTCAATCTTTGCAATTATCTCGCTAACTGCAAACGTGGTTTTAAGTTTACTGATTGCTTTTTTTCCGTATAAAATTCTCTTACCAAAGTATATGGCAAAAATTTCTTTGTTATTTTTGTAAATTACGACACCTTTCTCATTTTTAAATCTTTTTGGAATAAATATTGCTCTAACAAATCCGTCTATATACTCAAATATATCAGAATAGGTGTTTAACACCACTCCATTTTTAGAGATTAAACTCAACTTTGAAACCTCTATAATAGAGTTCTCTGGCTTAAAATTTTTTATTGCATATCTCACTTCTTCTTCAGAACCTTTATATATTTCTATTATGAAATTATCAGGAATTTCTGAAAATATATCCTCTAAACTTTTTTCTTCATTACCAATCTTTGAACTAATTAGTTTTGAGTCAATATAATATAAAAAAGCATTATCTATTCTAATAACTCCTGTAAATTTTGACAATCCGGAAATAATCTTTTTTAAATCATCAATTCCTCCAAATTTAGAATAGATCTTCTCCATATTCTCACAGAGTTATATAAAAGACGGCGCAGGGGGGGAATCGAACCCCGAGGGCTCTCGCCCTCGACGGATCTGAAGTCCGCCCCGGGCTACCAAGCCCGGCACCCCGCGCCACGAATTATTCATAGATACATAAAATATATAAAAGTTTTTCATGGTAATTGTGATAGGTATATTAAGTTATCTAATATATGAAACTTGTTTTTAATTAAATTCAAGGTAATTGTAAAGTAAAATCTCCTTTATTTCTTTAAAATTTCAATTTAAAATGTAGAAATAATAACCTTTATATAGGAAGTTTGTGCATAACTTAATCATAATCTATAATGATCTATAATGACAGATTAGGTGAGGTTATGGATTTAAATGCCTTGATTAAAATCATTGAAAAGGTAGGAAAAATTGAGATTGAAAACATAGTTATCGATGCAGAGGAACTTATCATAAATATCCCCTCCTCCCCGCCAATAACGATACCACAAACACCAGCTCTAAAAGAAACACTTGCAGAGGAAGGATTAATAAAAATTAAAGAGGTTCCAGAGCTTGATTGGGAGCCACCAATAGAAAAATACAAGGGATACATAAGAGAAGTCCAATTTGGTAAACCAAAATCAGAGGGAGGAAGAGGAAAAGTCGTTAAAATTGGAGGGCAGAGAGCATTATATAGATTTGAAGATCCTCAACCTAATCCTCCTGTTGTAACGTTTGATATATTTGATATTCCAATGCCTGGACTTCCAAAACCGATCAGGCAGTATTTCCAGGATGTTATGGAGGATCCTTGTGAGTGGGCAAGAAAGTGTGTCAAGGACTTTGGAGCAGATATGATAACTATTCATCATATCTCCACAGATCCAAAGATTAAAGATAAAAGTCCGAAAGAGGCGGCAAAATTAATGGAAGATTTATTACAGGCAGTTGATGTTCCGTTTGTTATTGGAGGTAGTGGAAATCCTCAAAAGGATCCGTTAGTTTTAGAAGCGTGTGCGGAAGTGGCAGAGGGAGATAGATGTTTATTAGCTTCTGCAAACTTAGAACTTGATTATAAAAAAGTTGTTGATGCAGCTATGAAGTATGATCACAATGTACTGGCTTGGAGTATTATGGATCCAAACATGGCTCGTGATTTAAATAGAAAATTAATCGAGGCAGGATTAGATCCTAACAGAATAGTTATGGATCCAACAACCTGTGCACTGGGATATGGGATAGAATTCTCAATAAATGCGATGACAAGATTACGACTAAGTGGATTAAAGGGAGATGAAGTTGTTAACATGCCAATGTCTTCAGGAACAACTAACGCTAACGGAGCAAGGGAAGCGTGGATGGTAAATAAGGAATGGGGACCGAGAGAATATCGACTTCCACTTTGGGAGATAACTACGGGAATTACGATGATGCTCTGTGGAGTAGATCTCTTTATGATGCTTAATCCAATCGCTGTAAAAACATTAAAAGAGATTGGAAAAACACTAACAACAAAGCCAGGAGAAGTTAAATTAAACACAAATAACTATGAATGGATTACTTGCCCATAAGGGCTCTTTCCTCTCGCAACATCCTTAATAACAAAATAAATGATGTTTATTCTTTCGGATAACGGTTCATCAGTTTATAACACATGATATAAATTCCATAAACAATTATAAAAAATTATCATAAAATTTTTCGTAGTTTAATTTAAAGGTGAGAGATATGCCTAAGAAAATAAGTGCAATGGATATTTATAAACTACTACCAAAAACAAACTGTAAAAAATGTGGTTATCCATCTTGTATGGCATTTGCTACAAAATTACTTGAAAAGGAGGCAACAGTTGATCAGTGTCCAATATTAAACACGCCAAAGTTTGAAAAAAATAAAAAGAAAATAATAGAGATGATCTCTCCACCTGTAAAAGAAGTTTGGTTTGGAAATAGTGAAAAAAGGGCAGTTATGGGTGGAGACGAGGTAATGTATAGGTATCAGCTTTCATTCTTTAATCCCACACCTATTGGCATTGATATAAGTGATAATTTAAGTGAAGAGGAGATAAAAAACAAAGCAAAAGAAATTGAAAACTTTGTATTTGAAAGAACGGGAGAGAAGTTAAGATTGGACTTTATTGTAATAAGAAATGCATCAAAAGATGCTGAAAAGTTTAAAAAAGCCATTGAGATAGTTGAAAAAGAAACAAAAATGCCTATTTGCCTTGCTTCTTTAGATCCAAATATTATTAAAGAGGGATTAAAAGTTGTTAAATCAAAACCAATGATCTACGCTGCAACAAAAGAGACATTAAACGATTTTATAAGGGTAATAAAAGAACTAAAAAAAGAGAAAGATGTAGTTTTAGTTCTCTCATCAAATAACGTTAAAGAGTTAAAAAACATGTCTGCGAAGTGTCTTGCTAATGGAATAGAGGATTTAGTGTTAGAACCTCACACATACCCTGAAAATATTGCCGAAACGCTCGATCTAAATGTTATGATACGAAGAAGCGCAATAGAAAGGGAAGATAAATACCTTGGATTTCCAATATTAAATTTACCAATAAACGCTTACTACTATGCCCTAAAACATGAATGTCCAATGTCAGGATTTTTTGATGATAAAGATGTTGTTGCTAAGATGTTTGAGGCAACGATAGCAGATGCTTTATTAAATAGATATGCAGATGCACTCATCATGCATGGAACAGACATCTGGGAGTTAATGCCTGTTCTAACGTTAAGGCAGTGTATCTACACAGATCCAAGAAAGCCACAAGCAGTCGAGCCAGGTCTATATCCAATAGGCAATCCTGACGAAAATAGTCCAGTTATCTTAACCACAAACTTCTCTCTTACCTTCTATACAGTAACGGGAGATTTTGAAAAAGATAACGTTAGATGCTGGCTCTTAGTGATGGACACAGGAGGTAAAGCGGTTGATGTCTCAGTTGCAGGTGGGCAGTATAATGGAGAAAATGCCAAGAGATTAATTGAAGAAACAGGAATCGCGGAGAAAGTTAATCATAGAGTCATAATACTACCTGCGTTAGCTGCTTCTACAAGAGGAGATATTGAAGATAAAACCGGCTGGACATGTATAGTCGGAACCAGAGATTCTTCACAGGTTGGGGACTTTTTAAGGAAAAACTGGGATAAGATTCTAAATGAATGGAGAGAGAAAAATAGATCTTAATTCTTTTGTCTTATAATAAACAATCATTTTTAATTTTCTATTTTTTTATTTTTTATTTTTATTATCAGTTCTCCAAATAATTTCTCCTGAATAAGTTCAGCTTTTCCATCATTTGCTAAATAAAGTGAAGGTAAAAAATATCTAACTCTCTCATTTTTTGTTTTGAATTTTTTTTGATAGATAATTATCCCTTCCTTTTCAAGGTCATATAACAATTCATTAATTATATCGGAAACATCCTCTTCCTCGATGAGCTCTTCCACTATTTCCTCTACATCTATTATCTTTTTTTCTTTCTTTTTTCTTGATTTTTTAACTTTTTTCAACTCTTTCTCAATCGTCTCAATTAACTCATCAACACTAACTGATTTACTTTTTTTTCCTTTGCTCTTGGACTTTCTCTGTTTTCTATCTTCCGGCTCTTCATATATATCTTCTTCAAAATACTCCTCTTCTTCCTCTTCTTCATTAACCTCTTCATAGAGGGCTTGCGATTTCATTCTTAAGAGAATACCTGCAACGAGAACAACATCAGCAGATAATCTGATGTCAAATTTCTTCAATTCCCTTATTTTTTGAAGATAATAATCTGCAATTTCGGCAATATTAACATCCCAAGGATTTAGGTTCTTCTTTTCAATTCCCTCTTTTATCATCCTGATCCAAAGAACAATATCAAAATTCTCATGAACCATAAGCCATCTCCCGCAAAAATATACTCTAAACTAATTTAATCTATTTAAATTATTCATGATCTATTTAGATGAACTATTTAAATCCTAATGTCAAATCTAAGATTTAATCCGAAGATAATTTAACCTTCTTAACAACTCTAACTCCAAAGATTTCAGTGTTATTATAATTTCCGTTTTCGTCTTTTTCTGCGGATTTTACCATATCCCAAATGGTTAGTAGTGCTATTGAAACGCCTGTAAGTGCTTCCATCTCTATTCCTGTTTTATACGTTGTTTTAACTGAACATATTGCCTTTATTTTATTATCAAATATCTCAAAATCTATATTTATCGAGGTTATTGGTAAAGGATGACACATTGGAATCAGATCTTGGGTTTTTTTAACTGCCAAGATTCCTGCAATTTGAGCTGTTGTCAAAACATTTCCTTTTTTAATTTTGTTTTCTTTTATCAGTTTTATTGTTTCTGGTTTTAGATTAATATATCCTTCTGCAATACAGATTCTCCCTACATTACTTTTTTTTGATATATCTACCATTTTAACGCCTTTTTCATCCACGTGAGTAAGCATTTTCACACCTTGATTATCACTCAAATTATTAATCTTCGCTAAGAATTCAGATGAAAGCCGTTAAATTTCGTCATATACGTTAATACAAAAATATCTATCCCAAATTTTATTTTTTTATTATTTATTGGTTATTTATTAGTTTAATATTTATTAATTTAATCCCTTGTTCTAATTAATTTAGTTTTATTTAATTTTTTAGATAACTTTTAGATAACTTTTAAAATTGCGATAATTAGAAAAATATAAAGAATTGTTATTAAAATCCCCAAAACAATTATATTTGTGTTGATCAGTTTTAAAATTCGCTTTAAATCATCGATAGTTTTCAAATGCATACCTATCAATAAAATTACTTCTTTTCTCATTATTTTATCAGTTTTCTCATCTAATTTTTTCTCATTTTCCTTTAATTTTGCATCAACTCTTCTTTCTAATTCTAAAATTCTTTTACTTAACACATTTACTTTCTCTTCCAGATTTTTTACTTTTTCAGTTTCATTTTCCTTATTTTCTTCTCCCATGGTAGCCCTTGCTATTATTTGTTTTGTATTTCTTTATTTTTTGGATATTTGTATTTGTATTATCAAACTTTTTCTTTTCTTAATCTTTAATCTATTCTTATATTTTTATCTATGTTATTTTTGCATATTTAAATTAGTAGGTTAATATATAACATCTTTTATCATTTTTGAGACCGTCCAACCAAATCGTTAATATAATAAACAACTACTACAATATCTTGCTAATCTGTATCACTGTTTATAGTTTATATATAATTTATTATATTATGTAAGTTAACGTTTTATATGTGTGCTTAGAAATTATATGGAGGAGATAAGTATGGAAAAAATAGCTGTTTTGGCATATTCTGGAGGTTTAGATACAAGTTGTTGCTTAAAATTATTGGAGGATAAATATGATTATAAAGTCGTTTCTGTCTGCGTGGATGTTGGACAACCAGTAGAGGAAATAAAGGAAGTGGAAGAAAAAGCTAAAAATTTAGGTGTTTTAAAACACTACACTATTGATGCAAAAGAGGAGTTTGTTAAAGATTATATATTTAGAGCAATTAAAGCAAACGCAATGTATGAAGGTTATCCTCTATCAACGGCCTTAGCAAGACCACTAATAGCTTATAAAGTTGTTGAGATTGCCAAAGAAGTTGGAGCCGAGGCAGTTGCCCACGGATGCACTGGAAAAGGAAATGATCAATTTAGATTCGAAACAACTATTAGAATAAAAGCTCCAGATTTAAAGGTTGTTGCTCCAATAAGGGATTTAAACTTAACAAGAGTTGAGGAAATTGAATATGCAAAGGAAAAGGGTATTCCAATACCAACAGAAAGTAAAAAATACAGTATTGACGAAAACTTATGGGGAAGAAGTATAGAAGGTAGCGAATTGGAAGATCCGGATTTTATCCCTCCAGAGGAAATATATGCTTGGACTAAAAACCCATTGGAAGATAAAGAAGAAGAAATTGTAGAGATTGAATTTGAAAAAGGAATTCCAGTGGCAATAAATGGAGAAAGATTAGATCCTGTTGAGTTGATAAAAAAGGCAAATGAGATTGCTGGAAGGCATGGTGTTGGTAGAATAGATATTATTGAAGATAGGATAGTTGGATTAAAATCAAGAGAAAACTACGAATGTCCTGGAGCAATTTTATTAATAACAGCACATAAAGCTTTGGAACAGTTGGTCTTAACAAGAGACGAACTCAGATTTAAAGAAATTGTAGATAGCTTGTACGGAGAGCTTATCTATAAAGGTTTGTGGTTTGATCCATTAAGAGAGGATTTAGATGCTTTTATTGATAAAACCCAAGAGCGAGTGAGTGGAAAAGTCAAAGTTAAGTTATATGGAGGAAGTGCGAGGGTTGTTGGAAGAGAAAGTCCTTATGCTCTATATAGCAAAGAACTCGTCTCTTTCGATGAAAAAGAAATGGACCAAAAGGAAATTGCTGGTATGGTTAAGTATCACGGATTACAAGCAATGCTCTACGAATTGGTAAAGAAGAAAAATAAACAATAATAGATTAAAAAGTTAAAGGTTAATAGATTAAAAGTAAAAAAAGAAAAAAATATAAATAACTTAACTCATCAACTCCACTTTTGAATTTAATTTTCCCATTTCACATAAGACCTCTCCAAGACCTTTTCCTATTCCATACCCTAAATCATAAGTTAATCCAAATAGCCCTCTATTTTCTTCTAAACCATACTCAACAATCTCAGGATTTGAGACATTAGCCAGTTGTTCTAATTTTTTTAAAGCAGTTTCTTCGGTTCCAACTTCATCAACTAATCCGACTTTCTTAGCATCCTCTCCGCTGTATATTTTTCCATCTGCTATTTTAAACGTATAATTTAAAGGCAAATGCCTATACTTTGCAACCCATTTAACAAAATCGATATAGGTTTCATTTATCATCTTTTGCAGATACTCTTTCTCCTCTTTGGTCATAGGCCTGTATGGAGAGCCAATATCCTTATACTTCCCTGCTTTTATTGTAGTTACGTTTATGCCGAGTTTTTTCATTAATCCGTAGTAGTGTATTATATCCATCCTAACTCCAATACTTCCAACTATTGAATGTTTTTCAGCAACTATATAATTTGCAGGAACAGAAGCCATATATGCCCCAGAAGCATCTAAATCCTCAACATACACAACCACTGGCTTTTTCTTGGCTAATTCTGCAACCTTCCTCGCTAATTTTTCGCTTGCTATAACTTCCCCTCCAGGAGAATTAACAATCAACAAAACTCCTTTAACCGAGTTATCCTTTTCTAACTTGTCAAGCAAATTTATATAGTATCTTGCATCTTTCTTTTCTGATGGAAAGAGTCCATCTCCTTGACTGTAATCAAAGTATATTTCATTACATAAATACACTTTTGCAATTTTATTTCCTCCAAGTAGATCTATATTCTCTCCTGAAAAACTCAAGATAGCAAGCACTCCAACTGCAAGTAAACAAACCAGTATCAAAAATAGGGCAATGATCACAACATATATTTTTTTCATACTATCACTTGAATTGAATGGTTTTGCATACTACCAAAATAATAGATTTAGTGGTATTAATAGTTAGCCCTCAACATTTTTAATAAGTAATGCTTTAATCTTTAAAACTCGCTTAATCTTTAACTGCCTTCTTTCTAAACTTCTCAAACAACTCAATGATCTTTTCATCTTTTTTAACCTTCTTTCTTGGTTTTTTAGCCAAATACTTTTTCCAACCTTCCCTTGGCCTAAATAAAGTTATTACATGTCCTACTACACTAACAACCTCTGCATCACACGTCTTAGCAAGCTTTTCAGCAATATCATATTTATCTTCATACAATAAAGCAGCTTTTCTTACTTTAACCTTTATTAAACCTCTCTCTTTTAGTTGTCTATCAACCTCCTTAATAACTTTATCACTACCCTCTTTTCCAATCCAAACGACCGGTTCTAAATCATGAGCTTTACTTCTAAGCATTTTTTTCATTTTCCCAGTAAGTTTTCTTTTTTGTTCTTCTGTCATAAACATCACCCAAAAATTTACTCAACCTATAAAAAACTAATAAGAAAAATTGTTTAAAATAAAAACTTAAAATTATACTCTAATTCTATTTTCTTAATATTTAATCTTTTTCCTGCCTTTTCCTTGAAATAAATTCCATAACTTTTTTGTGCAATTCAGCTATCATCCTCTTTTTATCCTCCATAAACACAATATCAGATGAGGCAGAAACAACCAAATTAAATGCAAATGGGGAAGGAGTTGGCAACTCTAAATAATAAATTTTCCTTTTCTTAACTTTTTCAAAGTAATCCAAGGCGTTATCAATGTCTAAGCTATCCTCTAAAATTTCCCTTAATGTCTCTCTATATAAAGGATGATTAACCTCTTTACAGTATTTTAAAAGCATCTCAGCATTAAACTGCTGTCTATCAACGCTTATCTTCCTCTTCATATATCTTCTCAAAATCATAAAGCCCCTTGTAGCAACATGCCTAAATCTCCTCTTTAAAATTTCGCTCCTCTCTATACTTTCTTCCACATTTTTAACAATATCTAAGTTGAAGAGTTCTATTATATCATTCCTCTTTATCTTTCTATTTTTTGGCAGTATTAAGGCAAAGCCATAATCATTCACCGAAAGTCGAACATTACATTTCTTTATTTTTGAAATATAATTAGCGAAAGCCCTTGCTAATGCCTCATTAGCCCTTCTCCCAGCTACAAAGTGGAATATATAGTATCTCCTTTTTTCCTCCTCAAAACTTTCTATTAAGGCATTTTCATCATCAGGCACTATTGCAAATTTGTCTTGTTCATCCATATAATTTTTAATTGCTTTGGCTGTTTTTTCATCTATGTCGTATTTTTCTTTAATATCTTCAATATCTGAAGATAAAACTTCTTTTCTAAATTTTTCAATATCTAAAGCCAAGTCATAAGCTAACGGCAACTGCTCAGAAAACCATGCTGGAATTGTTGGCTTTTCATCAAAGACCTCTTTAACCCTAATTTTATTTCCTCTGCCCCCTAAGTATTTGTATGTTTTCCCTCCTAAAACAAATATGTCTCCCTTCATCAGCTTTTCAGCAAACTCCTCCTCAACCTCTCCAACGTATTTGCCATCTGCTATAACATCAACCGCTGTCTCATCAGGAATGGTTCCAACGTTCATGTAGTATATAGCCCTCACTGATTTTCCTCTCTTCCCAAATTTATTATCTTTAAGCCAAATTTTTGCATAGACATTTTTTTCTTCAATACCTCCAGACAAATAATTTAAAACGTCTAAGAAATCTTCTCTACTCAAATTTTTATATGGATATGCCTTTTTAATTAAATTATATGCCTCATCAACATCCCAAACCTTCTCTAACGCCATTCCAACCAAATGTTGAGATAGAACATCCAAACAGTTTTTTGGAATATAAACCCTATCAATCTTTCCAATTTTTGCATCATAAGCTAAAACAACATTTTCAACTAAATCATCCCTATCAAATGGGATTATAATCCCCTTACTTTTCTCATGCAACCTATGCCCACTCCTACCAATTCTTTGTAGAGCTCTTGAAACACTCTTTGGTGAGCCGAGGAGAATAACTAAGTCGATACTTCCAATATCCACGCCGAGTTCAAGTGATGTCGAACTGATAACACATTTTAACTCTCCTTTTTTCAATTTCTCCTCAACTTCTAACCTATGCTCTCTGCTTAAAGATGAGTGGTGTGTCTCTACCTTTTCAACTCCCAACTGCTTCAAATAAAATGCAACTCTCTCAGTAGCACTCCTTGTATTTGTAAATATTAAGGTTGTTTTATGCTCTTCTATGAGTTTTTTTAATAAACCATAGAGGTTTTTGCTAATCTCCTCTGAAGGTGTGTAAATAAAATCATCAACTGGAGAGATAACCTTTATCTCAACCTCTTTTTTATAGCTAACATCTACAATATAGCAATCTCTCCCATTACCAACTAAAAATTTAGCTACCTCAGTTAAAGGATATATAGTTGCTGATAAACCAATTCTTATAAAGTTCGCTACCCTATTCAATCTCTCCAAAGAAAGTGAGAGATGAACTCCTCTTTTATTTGTTAATGCGTGAATTTCATCAACTATCACATATTTAATTCCACTCAATAGTTGAGAAAATTTTGGTGAGTTTAAGGCAATAGCTAATGACTCTGGAGTTGTTATTAAAATGTGAGGGGGTTTTTTCAACATTCTTTGCTTTTGTGAGGTTGTTGTATCGCTTGTTCTCACTGCTACTCTAATTTCATCTAACTCAACACCAATTTCTTTAGCAACCCCATAGATCTCTTTTAACGGCTCTTTTAAATTTCTCTCAATATCGTTATTTAAAGCCCTTAGTGGTGAGATATATAAAATATAGATTCTATCTTCTAATTTCTTCTCCAATGATAATTTTATTAACTCATTTATCCCTGCTAAAAAAGCTGATAACGTCTTTCCACTCCCAGTAGGGGAGCAGATTAAAACATTCTTCCCTTCATGGATCTCTTTAATTGCATATCTCTGCGGGGGAGTAAAGGTTTTATATTTTTTTCTAAACCATTCTTTCACTGGCTCTTCTAAGATTTCATAAATCTCTTCATCAGAATACTCCTTTTTTAGATATTCTATCTTTCCCATATTTCCTCACTTGTGTAAATGTTAAATTTCCCATTTCTTGCAAAGCCAATTAATAGGATGTTATTTTTTTCTGCCAATTCTATGGCTCTATCTGTTGGTGGAGATTTTGAGATAATAATATTTAAACCACTGTTTATGGCCTTTTTAACGATTTCATAGGGAATTCTTCCACTGCATTTTAATATTATTTCATTTAAGTTGTAATTATTTAGGATGGCATAGCCGATAACTTTATCAACAGCGTTATATCTTCCAATATCTTCAACAAAAATTATTTTATTGCCTTTTAAATCAAATATTGAAGCCCAGTGAAAACTTCCTGTTATTTCCCAATATTTTGCCTTTATTTTATAAGAAATTATTTTCTTTAGAGTTTCAATGTCTATTTTTATTTCTTTATTATTTTTATTATTGTTAATCTTGATTTTTTCTCCAAAGATGTATATGTTGTTTTTATCAACTTCAACTTTATCAACTTTATTTAAAAATCCTTCACTTATAGCAAAGCCAACTGCAAACTCATTTAAAAAATTTGGAGATAGGGAGATGGACTTAATAAACTCTTCATTAATAAAGATGTTATAGCTTTCTTCAACTGCAATGTAATCTTCAACATCACGAACATCTCTGCCATCAAACCTTTTTATTTTTATCTTTTTAATCATATAAATCCTCCTATTTAATAGTGCATGATAGTATTAAATGTAGGAAGCATTAAATCGTATAAATAATGATACAAAATCAGATTTATTAATATCATTTAGTCAAATATTATATTAACTTGTTATTTTTCATATTTTCCTTCAATAAGTTTGAATGGTGAAATTATGATAAAGCTTCTATATGAAGGGATTTTAATTAGAGAAAATGGAATAATTAAAAAGGCATCATCCTCATCAACATTAATTATTACAAATAACAACAATATAGTTGTTGATACCTCAACAAGGGATATGGGATATAAGATTATTAAGGCATTGTCTGACTTAAATCTCTCTTCAAATGATATAGATGTTGTTATAAATACACATCTTCACTACGATCATATAGAAAACAATCCAATATTTAAAAACGCTACTTTCTATGCCTCTCCAAAAGAGTTCGGGTTTAATGACAACTTTGAAGATTTTAAAAAGTTTAAAGATAAAGAGATTAAGATTATTGAAACTCCGGGGCATACTTACGGTAGTATATCGGTTATCTATAAAGATTATGTTGTTGTTGGTGATGCCTCTCCTTTAAAAAATAATATATTAAAGATGATCCCTCCAAACTTAAATGTAGATGAGGAATTAGCGTTAGAGAGTTTAAAGAAAATTAGATGTCTAAGAAAAAATGTAATTACTGGGCATGAGGGAATTGTTTATAAGGAGGAGTTGTTATGAATTAAATTAACAAAAATTAACCAAATAACGTATTTTTTAATAGAAAGGGTATTTGTTTTTGTTTTGTTAACAACACTTATCATTTTAACATATATTTAAATATATAATATCATATTAAAAATATCAAAATTAATTAATTTATCAAAAACTATAAATATTATTTTTAAAATCTAAAACTTTGGTGAGATAGTATGCTCGTTATAAGGGTCTTTGGAACAGGATGTCCAAAATGTGATCAGGCGTATGAGAACGTTAAAAAGGCAGTTGAAGAACTCAATATAGAGGCAGAGATTATAAAGGTTTCAGACATTAATGAGATTGCTGAGTGGGTATTTTTTACTCCCGGAATTGCATTTGACGATCTTTTAGTTTTTGAAGGGGAGACACCATCAGTTGAGGAAATAAAAGAGGAACTTCTCGAATATTTAAAAGAAAAAGAAGGATAAAAATCTTGCATTTATACAAATTTGTTTTCGTTTAATTTTTATTTAATTCTAATTCTTAATATTTTTATAAAAAAGTTATAGGGTGTGTAATCATTAATTTAATAGCACATATGAATAGAATAATAAATAGAGTAATAATTATAAAAATAATCTATAATACATGTGCTCTACATGCTTTAACTAAGAAGATTAATGGTTTTGGAGGGAAAAAATGATCGTTTGGAACTTAATATGTCCAAAATGTGGTAAAAGGATGAGATTTAAAGTGGATGTATGTCCTTGTATGGCATCCGAAGTTGAACTTCCAAACTGTCCTGATTGTGGAGAAAAAATGGTTCACGATTATACTTCTTTAAAAGGGAGGAGAAAAATTAGGAGGAGATAAAATGGACATAATACAATATATCATAAACATTTTTAACGTTATGTTAAACACAATAGTTAACTACCTAAATGTAAATAGGATTTTAGCCCTCCTAACTGCCTTTTTAATGGCAGGAGGAATCGCTTCTATGATAAACAAAAACTTTATAATAAAATACTTCGGATCTGAGACACCAAAATATATATCCTACACTGTTTCGGCAATAAGTGGAACATTGTTGGCAGTGTGTTCCTGCACGATTCTTCCGTTATTTGCCAGTATTTATAAAAGAGGAGCAGGGATAGGTCCTGCCACGACATTTCTATTTTCAGGTCCTGCTATAAATGTTTTAGCCATCTTTTATTCCGCTGCTCTACTCGGATGGGATATTGGATTTTTAAGAGCGGTTTTTGCGATTTTTGTTTCTGTATTGATAGGGCTATCTATGGGTCTTATATTCAAAGATCACGATCTTAAAAGAAAATTTAAAGTTCCTAAAACTAAAAGCATATCATCAAGACCAATGTATCAAACAGTAATATTCTTTGCCCTTCAATTTTCAATGCTTCTGGTAATCACTGCCTCTCCAAAACTATTTCCAGCACTTTCAACCCCCATCTTCGGAAACTTTCTATTAAAACACCTGTTGTTTATAATTCTTGGAGTTTTTTTAGCAGTATCAGTAAAAATATGGTTTAGAGAGGAAGAAATAAAAAAATGGCTTAAAGAGAGCTTTTCTTTATTAAAAATTGTATTTCCTCTTCTAATCCTTGGAGTTGCAATAGCAGGGGCAATAAAGGCCATAATCCCTCCGAAATATATTGTTATGTATGTTGGAGACAACTCGCTATCTTCAAATTTTGTAGCGTCTTTTATAGGGGCTCTAATGTATTTCGCTACATTAACAGAAGTTCCAATAATAAAGGCGTTAATGGATTTGGGAATGAATGTAGGTCCTGCAATGGCACTACTTCTTGCAGGACCAAGTTTGAGTATTCCAACGATATTAACCATATCGAAAGTCCTTGGGAAAACAAAGGCATTGACTTACTTAGGTTTGGTGGTGTTCTTCTCCACACTATGCGGATACCTTGCTGGAAATCTATTGTCATAAATTTGGTTAATAAATATTCAGTTAACTATATATCTATTTTATTTTATCTTTATATTTTGCCTCTTTTCCTTTTCCTTTGTAGCATCTAAAACTGTATAGCTTATTCTTGAATTATCAAGCTTTTTTATAACCTTCTCTGCCATCTTTCCAGTTATCAATGCAATGACATTACAACCTCTATTGCATGCATTTACAATCGCTTCAGGAACTGCAAACCTTATCTCTGGTTCAACGTTTAGTTTACTTGCCACCACGTAGGCAACTGTTCCCATAGTAGCAATAACATAGTTATCTAACTCATCCATACTCTCTTTGATAAGATCGTAATTAACAGCCCTCGATCCACCAACAACTTCAGGAGGAATTCTAAATACAATAACTTTTCCTTTTGGAACATCAATGATCCCTTTAATTTCGCAAATAGATATATCCTCTCCCTTCTTTCCTCCATATAGAACTTTTGCCTTTGCCTTTCCTTTCGGCTCTTTTGAAGCATATAAAAGCCCTCTTCTCATAAAAAGATAAACGATCTCTCCATCCTCAATATCCTCATTGGCAATAGCAGGCCATATATCTTTATACCTATAAACAGCAGTGTTTATTTCATCTAAATAGTCCCTAAACTCAGAAATCCAGTTTTTTAATTTTCTCAGTCCTTTTTCAGTAACTACATACTCCCCTCTTCCCCTTGATTTTACATAACCTTCCTTAACTAAATTTCTTATATGTTCTGAGACAGCTTGAACTGTCACTCCCAAATTTTCAGCGATCTCTTTCTGTTTTATATGAGGTTGTTTTCTTATAATTTCAGATAAGACCTGAAATTCAGTTATGTTTCTCTTTTTCATATTTTCCCTCTCTATCCTATTAAAAATGTTTTGAGATCGTTGATCTTTTAATGCCATGCTTTGAGAGTAAATACAAAGATCGAGATCTCGGAAAGTTTTAATTACTAAAAATACATATACTTTTGATGATATTTAAATGTTAAAGATAACTTTAATTCGGTGATGATCGTGAATATCCTTATAGTTAATGATGATGGAATTTACTCCCCTTCACTTATAGCATTATATAACGCTCTAAAAGAACAGTTTAAAAATGCAGAGATAACGATAGTTGCTCCAACAAATCAGCAGAGTGGGATTGGAAGGGCAATAAGCTTATTTGAACCATTAAGAATGACAAAAGTGAAGTTGAATGATGATATTGTTGGATATGCTGTTTCTGGCACTCCAACTGACTGTGTGATATTAGGAATTTATCAAATACTAAAAAAAGTTCCCGACTTGGTTATTTCTGGAATAAATATTGGAGAAAATTTAGGAACAGAAATAATGACATCTGGAACATTAGGGGCTGCGTTTGAAGCGGCACATCATGGAGCAAAGGCAATTGCCTCCTCTCTACAAATGACAGCTGATCACTTAAAATTTAAAGAATTTGATATTCCGATAAATTTTGAAATTCCTGCGAAGATCACTGCAAAAATTGCTGAAAAGTATGTAAAATATGATATGCCCTGCGATGTTTTAAATATAAACATTCCTGAAAACGCAACCTTAAAAACCCCAGTGGAAATAACACGACTGGCAAGGAAAATGTATACAACACATGTTGAAGAAAGGATAGATCCAAGAGGTAGGAGTTATTACTGGATTGATGGCTATCCAATATTCGAAGAGGAAGAAGATACAGACGTTTATGTTTTAAGAAAAAAAGGACATATATCAATAACTCCCTTAACATTAGATACAACAATTAAAAATTTGAATGAATTTAAAAATAAGTATAAAGAGGTTCTTTGCAAGATGGATAAATAGTTTTTTAAATTTTTTATTTTTTAAAGATTTAAAGAAATACATTTTAGATTTATTAACTCAATTAACCCTTTAATCTCAATGATATTACAGTAATAACTAAAATATGGTTAAATAGGTCTTAAAATGTGATAGTAAGGTTTAAAACAAGTTTAAGGCATATTAAATTTTTTATCTTAATTTAATTATCTTTATTATTTTTAATTTTATTTCTTTTTTTATTCCTTTTATCATAAAATCCTTAATCATATCTCTTCACTAAATATTTAACATTTTTTTCATTTTTTCATTTTTATCCTTATATAGATTAAAAATTTTTAATGTTAATTAACTTTAAATATCACGATCACAAATAAATATAAGGTTTTGAACAGAGGAAAGGGTGATTTTATTGACTTGCACAATAATAGTCGGAGGACAATGGGGAGATGAAGGAAAAGGAAAAATAATAAGCTACATCTGCGATAAAGATAAGCCGTCAATTATTGCAAGAGGAGGAGTAGGTCCAAATGCAGGACATACTGTAAATATTGGAGGAAAGAGTTATGGAATTAGAATGATACCAACCGGATTTCCATACAAGGAGGCAAAATTAGCCATAGGAGCAGGAGTTTTAGTAGATCCAGAGGTTTTATTAAAAGAAGTTGAAATGCTAAAAGAATTTAACATTAAAGAGAGATTGATAGTAGATTACAGATCTGGAATTATTGAAGAGAAGCATAAGATTATGGATAGAAAAGATGAGCACTTAGCCAAGGAGATCGGAACCACTGGAAGTGGATGTGGGCCTGCTAACGTGGATAGGGTCTTGAGGGTTTTAAAGCAGGCAAAAGATGTTGAAGAATTAAAGGACTTTTTAGGAGATGTATCGGAAGAGGTTAATGATGCATTAGAGAGAGGAGATAATGTCTTAATCGAAGGAACCCAGGGGACTCTACTTTCTTTATATTATGGCACCTATCCATACGTAACCTCAAAAGACACAACTGCCTCATCCTTTGCTGCGGATGTTGGAATTGGCCCTACAAAAGTTGATGAGGTTATAGTTGTTTTCAAAAGTTATCCTACAAGAGT